>DATKLX010000224.1:0-35525 GCA_035542155.1 Anaerolineaceae bacterium
CATTTCAAAGCTTGATCCATCCTCATGTCCGATCTTTTGTCTGAACCTCAGGTCATTTTTGACGGATATGCTTTTTCTCCAATTAGTGCTATCTTGTGTAGGTCCGCCGTCTCGGCCGACCCTGTCGCTTATGCGTTTCGAAGATCCCTGTCAGGGGGCCGCTTGCACTCTTCCAGGCCGGTCGCTCCAACGTAGACTGCACCGTCTTGTACGACCATTTGCTATGCTGCGGTAAAAAAACCGAATGGCACCCGCTGCGCTTCGGTTCTCCGTTCTCGTGATACACTTCAAAACAAATCGCTCGTTAACAACCAAACTTATCCATTCCGGCAGCCATCACACCCTGATTGACCAATCCCCAAGCGACCAATCAACCTCCTCCATACGTTTCCATTCGTTTCACCCTCGAAACGAATACCCGATCTTTTACCTTCAATCGGAAATGGCCTGTCCTGGGTGGACAGTCCAGGGAAAATCGAAACTTCTTTTCCGATCTCGTATAATCAATACATGTCCCCCACCACCCTCCCCAACCCATTCGATTTCAGCGAGCAGGTCGTCCTCGTCACCGGCAGCGCCAAAGGGATTGGCCGCGGTATCGCCGCGCGCTTTGCCGCCGCCGGCGCCCGCGTCGCCGTACACTTTCACACCAGCGCAGCTGCCGCCGCCAGCCTGGTCAGCCAGATCCAGAATCAGGGCGGCAGTGCGCACGCCTATCGGGCCAACCTTTCCCACCCCGCCGAGGTAGACTCTTTATTCTCAGCAGTCCAGTCGACCTTTGGGAGGCTGGACGTGCTCGTCAATAACGCTGGAGCATACCCTGTCACCTCCCTCCTCGAGATCACGGCGGAGGAGTGGGACGAAATCTTGAATGCCAACCTGCGCAGCGCCCACCTCTGCACCCGCTCTGCCGCCCGCCTGATGATCGCCCAGGGCAGCGGCGGCTCGATCGTCAACATTGCCACGATTGAAGCCCGGTCTACTGCACCTGGCCACAGCCATTATGCCGCCGCGAAAGCTGGCTTGCTGATGTACACCCGCTCCGCGGCGATCGAGCTGGCCCCACACGGCATCCGCGTCAACGCCGTCTCCCCTGGTCTGATCTGGCGGCCCGGGATCGAAGAACAGATTCCCGAATTCGTCGCCCGCTGGAAAGCGACCAATCCCTCCAGGCGGCTGGGCCTGCCTGAGGAAATTGGCGACGCCTGCCTCCTTCTCGCTTCATCCGCGGCATCCTGGATTACCGGCGTCGATCTTCCTGTCGATGGCGGTGAGCTCGCCCGGTAAAAAAGGGTGACTGGCTTACCTATCACTTTTGATAACCTGGGCCTGCACGCCCGCCATTGGCTCGTTTCTCTCCTGAAATCGTTATAATTAGGTAGAGATAAACCATCGGGCAGCCGGTAGATGCCATTCATGGATATCAAAGGCGGAATGTCAGCCAACTGGTACGCAATTCGCAGCCATCCTCGCAAAGAAGAAAGCCTCTGGCACCAGATCCTCAATCAGGGTCTGGACGCATATTACCCGCACCTGCGGGTAAAAACGGTCAATCCCCGCGCGCGGAAAATCAGGGCCTATTTTCCAGGGTATCTGTTTGTCAAAGCGGACCTCGAGGTGATCGGGCTGTCTACCTTGCAATGGATGCCGTTTGCCGTTGGCCTGGTCAGCTTTGGCGGCGAGCCTGCCATCGTTCCCGATACGCTGATCCACGCCATTCGCCAGCGCCTGGAGGCAATCCAGGAAGCCGGCTGTGAGCATCTGATGGATCTCGAACGGCTCCATTCTGGAGACCAGGTCAGAGTCCTGGAAGGTCCTTTCCAGGGGTATGAGGCCATCTTCGACGCGCGTATTCCTGGCAGCGAGCGGGTCCGCGTCTTGTTGAAGATGCTTAACCAGCGCAATCTGCCGGTTGAAATGGACGCGAGAACTGTCAAGCCTGTCAAAAAATCCAGCTCTCAACGATAGAACAATCATGGATAGAGACGAAGGTTCATCAAGTTCACCAATCTGGACAATCCTTCACCGTCAACGCGGTTTTTCCTTTGAGCTGGCCAAAACCGCATGGCCGCAAATTGTGGCAGTCATCTATCTGATCCTTGCCGTTGTCCTGCTCGTAGCGATCCCATTTCATGCCAGCCGCTGGTTGTCGGTTCCCTTTCCTGGGTTCTTTACCAGCCCCCATCTCATCGTCACAATGGTCTCGCAGCCAGCGGTGAATGGCGACTTGCTGGGATGGCAGGTGGCTGCTGTGGAAGGCGCCCCGGTATCGAATTCAGCCGACCTGGCTCGGGCGCTCCAATCCCATTTGGTAGATCAAAGCGTATCCATTTCGCTGCGCTCAGCGTCTGGCGTGGAAACCATCCGCCAGGTGAGTCTTCGGCCCTTTCCGGAGACGTCGAGGTTTACCTATCTGTATTTTCCTTATTGCGTCGGCCTGATCTATTTTCTCGCTGCCCTGTGGATTTTTATCCTCCGCGGGCGCAGCCCGAGCGGCCAGGTATTCACCCTCTTCACTTCTTCGGTTGCCATCGTCACTGCCGGTCTGTTTGATATTTTCACGACCCAGCAGTTTGTCTACCTCTGGTCTTTCAGCCTGGCCCTGGCTTCAGGGACTCTGCTCCATTTTGGTTTGTTATATCCTCATAGAAGCTACCTCCTGACCCGCTTTCCAGTTCTTCAGCTTGTACCATACTTCATCGCTGCGCTCCTCGCGCCGGTTGCCTGGATCTCTCTGGCAACCCCGGCTTCGGCATCGGAATACTTGAGATCCTGGAGAGCTGAGTTTTTATTTGCTGGCTTGAGTGTTCTCCTTTTCCTGGTGCATTTATTATTTCAACGCTCGCGCAGCGTTTCTCCGCTCGAGCGCGAACGGGGTTTGATGATCTTTCTGGGCGCTCTGGTATCCTTCGGACCTGTGGCCGCCTGGTTTCTAGCAGCCACATTTCGGCCGGAAACCAGTTATACACCATACCTGACTCTCTCACTGGCGATTTTCCCGGTGATTACTGCTTACACGTTGCAGCACCGGCGCCAGGTCCGCTCCGACTATATTATCAGCCGGACGCTTTTGTACACAACTATGACAGTGCTCGCCGGAGTCGGCTACGCGCTTCTCGTCAGCGGCCTGGGAATTATTATGGTCCAAACCAACCCGGATCGCTCGGCCTTAATCAGTGGGGTGATCATCTTCTGTCTCGCCTTGCTGTTCAACCCGCTGCGCCTGCGCGCCCAGAACATGGTCGATGCTGTATTCTTCCGCGGGGAAAAAGCCCTCCAGGAACGCATCCGGACCTTTGGACACGAACTCACCAACGCCGTCGGCCTGCCCGAAATTATCGCCATCCTGCGTCGCTACATTCAAGATGCCCTCCTCCCGACTCGCCTGCACGTTTTCATCTATGATCCCCTGAGCGATCAATACGTCGCCAGCCTGGATGAGAGCGGGAAAGCCACCAGTGAAATCCGCTTCCCGGTCCAGAGCCCACTCATCCAGGGACTGTCTCAGCAGCAAGGTCCGCTCTTCCTGGAGAGTCGCACAGAAATTCCGGCCGCCCTCAACCCGGATCAGCCTCGCCTGGGGCTGCTGGCTGCGCAAATATTCCTTCCCCTTCCTGGTCAAAAACGATTGGCCGGCTTTCTGGCTCTTGGCCCACGCCAGTCGGGTGAAAATTACACCAGCCGCGATCTGACCCACCTCGAAGCGCTCTGCGATCAGGCTGCCCTGGCCATCGAACGCGCCCAGGTGGTGGCCAATATGGAGCACCATGTCCGGGAAATGAATGTTCTCTCGCGTGTCGCGCAGGGCGTCAACGTCACCCTCACGTTCGATGATATCCTCGAGCTGATCTACGCCCAGACCAACCAGTTGCTCCCAACCCGAGACTTCAGGATGACGCTGGTGGATCCGGTGACCGGGATTTTCCGGCATGCCTTTTACCTGGAAAATGACGAGCGCTTGAACGAACAAGAAAACAGCCCCCTGGCCTCGAACCAGACTCTGGAGCAGGAGGTTGCCCGCACGCGGAAGGCCATTCTGGCTGACGACTGCACCCGTGAATGCCAGAAGCGGGGGATCGTTGCTTTGTATCCTGGCCTCTATGCCTGGATGGGCGTCCCGCTCAATGCCGGCGCGGAAACGATCGGCGCGCTCAGTCTGGGCAGCCGGGATTCCGCGGTAACTTATACATTCGAGCAGTTGAATCTCCTCCAGGCTATCGCCGACCAGACGGCAGGGGCGATCGTCAAAGCTCGCCTGCTACAGGAATCCGAACGTCGCGCATTGCAGCTCTCGACCATGAACGATGTCACCCGCCAGCTCACTTCCACCCTGGAGCTCGAGCCGCTGCTGCAGAATATCCTTCAGAACGCCGTAGACATCCTGAACTGCGAAGCGGGCAGCCTGCTCCTGGTGGATGAGCAAACTGACGAGCTCGTTTTTCGCGTCGCTGTTGGCCCGGTGGCTTCCAATCTGGTCGGGTTGCGCATGGCCCCAGGAAGCGGCGTGGTGGGCAAATCGGTGAAAAACCACCAGCCGATCATCGTCAATAACGTGCAAAACACCCCGGATTGGTTCTCGAAAACGGACAAACAAACCGGCTTCTCGACCCAGGCCCTGCTGGTCAACCCCCTGGAAGTAAAGGATAACGTCATTGGAGTGATCGAGGTTATCAACAAGCGCGATGGGTTGCCCTTTACCAATGACGACCTATCCCTCCTCTCCGCTTTTGCTGGCCAGGCTGCGGTGGCCATCGAAAACGCCCGCCTGTACACGCTGACTGACCAGGCCCTGGCCGAGCGCGTGGAAGAGCTTTCAGTCATGCAGCGCATCGATCGCGAGTTGAACACCAGCCTGGATGTCAACCTGGCCATGCGTATTACGCTGGAATGGGCCATGCGCCAGAGTAAAACGAATGCCGGCCTCGTCGGCATGCTGACCGACTCGGGGCTGCGGATCATGGCCTTCCAGGGCTATACCGACGAGCTGGACGCGTATCAGGACTCAACCCTCCCCAGCGACGCTCCTTACCTGGAGGCCGCGTTGCAAAGCGGCCAGCCTCAGCGGATCATGCTTCCCGTTGATTCTCCGGAGGGGTCCGGGTTGCTCCTGGATGCTCGCAGCCAGATCGTCATCCCCATCCGCCGCGAAGCGACCACCATGGGCCTGCTCCTTCTCGAGAGTACCCTGTCTGAGCCTGTCTCAGAAGATACGCTCGCTTTTCTCGCCCGTCTCAGCGACCACGCTGCGATTGCGATTGCCAACGCTCAACTGTATGCCGCCGTCCAGGCAGCCAATGTAGCGAAAAGCGAGTTCGTCTCCTTCGTCTCCCACGAGCTGAAAAACCCGATGACTTCGATTAAGGGATACACCGAGCTCCTCGCGGCTGGCGCGGTTGGACCGATCAACGAAGCTCAGGCTAACTTCCTCGGCACAATCCGCTCCAATGTCGAGCGGATGTCAACATTGGTCTCCGACCTGGCAGACGTTTCGCGGATCGAGGCCGGCCGGCTGCGTCTGGAATTCAAGGCCCTGTCGATGGTTGAGCTGTCCGACGAGGTGATCCGCTCGAGCAAGCGCCAGTTGGAGGATAAAAACCATACCCTCGAGATGCAGATCCCCAAGGACCTCCCTTTGGTTTGGGCGGATCGCACCCGGCTGATCCAGGTTCTGACCAACCTGGTCAGCAACGCCATCAAATATACCTCCAATGGCGGCAAGATCCTGGTTGGAGCAGAGGCGAGCCCCAACCGTTGGGATGCCAGCGGCGCCCGCCAGGTGGTCCATATCTGGGTCGCCGACACAGGTATTGGAATCGCCCCCGAGGATCAGAAAAAGATCTTCCAAAAATTCTTCCGTTCTGAGGATCCCAAGACACGCGAAGCCCCCGGGACTGGATTGGGACTGAACATCACCAAGAGCCTCGTCGAAATGCAAGGCGGCCAGATCTGGTTCGAAAGCGAGTTTCGCAAAGGGACCACATTCAACTTCACCATACCTGTCTCAGAATAACCCGCAAAAGACCAGGATCCAGTTATGAGCTTATCTGCAGCGATCGGCATTTCTCAATCTATCGACGCATATTCCGCCGCCCAGCAGGCAACCCGGCAAGCGCTGGACCAGATGGGCAATTCGATCGTTTCCATGGCAATCGTCTTTGCTGCTCAGGAGTTTGAGATCCAGGGCGTCCTGGGTGGAGTATCCAGCCTACTGGGAAACACTCCCCAGTGGGGGTTCTCCACTTCGGTTCCGCTGGCCGGGGAAGGGCCTCGACCCCATTCGGTGGTGGTTGCTCTGTTGGGAGGGGATGACCTGAAAGCGCAGGTTCACTGGAGCCCTGGTTACGCTCAAGACAGCGCCAGTTCGGCCCGAAAATTAATCCAGCTCCTGCCCGATGATCCCTGGCTTCGCCAGGCCCTGCTTCTGGTGGTGGATGGCGTGTCCGGTGATGCAAACCAGTTATGCTCTTCCCTGCAAGCGGTTCCCCCCAACCAGCTTCCTTCTCTGGCGGGCTGCCTGGCCGGGGGCGATTTTCACCTGGGGAAAACCTACCAGATCGGCGGGAGCCAGACAGGGTCTGGCAGTCTGTCCGCGGCTTATCTCAGCGGCAGAATCCGCATGGGCGTCGGAAAAGGCCATGGCTGGCTACCGGCCGGTCCATTCTTTCACATCACCCGCTCCAACGGGGTCTGGATCCGTGCACTGGATGGAAAAAGCGCAGCCGAAAGGTATAGCGGCATTTTTGGCTCTCCTGTCCGCGATTGGGCCTTCCCACCTCTCACCGATCTCGTCCGTCTGTATCCGCTCGAAATAGAATCCGCTGGCAGCAGCCCGCGAACCGTCCGCGCCCCCCTCCACGTCGAAGCGGATGGCAGCTTCCGCATGCAAACCCCGATCGCTGAAGGCACTGTCGGTCATCTGCTCATCGGAAGCCTGGATCATTGTCTCGACGCGGCGCGAGAAGCTGCCCGCCAGGCTCAGGCCGATCTGAGGACCGCTCGCCCTTTCTTCGGCCTGGTCCTCGCCGACGTGGCCTGGCAGATGCTGTTTGCCTCCCAGCCCGGCGCGGAAATCAGCGCCGTTCGGGAGGCAATTGGATTGGATGTTCCCCTGGCTGGAGCTTACACGCTGGGGCACATCGCCGGTAGCCCACCCCAGTTGCTCAACCAGCACATCTTCGTAGTCCTCCTCGGTGAGACCGAGGATTAAGGCTATTCTATTTACGCAGGAATATTCACCTGCGGCAGGCGCGAACGGATCGCTTCCACCTCTGTTTCCGGATAGTCAAAATCTTCCAGTTGGCCAACGAGATAGGCCTGGTAAGCGGTCAGGTCGAAGTTACCATGACCGGAAAGATTGAATAGGATAACCCGTTTTTCCCCCTTGGCTTTGGCGTCCAGCGCTTCGTCAATCGCGCCGCGAATGGCATGCGCCGATTCTGGCGCGGGTAAGATACCCTCGGTGTGGGCGAACTGTACTGCGGCCTCGAAGGTAGCTACCTGGGGAACAGCGACCGCCTCGAAATAACCGGCGTCGTAGAGCGAGCAGATCTGTGGGGACATACCGTGGTAGCGCAGGCCCCCGGCGTGGATGGCCGGCGGCACGAATGAATGGCCCAGCGTGTGCATCTTGACGATGGGCGCCATCTGCGCGGTATCGCCGAAATCGAAGGCATAAATTCCTTTTGTCAATGAAGGCGCCGCAGTTGGCTCGACCGCCAGCAGGCGGGTGCGCTGACCTTCGAGGAGGTTCTGGCGCAGGAACGGAAACGCAATTCCACCAAAATTCGAGCCGCCGCCCACACAGCCAATGACCACGTCTGGATACTCCCCGGCCAGATCCATCTGCTTGAGGGCCTCTTCTCCGATCACTGTTTGGTGGAGGAGCACGTGGTGAAATACCGATCCCAGGCTGTATTTCTTCTTCCCACCCGAGGTAGCGGCCGCCTCAACCGCTTCGGAGATCGCGATCCCCAATGAGCCGGCACTGGCCGGATTTTCAGCAAGGATGGCCCGCCCTGCATTCGTACGGTCGCTTGGGCTGGCGTACACCTGCGCCCTATACGTTTCCATCAAGATTCGCCGGTACGGTTTCTGCTCGTAGGATACCTTGACCATATAGACTTCCAGGTCCAGATCAAAGAATTTACATGCCATCGCCAGCGCCGATCCCCACTGGCCTGCTCCCGTCTCCGTGGTCAGCGCGTGAACGCCGGCCTTCTTATTGTAATAAGCCTGGGCGACGGCGGTATTGGTTTTATGGCTGCCGGATGGAGAAACTCCCTCATACTTGTAATAGATATGAGCCGGGGTCTCCAGAGCTTTTTCCAATCTGCGCGCCCGGATCAATGGGGTCGGGCGCCACATCTTATAAATCTCGCGGACCTCCTCGGGGATTTCAATGTAACGCTCGGTGCTGATCACCTGCTGAATCAGATCCATTGGGAAGAGGACGCTCAAGAAATCCGGGGTGACCGGCTCATGAGTCCCCGGATGCAGGACGGGCGTGGGCGGGACCGGGTTATCCGCGTTGACGTTGTACCAGTAGCGGGGAACATCATCTTCTCCTAATAAGAAACGGGTTTGATCGGACATGGGTTTTTCCTCCTGGTTCTTTTAAGAATTTGATTTGAAAGGATTAGCAAAACGTTCCCATCAGGGGAACCGAGGACTCGGCTGGTTTACGGCCCTTTGAAATCGGCCCGGAACCGAGACCAAGGCCCATTCGCACCTGAACTTCTTCCAGAGTAGCCTGGGCAACAGTTCTGGCACGCTGCGTCCCTGCCAATAAGATCTCTTCCAGCTCTTCCGGACGGCGGATCAGTTCCGCCCGGCGAGCGCGGATTGGTGCCAGAGCGGCGTTGACCACATCCGCCAGGCGGTGCTTCATCGTCACATCGCCGATTTTTCCAACGCGATAGCGAGCTTTCAGATCCTCCAGCTCAGCCAGGTCCGGGTTGAAGGCGTCCATGTAGGCGAACACCGGGTTGCCTTCAACGTGACCAGGGTCGGTCGCCCGTAGCCGGGTCGGGTCGGTGTACATGCTCATCACTTTCTCAGTGGTATCCTCCGGAGTATCGCCGAGAAAGATCGCGTTTCCATAAGACGTGTGCATGGTGCGGTTGTCGATCCCGGGCAGGCGCGGGTTCTCCGATAGGAGCGCTTCAGGTTCAGGAAAGGTGGGCTGGAAAGTCTGGTTAAAGCGGCGGGCAATCTCCCGGGTCAGTTCAATGTGAGGCAACTGGTCTTCACCCACCGGGACCGCATTGGCCTTATAGAGCAGGATATCCGCAGCCTGGAGAACTGGGTAGGAGAGCAAACCCAGGGATGGCTGCAGGCCCAGGTTTTTGATCTGTTCTTTGTACGTGGGGATCCGCTCGAGCCGGGAAACCGTGACCAGGTTCGCCAGCAGCACCGCGAGTTGGGTGTGCTGCGGCAGCGCCGACTGCAAGATCAGGGTGGATTTTTGGGGATCGATCCCGCAGGCCAGCCAATCCGCCAGCACTTCGAGGGTGCTGGATCTGATCCAGTCGGCATGGGCATAATCCGTGGTCAGTACATGCAAATCGGCGATCAGGAAAAAGCACTCATACTCTTCCTGCAGGCGAACCCAGTTGCGCAGCGTGCCGATCAGGTGGCCAATGTGGCGAGGGCCCGTTGGGCGATGTCCGGTTAAAATTCGGCCTTTTTCTTTCATTTCACCTCACAAAAACAAAAAACGCGCCGGATCTCCCTGCTAGGAGACGGGGCGCGCCCGTGGTGCCACTCCAGTTAGGTGGTTGGGGTAGATTCCCAACCAGCCTCACTCATTTCGGGTACGGCTCTATAAGAGATAATACCCTTTGCCTGTTAACGGAGGCCCTTCCGGCACAGGCTAATCCCTCGGGTAAAGGTTTCACCCTGCAACTCCGCGGTCCATTCCCTGCTGCCGTTCGGGCAGGCTCTCACCAGGCCCTGCTCTCTGTGCCTCTGGTTCAGCAGATACTAGTCCGCATCAGCGTTTTTCTATGAATCAGATTATATCGATCAGAAATAATTTGTCAAGTAGCACTCATCCGACAAAATTTTGCGCATCCACGCTTTGCCAATCATCTCCACCTTCCACGCGGATATAGGCTCCCAGAACTGGATGGACACCGCGGATTTGCTCGGCCATGCGCAGGGCTAGGCGACGCATGGAAAAATGCGCATTCGCCGCCGAGCGCAGCGAGCAGAGGTGAAAGGCGTTGCGCAAATTTAAAGTCAGCAAAACCCGCCGATAATAACCATTGGGGACAACATAACCGCCCACTGCCGGACTGAGCCCGGCCAACTTTTCATAAGCATCTCCAGCGCGGTCCATTGCTTCGCGGTAAAAAGATTCCAATCCCGCCTCAACGATCTTTTTTGGAACCGCATACCCGTTGCGGGTAGTCAGCATCTGAGGGGATTGGGTCATCATGCGGTGCCGTTTCAGCTCGAAATAGGCTCCCTGGTCGACCATCACGTCGAACGTATAGGTTGTATGTTCCAGCTCTCGCAGCGGGGAATCAAACTCACCTGCCCCAGCAAGGAGAATATCAGCCAGCCTGAGGCGTTCCGCGGGACTGGCCTGGCGGACAGACTGCAGCGCTTCGCTGAAACCTATCTCTCCAAAGCGGTAGAGTGCTGCCGCCAGCACGGTTTCCTCACCTGCAGGGTCGTAATCGACCAGACAGCACCAGTCCTCCGGGGAAAATTGCGGGCCTTTCGCAGGCTGGATTCGGGGCGCCTCCTCAGATAGGGCTGTATATGCATTTTTCAGATATGGGACCTCGTGGGCATACTTCACCAGGGTGGGTACTTCCTGTTGGGCCACGTGCTTGATCTCAGCGCCAATCTCGCGCACCTCCTCCAATGGGTGCGAGAGAAGCTTGCATATGGCGTGTTCGAGAACTCGTGCATTGGCGGTCATCCCCAGATTGGCCAGCGAGCTGGCCGGCAGGAGGTAGCGGCACACGTCGACATACTGAACCCGGATTCGCCGATCCCAGGCAGCCTCGCTTTCGCCATCCCACTGTGGAAATCCACGGGCAATCACCGCGTGAACGGCGGGCAGCGCCTGCTGGTACGCCGCGAACAGAGCCTGGCATGTTTCCTGATAAACTTGCTCAAGGTGTGAGCCATGCAGCTCCTTGGGAATATAGTAGGCATCTGGGTTCCATTTCTGGTAACGGGTTGACTTTTCCGTATAGGAAGCCAGGCGGTTCGATTCCAGGGTCTCGATCGCCAGCCTGGAGACATTTTCGATCGCGATGTGCAGCACGGCATGTTCCGCAACCGAGGAATGGCCGTACCCGACTACCCATTTTTCATGGAACTGGGCGCTTTTTTCATCCGTCAGCTCGGCGGCAATATCCCGAAACGATTCAGGGGAACGGGAAGTTTTAGCAAATGCAACGGCGATCGTTTCTGGCCGCAGCTCCTGGGGATTTAGAAGATAAATTTGGCGGTTAGAATTCATGGGTAAGGCTCCCTCGCGCACGCTCGATGTCTTGCCGAATCTGAGAAAGTAATGCATCTACCGAAGGAAATTTTCGCTCTCCTCGTAAATACTCGACAAATTCTACTCGCACCTTCTTGCCGTACAGATCCTGATCGAAATCGAGGATCAGGGTTTCCACACGCGGCTGTTGCGGCTGGTTTTCAAACGTGGGTCGTACACCTATATTGGTCACGGATGGGTGGCGCTGGCCATCGACCGTCGTCCAGGTTGCGTATACCCCAATCGCCGGGATCACCTGCTCAGGCCAGACATCCAGGTTGGCGGTTGGAATCCCGATCGACCTTCCTCGTCCATCTCCGTGCATCACAGGGCCCTCTACTGAATAGCAGCGGTTTAACATACGGTTCGCCCTGTCGATTTCCCCTTTCGTAAGGGCAGCTCGGATCAGGCTGGAAGAGATAGCCTCCTCATTGATTTTTACCGGGGGCGTTACCACGAGCTGATAACCATAAATGTCCCCGAATAGGCGTAAGGTAGAAATATCCCCTTCGCGGCCGCGGCCTAAGGCAAAATTGAAACCCACCCACAATTGCTTCATTCCAAGCCGGGAGCTCAAGGATGCGATGAAATCTTTTGCCGGAGTGGTTGAGAGCTCCCTAGTGAATTTGAGGGTAATGATAGTGTCAATCCCGAGAGCGCCGATCAGCTCAGCCCGCTCATCCGGAGTGGTGAGATAAATTGCGTCCTGGTTGCCGCGCAAAACTACCGAAGGATGTGGGAAAAAAGTGACCAATACCGCGGGGAGATTTTGCGCGTGAGCGCCTGCCACCAGTCTGGCGACGATTTCCTGATGCGCGCGGTGAACCCCATCAAATGACCCGATGGTAACCCAGCTCGCATCCAGGTGAATCTGATCCAGAGAGGATAGATGCTGCATTGGTAATGGGAGCTTAATGATTTAAAAATGGGATGGAGGCCATGTCAGGAGAAGAAAACCTTTCGCGGTTGCCACTCATGAGTCTCAGTATCGATCTCCATCAAAGCAACCAGCTCTCCTTGCTGGCTGATCCCTCTCGCCCAACCCGAGGAGCCTGATTCGGCGGGTACACGGTGCCCATGCCGGATCGCTTCAACCTGTTCTACCTCCAGTTCGACAGCCGGCCAATCGGAAAGAGCTTCGGCAGCCGGGATCAGGTACTGGTACCAGTTTCCTGCTTCAAAGGCCTCACGGAGCTTGCGCAGCGGCACCGCATCGCGTAGGGTAAACCGCCCGCTTTTGGTCCGGCGCAGTCCGACCAGATGAGCGCCGCAACCAAGAATGTTGCCCAGATCGTGAGCCAGGGAGCGGACGTATGTTCCCGAGGAACAGTACACGTCGATCACTGCTTCCGGCGGAGCCCATTCGAGCAGCTCAAGGTTGTATACTTTGATTTTCCGTGGCTGCAGATCGACCTCTTCACCTTCACGCGCCATTTCATAAGCCTTACGACCTTTGACTTTCACCGCAGAGTAAGGCGGCGGAACCTGCTCAATCTCCCCGATGAATTGACTCAGGGCGGCTTCGAACTGTTCCTCGCTGATATTGACCGGAGAAGAGCTGGTGACATGGCCGTCTGCATCATATGTATCTGTGCTTGCCCCTAGCCGGATGATTGCCTGGTAGCGTTTGTCTGACGCCGACACGTACTCGCTCAACCGGACAGCCGGACCAATCAGGATGACCAAAACGCCGGAAGCGCGGGGATCTAACGTACCGGTATGGCCCGCACGGCGAATATTGGTTCCTTTCCGGATAATCTGAACAACCTCATGTGAGGTCAATCCTACCGGTTTGTCGACGACCAGGACACCGGAAATGGCGTTTTTGATATCGAAACTACTGTTGTCCATAATCTACACTCCCCATGACGATTAACCACGATCCGGTCCGCAAAACGAAACCTGTTAAGATCTGGGATGATTTCCGTTCTCGAGATATTTTACCGTAGCATCCAGAACCTGTTCTTGAACTTCTACCAACGTTCCTTGAACTTCAGCCCCGGCCGCTGCGATATGTCCACCCCCACCAAACTTTAATGCCAGTTGCGAAACGTCAAACCCTGGGATCGCCCGCCAGCTAACTTTCACTTTATTGCCCCTTTGCTCAACAAAAATGATCGCCACATCCACGTCGGTAATCGCCGAAAGAAGATTGACCAGATCGGCGTCATCATTGCCAGGGTACGCGACCGTTTCTCGATCAGCCAGGGTCAGGCTGGTCCAGATCAACCTTCCGCGGCGTTGCAGGCGCGAAAGGCCAGCTCCCCAATATTGGGCAGCCGGATAGGAACGGCGCATCAAGGAAAGGCTGTAAAGCTCCGGCAGATCCGCGCCGCGTTCCATCAGATTGGCGGCGATGCGCAGAGCCTCGGGATTCATGTTGGAAGTCCTGAAACCCAGGGTGTCGCTGATCAAACCGGTTAATAATGCTGAGGCAACATCCGGGCTGATGGGAAATTCCCATTGCTCTAAATGCCGGGCCAGGATGGTCGTCGTCGAAACGGCGTCCGCATCTACCAGATTCAAAGCGGCGTACTCCAGGTTGGTGACGTGGTGATCGATGTTGACGTCCGGGGCGCGTAGTCCCGAAAGGGCGTCGCCAATGCGAGCCAGATCTGAAGAGTCCAGGACAATGATGAGATCAAACTCGCCCTCCGCGCGTTTTTTAATCTGATCGCTGCCGACCAGATAGCGGATTGAGCTCGGCACGCCATCGGAAAGGACCATCTGGACGTTCTTGCCAGCCTCGCGCAAAGCCAGCCCCAGACCCAGAATCGAGCCAATCGCATCGCCGTCCGGGCGGACGTGAGAGACGACGAGGATTTGATGAGCCTCCCTCAGTTTCTGGCCTACAGCCAGGGCGACTTCCTTATTCTCCATCTTTCTCCGAAGAATCAGATGATTTTGCGGATTGTTCGCGTAAATCAGCCAGCAGCTTCTCGATATGATCAGCGTGCTCGGGAGTTGGGTCCCAATGGAACCTCAGGCGAGGAAAGGATCTCAACTCCACTTTTGACGCCAGTTCATGACGCAGAAAGCCGCTGGCATGCTCCAATCCAGCCAGAATCTCCGCAGATCGAACCGTGCCTTCCACTGCCGATACGTAAATATCGGCATAGGCCAGCTCACGATCAACGGTCACATCTGTGATGGAAATTCCTTCCAATCGGGGATCGCTGATCTTATAGATCACCATCTCTGCCAATTCCTGGCGGATTCGATCCGCGATTCTTTGCAAGCGTAATTTCGATGGCATCCTTTCGTCCTCAGCTATTGGGGCTGGCCAACTCTTTCACGGACGACGCATTCGATGACATCGCCAACCTGAAAATCACTGAAACCCTTTAAGGCCACGCCGCATTCAAAACCTGTTCGGACTTCGCGCACATCCTCTTTTTCGTGCTTTAGCGAAGCCATTTCACCAACGTGAATCACCTGGCCGTTGCGAACCACATGAACGATGGCATTCCGGCGCAACTCACCCTCCGTCACCCGACAGCCTGCAATGTTGCCTGTTTTTGAAATCTTGAAGATCGCCAGAACATTCGCCCGGCCGATGGTGACTTCCCTGAATTCCGGTGCCAACATACCTTTCAATGCTTTTTCAATGTCTTCAGTCAACCGGTAAATAATATCATATCGCCGGATCGATACGCCCTCCGCCTCAGCCAGCCGCCGGGCATTTGGATCCGCATCGACGTTGAAACCGATGACGATTGCTTTAGAAGCAGCCGCCAACATGATATCATTTTCGCCGATATTTCCTGTTTCTGCATACAAAATGTTGATCGAAATGTCACCCTTATTGAGATCATTTAAGGACGTGATGATTGGTTCGAGTGATCCCTGAACGTCGGCCTTGACGATCAGGCGGAGTTCGCGCACCTCACCGGCCTGGAAGCGGGAAAACAGCTCTTCCAGGGTCGCTTTGGGGGCCAGGGAGAGCTTGGCCTGGGCCTGCTTTCGCTCTTCAACGACCGCGCGAGCCTCTTTTTCCGAGGGCAGGACCTGGAAGAGGTCCCCTGCCTGGGGAACGTCGTTTAACCCCATCACCGAAACGGGGGTCGAGGGCCCGGCCTTACGGATCTTTCGACCGCGGAAATCGAACATGGCTCGTAATCGGCCGAAAGCCTGCCCGGCAATGACCACATCCCCCATTTGTAAAGTCCCATTCTGTACCAGCAAAGTCGCCACCACCCCTTTCGCCCGGTCCAGCTCGGCTTCAATAACCGTTCCAATCACGCGGCCATCCGGATTGGCTTTAATGTCGCTGGCATCGGCAACCAATAAAATCGCTTCCAAGAGGTCATCCAGGCCTTTCTTTAGTTTTGCTGAAACTGGCACGACAATGGTAGACCCGTCCCACTCATCCGGAACCAGGCCGTTATCCGCTAGCTGGTGCTTGACGAAGTCGGGGTTGGCATCCGGACGGTCGATCTTATTCAAGGCAACTACAATTGGAACGCGGGCCGCCTTGGCATGGGCGATTGCCTCCCGCGTTTGGGGCATCACCCCATCGTTAGCCGCTACCACCAGAACGACCACATCGGCGCCTTGAGCCCCACGAGAACGCATCGCGGTAAATGCAGCGTGTCCAGGCGTATCCAGGAAGGTGATTGTGCGTCCTTTATGCTCAACCTGATATGCACCTACGTGCTGGGTAATCCCTCCAGCTTCACCGGCGGCGACATTGGTATGGCGAATCGCGTCTAACAAAGTCGTTTTCCCATGGTCAACGTGACCCAGGATCGTCACAACTGGTGGCCGGCTGACCAGGCGGGTTGGTTCTTCGTCCTCAATCAGACGGCGCCATAAGGGTATTTCACTCGTATCGGTTTCTTCGATAACCTCAGGTGTCTCCAGGCTCGTTTCGAAACCCATTTCTGAGGCCACCACAGCAGCCGTATCGTAATCGATCTGTTGATTGATGTTGGCCATCACCCCGTTTGCCATCAGGATTTTAATGACCTGAATGGGGCTTGTTTTAATTCTCTGAGCCAGTTCCCGGACCGTAATGCTGCCCGGTAACTCGATTATATTATTCCCATTTTCGCTCATGTGGCGCCTCCTCTTCTTGATTCCAAACCATTTTGAATTTCCACAAAGACGAGGAAAACAGTAACTCGCCTAACGTTGGAATGGGACTCTGGCGCTGCGCCTGATGAGCGAATAACAGCCTTGAGTTAACCGTTCATCCGAAGATTTCCATTCCTATCATAAGACCTGACCATCCGAAGCCATTTCAGCCTCATCTTCTGGAGTATCTTCTGCCAGGGTTCCAAGGTACGCCCGCAGGCGTTCCTGATCCTGGTCTGTCAGGTTTGTTTTCAAAGCGTGCGCCAGGGGGCCTTTTAAACCACGTTCCCAGCAGGAACGCCGGCTATGCAAGTAAGCCCCACGTCCTGACAGCTTCCCGGTGGGGTCAATGACAACCCCATCCGGCCGCCGCACCAGACGGATCAACTCGCGTTTCGAGTTAACCACCCGGCATCCCACACAGGTACGTTGCGGAGCACGCTTTACTCGTTTTTCAGTTTTCCCTGCCAATCTACTTTCTCTTATGAATTATTCCCAATCATCCCATTCTCCGCCGCCGCGTTTGTGCTTCTTGCGAACCATCATAACATCGCGATCGGGATCATAGGTGACTTCAACATGCTTCTTCTTTTTCTTGCCTTTCTTGCCAGACTTACCTTCCTCAGTCTCTTCTTCCTCTACTTCACCGGTAACTTCAAGCACCTCCGGCTTCATCGCAAACAATTCGTCGAGTGATGAGGGAAGTTCTTCTTCAAGCTCAGCAATGGGCTCTGCCTCTGGGGCCACAGCTTCAACCTCGGCAACCGGCTCAGCTTCCACTTGAGCCGCCTCAGGCGCTTCTACTTCTATCTCGATTTCTAATGGCTGTGCCACTTCAGCAGTTTCGCCGGGCTTAAATTCCTCCGCCTGCTCGACCACCAATTCTTCCGGTGCAGGACCGGCCACCGGTTCCACAACCTCGGGTGGGTTCGCTGCCTTGAACTCATCGACCAGACGCTGGATATCCTGCATTGCCTTTGGACCCATGCCTTGCAGGGCAAGCACTGAATCCGCGTCCAGTGTGATCTGGACCATCAGATCGCCCAGAGTTTCATATCCTGCCTCGGTCAAAATGTGGATGACATGTTCAGAGAGGTCGGTATCGTTTAAGGAAACTTCGAAGGCCTTGGGCGGTAGGGAAGCGCGAACTTCCTGCCGACGGCCTTCCTCGGTCTTCTTCTCGGCCTGCCGGCGTATCGCCGAGCGTTTTTCGACGCGATCGACAAAACGGGACAGGGTTTCGAATTCTTCGGGCGTCAGCGGCCTGCCTTCCGCCTTCTTTCCCAGGGCTGCCTCGACATTCTCAATTATGGTTGCGTCCGTTTCGAGGAACGACGAGAGTGCAGGTTCGGTCCGAACGCGATTCAGTGTATCGCTAGCTGCTTCGGGCAGGCTCTTGATATCAATCCGCCAACCCGTCAGCTTGGCTGCCAGGCGGGCATTCTGGCCATCTCGGCCAATCGCCAGGCTGAGCTGATCTTCGGGGACGACCACCGTCGCAGTTTTTCCTCCACTGGCGCGCTCGTTCAAATAAACTCCGCTCACCCGGGCCGGGCTGATCGCCTTGGCAATATACACCGCCGGATCGGAGTTCCATTCAATCACATCGATTTTTTCGTCGTGCAACTCGCGGACAATCGCCTGAATACGCACGCCGCGGATGCCCACGCAGGCTCCCACCGGGTCGATACCCTGTTGGGTGGCGGCGACCGCAACCTTCGCCCGTTCGCCGGGCTCGCGTGCGATCGAGCGGATCTCGACGACGCCGTGGTAAATCTCAGGGACCTCATTTTCGAGTAGCCGGCGCAGAAAATTGCGGTGAGCCCGCGAAAGCATGATCTGCGGACCGCGTGGCCCATCTTTCACCTCAAAAACCAACGCCCGGACCCGGTCGTGAACCCGAAAGCGCTCCCCGGGGATCATTTCCTTGCGCATCATCACCCCTTCGGCCTTCATGTCCAATCCCACGGTTACACCCTGCGCATTGACCGCCTGGACGACTCCGCTGGAAATCTCGCCCAGTTGCTTGTCAAAATAGGCCATTTGCGCCTGGCGCTCCGCTTCACGGATGCGCTGCTGGATAACCTGGCGAGCTGTTTGAGCTGCAACGCGGCCAAAATCCTGCGGCGTGGATTTAACCACCACCATCGTGCCTACCTCGGCATCGCCATCAACTTTCTTTGCATCGGGTAGGGACACTTCGGTCCGGGAATCCTGGACGGTCTCGACCACTTCCTTTTCAGCATAGATATCGACATGCCCGGTTTCGGGATCGATTTTGGCTTCCACATGCTGCGCGTTCGAAGCGTTGACAGCCCGCCGGTAAGCTGAAACCATGGCAGATTCCAACGCCTTGAGAATCACTTCCTTCGGAAGCTGTTTTTCTTCGAGGACTTCGTTGAAAGCCAGCGTAAACTCGTTTTTCATCCGTGCTCTTTCTCCCTAAAAAACCTGTGACCCATTATACGCAGAAAAGTGGGGGATGCCCACTTTTCGTTGTTGACGATATCCGTCGACGACTTTGAGTATCCAGATTCTAACATAATTCTTGGGGGTATGCAAGACTTTGAGATTATTATCAACTGCTACCCGGAAGAACCCATCGATGAAGTCTGCATTCTCCGCATCGAGAGCAGAGTTTAAGGGCACAAATCTTCGGGCTGGATGTCGCGGTTAGAATTACCAAAAACTTTCGAGCCAAGCGGATCGAGCACCTGGCCGGCATGGCTTGCCGCGTATCTCTTTATGATCGCGCAGGCCGTGGATGGATCCACAGCATAAGCTGATACAAATTCCCTGGCCATCTCTACATAAGCCTGTTGCGGAGATCTGGCTTCAACATTGCCGGTGATAGAAGCCAGGTCTTTTTGAGCCTGGGTGGATTTTTTCTGCACCGTTTCGATGACAATAATTTTGAAGGCTGCATAGGCGCCCAAATTGGCTTTCTCGCTGACCGGATCCATCCAATCGGCCAGCGCTGGCTGGTCGTCTCTCACCTGCCGGTAAAGCGCTTCAGCCAGAGCATAATCGCCTTTTTTGAAGGCAACGTCAGCATCCTGGAGCACATGGATGCGGTAGGTCGAGGATGCCACTTGATCCGAACCCGGTTTCCAGTGCTGGCTGGCTGGATCGTAGATCCAGGTGCGGGTGACGATCCGCTGTGGACCGGCGCCCAATGAGCCTGCGCCGCCGGCAGTAATCACCAACTGGTAGACGCCGCTCGACCCCGGATCTTTGATCTGGATATCCGGATCGGCCAGATCGGCGCTGCTCCCTTCAAGAGCATTATCAAATTCAGATCCATTCCAGGTGAGAATCTGGACGGCCTCAAAGCAGGTGCTGGCTCCACAGGACCCCTGGCTGGTCACCAGATCGGCTTTTCCATCGGCGTTCAGGTCCTGGAGGAAACGGATCCCAGGCGCGCCCTGATCCTCTGTCGTTGCAAGCTGGAAAGCCTGGCGATACCCGGAAGATTCGCACACATAAATCAATAGCGTTCCCGAAGGAGGGATTCGCCGGGAATTCGGATTAAATATCGAAACGACTACATCCTGCTGTCCATCGCCGGTCATATCATCCGCCATCGCAGTCCTCGGCTGGCTCGCCACTCCTGCGTCGTACAAGGACTTGCTGAGCTCCTCAACAGTCGCTCCGCCATTCAAAAACCTTAGGATCGCTTGAGGATACTGGCCAAAGTCACCGCGTTGGAAATCTGGATGAGACTGGGAGGTGACGCAGAGTGGATTTGGGAGCGATGCCGCTTGCGTTGGGACGGGCGTATCGGTTGGAGCTGATTGAGTGACAGGCAAGGTGGGGAAGACTGTCTCGCCGGGTTGGACGGTTGGCTCGACCTGGCCCTGGACTGCCTGGGGCGTCCCCAGGCTTGAGCAGGCGGCAATGAAAACCAGCAAAATTAAACCCAGAAAAATCTTTAATTTTGCGAAAACCATGGACCGATCCCGAGATAAACCTGAGGCAGAGGTAGCACTATCTTTTTTCGATCTTCTTCATTATACTCCTAAGTAATCAGGTATTAACCGCCGGCCAGAGAGGCCAGGATCTGCTGATTTAGCACTTGCGGCCAGGATGAGTGTCAACACCCTTGCTTTTATACCCGGAACCTGGAAGGATGCGGATGGCCCGCTCTCCCGCTTTTTGCCGCCCAACTCGCAGGGTGTGGGACAGGCCTGGTTGAAAAAAACCGTACAATCCGGCGGCTGGATCCTCGACCCCTTTGCAACCGATCCCTATCTTGCCCTGGAAACTGCCCGCGCTGGATATCCGCTTTTAATCGCCGCTAATAACCCGATCACCCGTTTTCTTCTGGAGATGCTGGCCGTAGCGCCGTCTCAGGAAGATTTTCAATCCGCACTGGCCGAGTTGGGCGCGTCTCGCAAAGGCGATGACCGGCTCGAGCATATACTTCCTTCATTGTATGTAACTAAGTGCGCAGCCTGCGATTGGGAAATTCAAGCCCAATCTTTTCTATGGGAACGGGATGCGGCTGGTCCGTTCGCCCGGATTTATACCTGCCCTCACTGCGGCGACTCAGGAGAGCGTCCGGTCACCGAAACAGATCTGGAGCAGCTGCGCCGGTTGCCGCCCGCTGGACTACACCGTTCGCGGGCACTCGAGCGAGTGGCCTCTATCGATGATCCAGTTCGTGCGGACGTAGAATTGGCCGTGAACTGCTATCTTCCCCGGGCGCTGTATGTGATCTTTACCCTGGTCAACAAACTGGACGCTTCTGGACTGAGCCCGGCGCGGCGCGCCCTGTTAACCTCCCTGTTGTTGGTTGTGCTCGATGAAGGCAGCTCTCTCTGGACGTATCCCGCAGGACGGCTGCGCCCAAAACAGCTAACCGTCCCACCCCGTTTTTATGAGAACAATCTCTGGCTGAGCCTTGAAAAAGCTGTGCAGATCTGGGGGCAGGCCTGCAGCCTACCTCGGGAAGAACCTGATGCCGGGCCATTTCAGCCGGTTAAGGTCAAAATCTGGCCCGAACAGGGGGAACCGGGGGAGATTACCATTTTCGAAGGCAGGTATAAAGACCTGGCCGAACAAATCAAGAACCTCTCAATCCAGGGGGTTCTGACCGTGATCCCCCGCCCAAACCAGGCATATTGGACCCTCTCTGCGGTCTGGGCCGGCTGGCTGTGGGGGAGGGAAAGAGTATCCTCAATGAAAAGCGTTTTGAGCCGGCGGCGCTACGATTGGGGCTGGCAGGCAGCGGCAGTCCAATCGACGTTGACGAACCTGACGCCTCAGTCGAACTTATCAATTCCTGGCCTGGGTATTCTGGCCGAGGTTGAACCGCCATTTCTGGCAGCGACCCTGCTTGGCATTCAAAATGCCGGCCTGCGTTTCGAGGACATGGCCGTGCGCAGCGATCCCCCGCAGGCCCAGATTCATTTTCAAACCCTGGGCCTTTCTGGCCGGCCAGGCGGTCTGCGCGAGTCGCTCTGTAAGACAGCCCTTTCCGATTTTCTCGCCGAGCGTGGGGAGCCGTCTCCGTATCTACCCGCCTTTGCCGCGATCCTGTCTGTCCTGGGCAGTGAACGTGCTCTGCTTCCTCATTCCATCCCAGAGCAGGTCAAACGGATAGACCCGGGCGAGCAAATGAGCCATCTCCAGGCTGCGATCCACTCGGCATTGAATGATCGTTCCAGCGTGGATCACTTTTTGGAAAGGGAACAGAACCTCGAGGCCGGCGCCTGGTGGTTGCACGACGCTCAAAAAACCACCCAACCGCTTTCGGACCGGGTCGAAATGGAAGTCGTTCGTTTTTTGCAACGCCATCCGGGTTGCTTGCTGCTCAATCTGGACCGGGCTATTTGTGCTCAATTTCCTGGTTGGATGACCCCCCCCGCGGATTTAATCCGTATTTGCCTCGAATCTTACGGGCAGCTAAATTCTGATGAGACCTGGGAACTGCGGTCCGAGGATCAACCGGCTGCGCGCCGAAAAGAAATGAGTGAAATCCAGTCTCACCTGGTAGAGATCGGCCGCCGCCTGGGGTACCAGGTGGAAGAACGTCTCCCCATTCGGTGGATGGCTGGAAATACTTCCTTGACTTTCTGTGTGGTCGCCTCGAGTCTGATCGGCCGTTACCTCCTGGATCCAGAGTATTTACCCGATCAGTCGATCCTGGTTTTCCCTGGTGGACGGTCGAACCTGGTGTCTTATAAAATCCAGAACGACCCACGTCTCGAGCAGGCCGTTCAGAAAGGATGGAAGCTGATCAAGTTTCGCTATCTCCGCCAGCTAATCCAGGACCCTGGCCTGAATCAGGAAACCTGGTTGAGCCAGCTCAATGGGGATCCGCTCGAATTCCGCACGATCCCGTTGCGGATATAACTCCTCCGGGGTGGGTCTATGGGGTCGGCGTCTCCGTCTCCGTCGGTGGGATGGGAGTATTCGTTGCTGGAGGAGGCGGGGTCGGCGTGATGGTTGACGTGACGGTCGGCGTGAGCGTGATCGTCGCCGTTGGGGTGATGGTGGGAGTTGGCGTCGGCACCTGAATGTTCAGGTGGACCTTCTTCTCGACCCTGGTATCCTCTGTACTGGCCATCGTCAGGCGCAGGGTCACCTGGCCTGCGGGAATGTCTTTCAAATCCCAGGAATAGATTTTGTTCGGCGGGTTGACCGGAGAACTGGTGTCCGGGACCAGAGAATTCCAGGTCACCGGGTCGTTTCCCAACCCATATTCCAGCCGCCATTTGCGCAGATCGCGGCCGCCATCGATCGACGCCGAGATCTCCAGCGGGCTGGTAGTGATCGTCTGGCCATCGGTTAGCCCAACGAAAGAGAGTCTGGCGTGTGGATCTTCCGCCTGGCAGGCGCGGTCAGGCGCGATGTAAATCGGAGACTCGAACCCGGCCTTCTTCGCCCATTCCTTGCCCTGGTCATTTTCTTTGATCCATTTCGCCGCCCATGGATCGCCAAAGGTGTTGATCGCGAACTTCTCATCGGTAAAATCCGGGCAGGCTGGACCTGCCAGCAGTCCCGTCCAGGTGTCGATCTTGACTTTTTGCCATAGATCCTTTTCCCTGGGTAGGGGAAGCTGGTCTGCGGCAAACACCTCAGAGCGCTGGTCCGGGCACCATTGGGAGGGCTCCGTCCCAGAAATCGCGCAGACCACCCGCTCGACGATCCCCGCCGGGCGGCTGAACGGCGTGGGATTGCCGCCGGTCAAATCCTGCATGGCTTCAGTCATAAAGGTAGCCCAGATCGGGGCGGCCCCGGTCAGGCCGGTGGTATTTTCCATGGGGGTGTAATCCGCGTTGCCAACCCAGACACCCACCGCCAGATCGGGCGTATAGCCGAGAGTCCAGTTATCGCGGAAATCGTTCGTGGTCCCTGTTTTCGCGGCCACCGGGAAGGCCAGCTTCAGCACCGAATTGGCCCCAAACAATGGGGTTCTGGCATCGTTATCGGAAAGGATCGAGGAGATCAGGTAAGCATGCTCGGCCCGAATGACCTGTTCCCCGGGGGGTGTCTTATACTCAAAGACCAGCGCACCCTTATGGTCGACGATTTTCGTGATTGCCGCCGGTGGGACCCGCCTGCCCAGGTTGGCAAAGGTGGCGTAAGCGTTGGTCAGCTCCAGGAGCGTCACGTCGCCGCCGCCTAGGGTGAGCGCCAGTCCGTAATCATTCCGCGTGAGGGTGGTAATTCCCATGCGGCGCGCTAAGTTGATGAAACCATCTGGGCCGGCGGTGTCTGGGCGGTCGTATATGCCAACGTAGTACAGGGTTTTCACAGCCGGGATATTGAGTGAATTGGCCAGAGCAGTACGCACCGTCACCGGACCGCGGAAACGACCATCATAGTTCACCGGGACGTACGGGGGGCGAGGATCGTTCGGATCTCCTGATGGCGGAAATTCCGAGGGTACGTCCCAGATCAGGGTAGCTGGAGTCCAGCCTTTCTCAAACGCGGCGGTATAAGTAAGCGGCTTGATCGATGACCCGGGTTGGCGCGGGCTGATGGTCATGTTCACCTGTCCGGAGATGGCCGAATTATCAAAATCTGCGGAGCCAACCATCGCCAGGATCTCGCCAGTGCTGGGACGCAAGGCGATCAATGCACCATCGGTCACTTTCCGGTCGGCAAGCGAGGCAACCTGATCGCGGACGATTTGCTCGGCCTTATCCTGCAAACCCGGGTCCAGGGTGGTATATACCGTGAATCCGGAGTGGTAAATTGTTTGCGCATCGTACTGTGCTTCCAGGATCGATCGGACGTAGTTAACCCAGTGGGGATAGCGCATTTTACCAGTCGGGGGTTGGAAATTATTGGCTTCCATCCCGATCGCAGCATCCGCAGCAGATTGGGCATCGACGCACACCTTTTGAAGGTTGGTACTGACGTAGATACAGTTTTGTTCCTGGCTGTCCTGGTACATCAACACCAGGACAGTTTTTTGGCGGTTGAGCGTCTCAGTACGATTGTTATAGATATCGTATACGCCTGGAGCCTGGGGGAGCCCGGCAAGAAATGCCGCCTGTCCAAGGTTCAACTTGTCAGCAGTCGTGTTGAAATAGGTCTCAGAGGCTGCCTCGATTCCATAGGCCAGGTTGCCGTAATAGATTTCGTTAAGGTAAAGCTCAAGGATCTCTTCTTTGCTGTAGCGCCGGGTAATCTCGGCAGCCAGCACAATCTCTCTCGATTTCCGCTGGATGGTGGTTTGATAGCGTTCGTCGGGCAGCAATACGATCCGCGCCAGTTGTTGGGTGATGGTCGAGGCCCCGGATGTGATTTCCCCGGTGGTGTAGTTTTGCCATAACGCCCGGGCGATGGCTAATGGGTCAAAACCGGGGTGAGTGTAAAAATCCTTGTCTTCCGTCGCGATGGTCGCTGCAATGAGGTAAGGAGATATTTTTTCCAGGGGTACGTAAGTCCGCCGACCAGCATGCGGGTCGAGGATTTCGTATAACACGTTGCCATTTCGATCCAGGATGCGGGTGGTCTCAAACTGGGAAGCGCGCACTTTGAGGTCATTTACACTGGGCAGCGAAGCGGCAATGGAGTAGTACTGGTAAACAGCATAAGAACCCACCAGAACCAGGACGAGAATGCCGATGAACAGGAGGGCGATCGCCACTCTCAGAATACACCCGAGAGATCTTCTCCACGCCCTGTTGGCAGGTTGAGCATTTTGCTCTCTTTGGGAGGGCAGCGGGGGTTGTCCGGCGCCAGCCTGGTTCGTTGTCGGTGGGTAGGAAGTGACGCCATAAGCTACCGGGGTAACCCAGGTCGCATAGCGATCCACCTCGTCGACCCGGTTGGGTAAGGGCATCCCATTCCGGTCGAGGGGAATCGAAGGTGGTATCGTCCTTTCCTGGTCAGGTGGAACCAACCTCCGGTGACCTCGCCAACCGCCCTGGGTGACCCGGGTCTGATCGGTATTTTTCCGCGTCGGGTTGGCCCGGGTCTGGTCTATGTCCTGGACAGGTTGATTCGCTCGTGTTTGGTCTGGGTCTGGCGGCACATACCAGCCGCCGGTTTGTTCTGGGTCGCCTGTAGGATGGTGATTGCTTTCTGGCAGTGTTTGCCCATTTGTATTTTCATCCCTGGCAGAAGCTGCCCGCCGGGATTGCATTGCCGCTTCTGGGGAATACCAACCACCACTGCCTTCTGTCTCGGTTTGGCCGTTTGCCTGTGCTGTATCATCGGTTTCTTCAAGGGACTCCGCGGAACCTTCTTGATTGGTATGGTCATCAACGGGGATAGAGATTTCTGGCGATGTGCCCTCAATCGCCGCTGCGGTAGTCTTCGAATCAGCTTCCTGTTTTTCCTGCTCATGAGGCGCTTCGCTTCCCTCCGGTGTAGTTGGTTGCATGGAATCCGAAGAAGTTGGTAAGCTGTTTTCGTCTCCCGAGGAAACTAATTTTCGGAACCGCTCACGCGGTTGAGTTGGGCGTTCTTCAGATGCTGAATTGGGGTCATTCTTTGGTATCATTGGTAACATTCTAGCACAAAACCTTTGACCTTCCAGGCAGATGCCCGTACAATGGAGCTATGCGAAATTGGAAACTGGCGAGCGGCGATCCGCTCTCCCTGACCCTTGCCACCGACGCCCGCCTGGTCCATCCTGACTATACCAACGACCACATCTGGGAGATGCACCTTGGCGGCGGAGATCCACCGGCGCTGGCAGTTGAAACAACGTATGGATTGCGCGCCCGGTTGATGCGCATCTTTCCACGGATCGTCGAGGGCAGCCAGGGGATTACCGACCCATCCGGTTTCAGCAGCCCTCCAGAAGTGATCCAGTTTTATCCCAATTTCCTCTGTCTGTCTTTCTCTCCTTTTGTTGGAATAGACGTAATTGCCGAGTATTGGGTTCCTGCGTCGCAGGTCATCACCGGGCGGATCCGGATCAGCAACCAGAGCATCGTCCCTCGCCAGATACGGCTGGAATGGACGACGTTGCTCAACGCGCAAGGGGATGGCCGGGGAATGGAGCCCTGCCAGATGGGGGTGAGCACGGTCCTCTGCGGGTCTACCGATGATCTGGCTCCGGTCCTGTTTATGACAGGCGGACCCGAAGCCGCCGGTGGACCTTACCCTGCTCTGGCGCTCGACCTGGATCTTCCCCCGGGAAATCACCGCCAGTTCTCCTGGGCTGCAGCGTCTCTCTCTGAGCCAACTGCCTCCTTTGAGCTGGCTCGCCATACGACAGCCCGCAGTTGGGACGCAGAGCTGGCGCGCATCGAGTTGCAAAACGAGGCGGATACCATCGATATCCAGACAGGCGATCCGAACTGGGATGCTGTCTTCGCGTTTAGCCAGAAGGTCGCCTTCAATCTTCTCATCGGGGATGGGGATGGCCTTCCTCGCCAGTCTTTTGTTTTGTCCCGCCAGCCAGATCAGGGATTTTCCCCGCGGCCGGATGGATCCGACTATACCCATCTTTGGAACGGCCAAACCGCCCTGGATACCTACTACCTGAGCTGGCTGCTCCTCCCCGCCAGGGCGTCTGCCCTCCACGATTTTTTGTGCAACTTCCTTGCCACCCTCACGGAAGATGGTTGGATGGACTGGAAACCGGGCATCGGTGGCCAGCGGGGAAGGTTAATGGTCCAACCGGTTCTGGCAACCCTGGCCTGGAAGATCTACCAGGTCCAGCAAGACCCGGCTTTCCTCCAACAGATCTTTCCGGATCTACTTAGTGCAGTTCGCAATTGGATGCAGGTTCACGACCTCGATGGGGATGGCGTTCCGGAATGGGATCACGCGCTCCAACTCGGGCTCGAGGACAACCCAACCTTTGACCGCTGGCGGATGGATGGTCAGGGATTAGATGTTACCACCGTGGAAGACCCCGCCCTGTGCGCCTTCCTCGTCCACGAATGCCGCTGTCTGATCCGCATGGCTGACCAGCTCAAGCTGGACGAACCCATTCCCCTTCTCACATCCTGGATAAACCAACTCAGCCAGGCAGTCGAATCGGTTTGGGACGCCAAAATTGCCAGTTACCATTATCGCGACCGGGATACTCACGGCTCCTATAAAGCGGAGTTACTGGCCAATACCAGGGGACCGGTGGGTCTGAAGCGACCACGTAAGCTGAGGACTCCCCGTCGCCTGGTTTTCCGCATTCAGACCTCTGGAGAGACAACCCGCAACCCCACCCTGCATATCCATGGAGAAGGCCCTTCCGGACCGGTCGAGGAGCATATCTCGACGCGCAGTTTTATCTGGCTCCACGGTAATGCGGTGATTACCAGCCAAAAAATTTTCTCGCTGGTTGACCGGATCGAGATTGACGGGCTTGACCCGAACGATCCAGTCTTGATTCGCTCTGCTGACTATACGCAGGAAAACATCAGCCTTCTCCTTCCCCTCTGGAGCCAGATCCCGCACGCCAAACGCGCTCAGAAGATCGTTGAGGAAACGCTTTTTCATCCCGGGCGTTACGGCCATCCATACGGTCTCCCGGCGAACCCCTTTTCCAGCGCAGAAGACTTGCCGGCTCCATTCGCACCCGGGGTATCCATGCTCTGGAACAGCCTGATCGGCGAAGGCCTCCTCGAATATGGCTTTCGTGACCGGGCCGCCGAACTTTTCACCCGAATGATGGGCGCCCTGGTGCTCATTTTACAGCGTGAAAATGCCTTCCGTTCAACCTACCATGCCGATTCCGCCGTAGGAGCAGGGGAAACCAACGTCCTCCAGGGTCTGGCTCCGGTCGGCCTTTTCCTGGAAATATTGGGCGTCCGTCTGCTCTCACCCTGGAAAGTATTAATTCAGGAAAATAATCCTTTTCCTTGGCCAGTTACGGTAAAATATCGGGGGATGAGGATCCTGCGTCAGGAAAATCAGGCCGTGGTCACATTTCCCGATGGGCAGACGGTGACCATCGCCGGGCCCGAACCCCGCCTGGTAGCGCTTACCTGAAACGAACGAATCCCTGCAAACAACCTGAGGAGGTACAAGGCTATGCAGCTCACTGAGGAACACCAGGAAATCCGTTTATTGATCGCCGTCGTCCAGGCCCAGGACGCAGAAAACGCCATCTCCGCCCTGCAACGCCTGAATTTGAGCGTGACCCGCCTTCCCAGTGTGGGTGGGTTCCTTGGTCGTCGAAACGCTACTCTGATGATTGGAACCTCAGCCCGGTTGGAACCGGCGGTGATGGACGCCCTCCAGCGGAATTGCCGCCAGCGAGTCGAATATATCGCCGTCCCACTGGAAAGCGCACCCTTACCGCTCCCTGCCCCCACCCCGATCACTGTCGGTGGGGCAACTGTTTTCAACCTTGAAGTTGAACGCTATGAGGAGATCTGACCATGAAGCTGATCATCGCTGTTCTCCGCGACGTTGACCATGAACCGGTTTCGAATGCCCTTACGGCGGACGGCTTTCGGGTGACCATGGTCGCTTCCACAGGTGGTTTTTTTCGCCGGGGTTCGAGCACCCTGTTGATCGGCCTGGAAAACGACCAGGTCGAGAAAGCCATCGACCTGATCCGGCGCAACTGCACCCCCGCTGATGCACCAGCCCAAAAACGGGCTACCATTTTCGTCCTCCCCGTCGAGAACCTCGTCCAATTGTAGCGCAACCTGGCAGATCGTCCGGAATTGTTCTGAAATTAATTCTCCTCCTCGAACTCCTCGACCTGGTAGACAGATACCTCCAGGTGCTGTCGCCGCCACAGGCTCGCCGGGCAGCCCATTTTGAGACATAGATGGTTCATAAAATCGGTCGGATCAGGCAGCTTCTGCCAGACCTGGGGAAGGAACGTTGCCCGGGCATACGGTCCGGAGCGGATCAGTACTCCATCCACTCCCGGATGGAGCTTGTGAAGCAGATCCTCTTCGTCCTGGTAATCCAGCCGTACGGGGGGAGTTAGCCGTGAGATTTCGATGTGCAGGTAGTCTACTTCTTCTGGACGAACGGGAAGAAAACGGTAATCGTTCAAGGCGGCTGACACAGCGTGCTCACAGACGTCTTCGACCAGAGGCTGGTAGGCCTCCAGCGCACCAACACAGCCGCGCAGCTCTCCCCTTTCCATCAAGGTCACAAAGGTGACCCCCCACTCGCGCAGATGCTCCGGGTAATCGTCGAGGTTGATCGGGGGCAGCGGATTGCCTTGCGTCGCCAACCGGATGGATTGGCGCGCCAGGAGGAGGAGAGTTTCTCGTTCCTTTGCGGTTAATGTTTCTGGCATCATTTTTGCAAGGTAAAGTACGAACGATCGGAATAAACCAGTGGATCACCACCTTCTGCGTTGCGGGCAGCCATGACCTCGGCGAAAAAAACCGTCGATGTGCCCGCCTCCTGGATGGCTACGACCCGGCAGTCGAAATAAGCAATTCCTCCGTTGATCAGTGGGGCCCCACTGATCAAGGTCTCAGTAGTCAGGCCAGAAAAGCGGTCATTTTCATCCCCAACCTTGCCAGCGAAGCGTTCAGAGAGCTCGAACTGGCTGGCATCCAGAATGGTGACGGCAAAAAAGCCGCTGTTCAGGACCAGATCGCGGGTTCGTGTGGTCCGCTCCAGAGAAATCAGGATCATCGGTGGGATCAATGAAATCGATGTAAAAGAGCTGACTGTCATCCCGTGCCGCACCCCAGCATGGACGCTGGTGACGACAGTAACCCCGGAAACCCATTTTCGCATTGCCAGCCGTAGTGAAGTTGGGTCCGCGAGCGGGTAGGTTAAATCCATAGAGAGATGTTCGCTTTCTTGTTGTCAAAGTTACTTACTACCTTTATACTTTGGCAGACAGCCAACGTCAAGTAAGAAATCCGTTTTATAGAAAATCGCTTGCTATTTTTCTCTAGTTTAAGGTACTATCATACGAAATGGATACTTCAGCCGATACTGAACCCACCTCCGAAGCCCCGGCTCCCATCCGGCGGATGAGCCTCTTCCGCGCCTTACAAACCGTCATCAGCGTTGCCATTCTGATCGCAACGCTTTTTACTGTCTGGACCCCGGCAGGCCTGTTTTCCAATAACCTGATCAAGCGAATGAACTTTGTCGTGCTCCAACCGGGAGAGGCTCCTCCTCAGCCCGGAGTCTTACCTAGCCCCACTCCTCGCCCTGCTCCGCGAATCGGCCTGGTCTCCGGGCACATGGGCAACGATTCGGGATCCGTTTGCCCCGATGGGCTGACAGAGGCAGAAGTCAATTTAAAAATCGCCACGTTGGTCAAACAGGACCTATCTAGCGCGGGATATGAAGTCGACCTATTGAAAGAGTTTGACTCCAAACTATATGGCTACCAGGCACTGGTTCTGGTTTCGATCCACAACGATTCGTGCGATTTCATCAATGATGAAGCGACCGGTTTCAAGGTCAGCGCAGCCAAATCAAGCACCTATCCCGAGCGGGCTTCCCGGCTTACCTCGTGCCTGGTTGACCGTTATGCAGCTACGACAAAAATGGTATTCCACTACAACAGCATCACCCGGGATATGACGGAATACCACGCTTTTAACGAAATCGATGCAAATACCACCGCGGCCATCATTGAAACCGGATTTCTCAACCTTGACCGTAAAATCCTGACCGAACATACTGACCTGGTCGCTAAGGGGGTAAGTGCTGGAATTCTGTGTTTTGTGCGCAATGAGAACGTCGTATCGACACCGACTTCCAGTAATCCATGAACACTGAGCCCGGAATCAATCCCAGAGAAGCCATCTACCGTGCCAAAATGGCGCTCCGCCAGGGCCAACGCCACGATGCCCGCCGCTGGGCCGAGCGGGCTGCCGCTCTCGCGCCTGACGAGGAGGAGCCCTGGTTGATCCTGGCCGGGATCTCCAGCCCCGAGACGAGCCTGATTTATCTGAAGCGCGCCCTGGAGATCAACCCCGCGAGCAAGGCGGCCCGTGAGGGGATCCATTGGGCTTTGCAACGCCAGCGGGCCAACCGGCGGATCGGCGTCCGCGATCGTACGAAACCCCTTCATCTACCCCATCCACCCCGAACGCCGATCCCGGTTCCATCCCAGGCGATGGTTGCCACGCGCGTTCCGGTGCTGGCCATCGCCCTGGTTTTTTTGATCCTCGCTGCCGCAGCAGGAGTCTGGTATCTAAACCCGGAAATTACCCAGGCGATGGATGGCATCCAGGCCGTCGGAGGTGCCCCCCATTCGGTCGCGATGCTTGAAAAAAACACCATCACCCCCACCTTCACCGCCACATTTACCCCCACACCGACTGCCACTGTCACGCCGACCTTCACGCCGACACCCACTTTTACACCCACTCTCACACCAACTGAAATCCCGACGGATACGCCGGCTCCCCAACCGACCCCTGTCCCACCCTCGGTAGATAAACCCGCTATGCCCGATGTAGAAATCGCCAAAGACGAGCACTGGATCGACGTCGATCTGAGCAACCAGCGCGCTTATGCATACTCAGGGAAAACCCTGATGAAATCGTTCCTCGTTTCCACGGGTACCTGGCTTCATCCGACTGTCACCGGCCAGTTCCACGTCTATGTCCGCTATCGTTACGCGAATATGTCTGGACCCGGTTATTTTCTGCCAGACGTCCCCTACGTGATGTATTTTTATGACGGGTATGGGCTACATGGCACATACTGGCACCACAACTTTGGCCATCCCATGAGCCATGGCTGCGTCAACTTTTCCATTGAGGACGCACATTGGGTCTACGATTTTACTCAGCTAGGCACACTGGTGAACGTGCATAACTGATGCTTGGGCTTCAAAGGTGGTCTCGCCGGGATTTCTTGAAATGGAGCGGCCTGGGGCTCCTGGGGCTGGTGTTTCCACCTTCAGCCGCCTCGCTGCCGGCAGCGATCCAGTGGGCCTCATCCCTCCCTGCCCAAACGGAGGAGGACTCGCCCAGGCTGGGGCGGGTCCTCGAGGAAACTGTTCTGGTATTCAAAGAGCCCACCTTCAAGGCCGACCTGGTCAGGATTTACTGGCGTGATCTGGTCCTGCCCATTTCTGGAGTGACGCTGGGGAGCGGCGCGCCAGAATATAACCGCATTTGGTATCGCATTGGGGAGGAGGGCTACGTCCATTCTGGGGATATTCAACCTGTGCGGGTTATCACCCAGCCAAACGGCGGGACGATTCCGGAAGGCGGGCGGCTGGCTGAGGTCACCGTGCCCTACACAGATGCCCGCCGGCTGCCTTCTGAACTCGAGAACAGCCTGATTGCATACCGGATGTACTACGGCACTACCCATTGGATCTTCTCCCAGAAGCGGGATGACCTGGGCAAAACCTGGTACGAGCTGTTTGACGATAAATACAAGCTCTTTTATTACGCTAATGCTACTCACCTGCGGCTGATCCCGCCTGAGGAGCTTACCCCGATTTCTCCTGAGATCCCCATCGAGGATAAACGCCTGGAAGTTCGCCTCGAAGATCAGGTGCTGATCGCTTACGAGTGGGAAAAACCGGTCTTTATGGCTAAGGTTGCCTCCGGTGGCAACTTTTCCACCGGGAATTATTCCACTCCAACTGGCCACTATATCACCAATCATAAACGATACACCCGCCACATGGCTGCCGGCGACCACGCCGCGCCGAATAGTTACGATCTGCCCGGCGTCCCCTGGGTCACTTATTTCACTCCCGAGGGCATCTCTTTTCACGGTACCTACTGGCACAACGATTTTGGCCACCCGCGCAGTCATGGCTGCGTCAATCTGGCGCCTTCCGCGGCGCGCTGGATCTTCCGCTGGACCCTCCCTACGGTCCCGACTGGGGAGGTATTCGCCTTTAAAGATTATGGCACGGGCGTCGATATCTATTAAAATTGGGGTAACCAGAGAACCGGCGAATTCACCATTCGTGTGAGGTGTATATGTCTCGTCAGGCTGTTTTCAGCGGGCTGATTGTCGACGAAAATGGGAACCCTGTTGAAACCACGTATATTGGGGATGAAGCCGCTTACGTGGTCAACGACGCCGGCTTCCACCGCCACATTCCATCTGAGCAGGTTGACCGCCAGGTCCTGGATTATATGCGCCGCCAGATTGAAGGGAATGAACAAACGATCAGCGACCAGACTGCGAAAATGCTCGGCCAGGAAGATATCTTTTCGAAAGCTATGATCCTTAACCAGATCAAGCAGATCGGCGACCAGTTCGAAACCCTGCTACAGACCGGAATCCCGGAAGAGGGCCGCGCCTATCTGGGAATGATGGGCTTTCGCGTGGTGATCAATGTGCACGGCGAGGTCCTCGAGGTTCAACAGCCAAGCGCGCCTGGACCGGATGAGGGCGGCGACGAATAGCAAGAAATCCAATACAATTCTAATGCGATTAGGATAGAATCATTAGACTATGGCATCTGAATATATTATCGACGTAAATGAAGCAGACTTTGAATATGAAGTTGTTGGGTATTCCAAGAATGTACCCGTGATTGTGGATTTCTGGGCAAAATGGTGCGTTCCATGTAAGACGTTGAGCCCTGCGCTCGAAAAGATGGTCGAAGAGGCCAACGGTGCGGTGCGCCTGGCAAAAGTCGACGTGGACCAGAATCCTAATCTGGCCATGCGGTTTGGAGTGCGTAGCATCCCCAGTGTCAAAGCGTTTTCGCAGGGGCAGGTGGTCGCCGAGTTTACCGGCCTGCAGCCCGAGCCGTTTTTACGCGAGTTTTTCGAGAAAGTCGTGCCCAGCCCGGCCGGGCTGTTGCTGGAGAAGGGCAACAACCTGCTCCTTCTGCACCAATGGTCTGATGCAGAAGAGACCTTCTGCGAGTTGCTTGATGAGAATCCCGATTTACCGGTCGCCCAACTTGGGCTGGCAAAGAGCCTTCTCGGCCAGGGCAGCGGGAACGAGGCGCTCTTCATTCTGCGTAAATTTCCCCCCAGCCGGGAATACGCGCAGGCCGAGAACCTGCGCCCGCTGGCGGAAGCCATGGCAGCCTACGAGAACGACAAGCCGGAAACCGATGACGCGTACGGACCCGCGTTCCGCAACGCGATTCGCCTGGCCATGCGAGGCAATATCCCGGCGGCGCTGGATGGACTGCTGGATATCCTCCGCCAGGAAAAACGCTACCGCGGCGGGCTGGCCCGCATGGTGATCCTCGGTCTGCTCGATCTGCTCGGCGAGGAAGATCCCCAGACCCGCGAATACCGCGCAGAGCTGGCGTCGATCCTCTTCTAAATAAGCGAACGAACAAATCAGCAAATCAATGAGGAAGCCCGGCGAAATCGCGGGGCTTCCTCATTATGATCACCAGGATGCAGCTCGGATTCCGAAAAAGGTCCTTAAGGAACCAATTCGCGAATTGACCGGGCAACTTCTACTGCAGAGTCAGGATCCCCCAGGTGGTGGGATCGACCAGGGAGCGCTTGGAGGTGCTGGAAACCATCGTCTGCTGGACGTTGGAGCTGCTGTTGTCGTTATCCGAGACGGAGAGGGCAAATCCAAGGCGCATGCCGCTTTGGGGAGTCACGCCGAAGACCGACCAGGGGATGGCTGCTTCCAGACGCCA
>DATKLX010000225.1:0-5004 GCA_035542155.1 Anaerolineaceae bacterium
TTCCGCTGGCTAATCCGCGTCTTTCATCCCGCCTATCACCTCCACGGCCACATCCACATCTACCGTAATGACACGCCGCGAGAGACCCTGGTCGACCAGACCTGGGTGATCAACACCTACGGGTACCGCGAGACTTTGATCGATCTCGCCGCGCTGCAAAGCAGGGTTCAGCTCCAGGCGCGGCATAACTGAGGAGTTTTGGATGATGACTGACAATGACCAGGATCAAAAGCCCTGGGAGCTGAAATCAATGGCCAGGATCGATTTCGACCGGGCGCGATCCAAATCGTTCTGGAGAGCCGTTTTCTCTTGGAACCAGAACAGCAATGAACTGCTTCCCTTCGACGAAGTCCGCAAAGCCCTCCCCCTCAAAGGCCAGCATTACGCCGGCCTGAAGCAGGTACCTGTGGATCAGATCGTCGGCAGCGTCAGCCGCTACCAGGATTTCGACCGGGCTTTCCTGCCCCGCCAGACGCACACCAGAGAGCGCTGGATGAGCATCGACGAAGCCCACCTCCAGGATGTGAACCTGCCTCCGGTCGAGCTGTACCAGATTGGCTCGGCGTACTTCGTCAAGGACGGCAACCACCGCGTCTCGGTGGCGCGAGAAAAAGGCCAGGTGTTTATCGATGCGGCGGTGATCGAAGTGGACGTGCCAGTCCCCATCGGGCCGGAGACGAAACTGGACGATCTGATCCTGAAGCGCGAGCAGGCGCTCTTCTATGAACACACCAGCCTGGCGGACATCCGCCCCCAGGCGGTGATTGAGCTGACTCTCCCGGGCCAGTATGAGAAGCTCGAGGAACACATCGCTGTCCACCGCTGGTATCTGGGGGAGCAGGCCAGGCGTGAAATCGACTACAGCACTGCAGTCGCCTCCTGGTACGACCACGTCTACCTGCCGTTGGTGGAGATCATCCGCGCGGAAAACATACTCGCTGAGTTTCCCGGGCGGACCGAAGCCGACCTCTACCTGTGGATCATCGAACACCGCTGGTTCCTGGCCGAAGCGGCCCATGACGAGATCAGCCTGAAGGACGCCGCCGAACACTTCGCCGACCAGTTCTCCCAGCGGAGACAGAAAAGGCTGGCCCGGTTGCTCCAATCCGTCCTTCAGTTTTTCCAACGCAAGCCGTAACAGAGTGGACCGGACGAAAACCCGTCCGGTCCTCAAAATCCAAAGCCCGATTGTTCGGATCGCTGGGATCAGCCAGCGCCATGCGCGATCTGTGAATGGATCCCAATCCAGAAATGGTGAGGCAGGATAGCGCGGTTGGAGCGCACTTCAATCTTTCCCGCTCGGGGAGCGGTTTCGCCCAGCATGCTGGGATGCACGAAGCACAGGTCGGGGTTCTCGCCGTATTTTTTGAGATAATATTCTGCCGCTCGCTGAATTTTCACCGAAAGATCTGATTTTGGGTCGTTATCGAACCAGAGCATTCCTGTATTCATTTTTATACCTCCACATCCCTAGCTTTCCCGACTATCCATCCAGAACCTCATCCAGCGCTCGTCCACCCAGGTCGTAAACTGCACGCCTGCCCGCAGTACCTGAGTCGCCACCCCGGGATGGATCGCGATCTTCTGACCGATCGCTGCTGATTGGATCTTGCCCAGCAGCCGGGTGCGGAAGACATCAATCCAATAGTGCAAGTTGAGTGCCCACCCGGCGTTGATCGCCACGATTGGCCAGATCCGCGAAAGAGACCCCTGGTTGAGCAGCCAGTGCAGGTTGACCTGTACGTCGAACCCCGCGCTCAATAATGGGGTAAAATCGTCCATGACCAGCAGAATCGCCGGGCTGCTCAGCTCTTCGTCCCGGCGCTGGTCGGCAAGAGCGGAGAGCTCGAGGATCATTTGCCCGGCTTCACGCTCCTGGCCGGTATAGGCGCCCAGGCAGTGGCCGCTTTGGGTTCCCGCTTCAATCAGATCGTCCCATTCGTCCAGGAAGGGCGAAAAGATGACGAACTGGGCTTCGCGAGGAGAATTGAGCTGCATCGCCGAGGAGACCATCAAGCGCAGCAGCGCGGTTTTTCCGCTCCCGGCATCTCCACTGACGAGGACTGGACCGGCAGTGGGGTCCTGCAGGTCGAGGACAAAAGGCAGCCCGTCATCGCAGGTGCCGATGGTCATGGAATAGGCGGGTAGGGTGCGGACCAGACGCGCCGAAGTGCGAGCGCCTGGCAGGAAGAAGGAGCGCAGCGGTGTTTTTGGCTGCAGCGGCGCGCGTTGGTTGGCCTGATTGGAGAGCGCAAGGTCGAAATTATTCGTTTCAATCATGAAATCACCTGCCTTTTTACGCTATTAGAACTTTTGTTCTATTATACATCCCTGGAGAGGAAAGTCAAGGGCCAGTTTCATGGAGGCGCAAACCCATCCCCTTGTTTATGCGGTCATCTTAGACAACAACCGCTGTCAGGACACGCTGGAATGCCTGCTCAGTCTCAGTCAAGCGAATTATCCAAATCTGAAGATTCTCGTCCTGGATAATGCCAGCACGGATGGCACCCGCGAAGCCATCCACGAAAATTATCCTCAGGTCCAATTGTTCGAATTGGACGAAAATAAAGGTTACGCGGGAAATAATAACATTGGCATTGAAATCGCCTTATGCCACCAGGCGGAATGGATTTTCATTCTCAACGATGACCTCACCCTGGCCCCGGATTGCATATCGGAACTGGTTGCCGCCGGCAACTCCAATTCGAAGATTGGAGTGGTCGGGCCAATGGTCTTCCACCACACTGAACCGGATGTCATTCAATCCGCCGGGGGCTACCTGGATCAGTATTGGCGGCCGAAACACTTCGGGGCCAATGAGATAGATTCCAATCAGTTCGACAGAATCCGCGAAGTAGATTGGATTAGCGGATGCGCAATTTTAGTGCGGCGGGAAGCGCTGGAAAAAGCGGGATTGATGGATGAACGCTTCTTTTTATATAATGAGGAAGTCGATCTATGCTATCGGATCAAGATGAGTGGGTGGAGCATTGTGCATGTTCCTGCTGCGAAGCTCTGGCATAAAGGCGTCCGGCTCGACTATCAACCTTCACCGAATGTAACCTACTATACCGTCCGAAACTTTTTCCTGTTCCTGGATAAGAACCATGCCCCATTGCGGGCCAGGCTCCATGCCTGGGCGCGCACGATCGCGACTATCCTCAGCTTTACCCTGCGGCCCAAATGGAGGCACAAAAAAGCCCACCGCGACGCGATGGTCCAGGGGCTGCGCGATTACCTGGCCGGACAGTGGGGAATGCGCAAAGGGTAGCTCAAACCCGATAGGCAAAGAACGGGACGAGCATTTCCTCCCGGCTCAAACCCCCATGCCTGCCGAGCATGGGGTTTTCTTTTGGAGACCACCACAGGTAAGCGTCGCCGCGTGCGATGAGAATCTGGTCGCCAGTCCGCTCGCCGGAAATGGGGGAATTCCCCGGCCCGAACAGGCCCGCCGCCAGCGCTTTTTCCGCGGAGACCAGGCAGAACTTCCCCGGCCACTTTCGTTCTACCAGGTTGGCGACTTCCGCCTCTCTCCCCGGGCGGATGAAGAGGTAGGCGAAACGGTGCTCTCCGCTGGGCAGCAGGTGGAGCATCCGCGCCAGGTCGGGGTGATTGCGCAGCTCGAGGTCGGTGTTGCGCGGGGTATGGATCAGGCCGTGATCGGCAGTGACCAGCACCAGCGTGCCGCCGGACCCACGCCGCTGCAGCTTTGGCAGGAGCTCGTTGGCGAACACCCCCGAAAAAACCTCCAACTCTACCCGCACCCGTGGATCCCACGGTCCATAGAGGTGCGAGAGGGTGTCCAGCGTTTCCCAGTAGACGTAATCCAATTCGGGCTCCGCTCCGCCAGCTTCCAGGTGTTGGGCCAGGCTGAGGATCAGGTCTGCCGTACCGCGGTAGCCAAAGACCTCGACGCCTGGAAAATGCATGGCGGAAAGCCCGGAGCGCGCCAGCGAGTGGCTGATGTACGCCTTGGAACGAACGCCAGCCTGCTGCAGGTGCGCGCCCAGGGTGGGCAGGCCCAGGAAGGCTTCGGGGCGGAACCCTGCCCGCTTCAGCCCATCCGGGTCCGCGCCGTAAGCCATCACCCCCTGCTGGATCATATTGGCAACCACGCCGAACTCCTTGAGCCACAGTTCGTAGCCAACGATGCCGTGCGCTCCGGGGGCTTTGCCGGTCCATAGCGTGGTCAGAGCGGAAGCGGTGGTGCTGGGCACGACGCTGGTCAGCGGGGAGAAGATCGCATCGGGCAGGAGCCGGTTCCAGATCAATCCAGAGTCATCGTCCAGGCAGCGGCAGAAAAGATCGAACCCCAGCCCGTCGAGCAGGAAAAGGATCACCCGGCGAATGCCTGTCCCCAGCGGCTCGAGGATCTCACCTGCCAGTGGAGTCCCGCCCAGGCCGTGCACACCCAGCCAGGCGCAGATCGTTTCGGGCAGGTTGAGCAGCGAGTACCCCGCGTAATCTGGATAGACGAATTCATCCGCAAGACTTAGCTCGGGAAAGCGCGGCGCGGTGAGCCGCGGCAGAAACTGCGCGCTCAGGTCAGGCATCAGGGGCTTTCATCGAGCGTCACCGTGCAGCCGGCCTGGTTATCGCGAACGATGACCACTTTCAGCGCTTTTCCGGCTTTGCTGAACTGCATCTGGACCAGGCTGTCCACTGCCTCATCGGCGGTTTTTTCCCAGCCCAGCGCAGCAAGCTGCTGGCGGTAGAAGTCCGCCACCACCCTGGGAGGGTCCGGGCTGCGGAAGGTGGTTATACTGGCGAAACCGCCCTTCCCCGTCGCGTTTTCGGGGACCGGCAGGCCGGCGGCGGGTTGCTGCCCGGCGCAGGAGGCCGGCGCCTGGATCGCCAGCGGCTCCTCAATCGGTTTTACCCAGTAAGACCAGGTGATCTGGCCGTCCAGGACCTGGCCGAAGACCGTATTTTTTCCGGACGCCTGGCCGGTCAGGCGCAGCACGTATCCCTCCGGCTGGGCGACCCAGTAATCGCCCTGCCCGT
>DATKLX010000226.1:0-6156 GCA_035542155.1 Anaerolineaceae bacterium
GCAAAAACCTCAAAATCGCTACCTTCCCAATAATTTTCGGATAGATGCTAAGGTTCCCTTTCGAAGAGGCTGATGGTCTCGACGTGGTAGGTTTGGGGGAAGAGATCGAAGGGGGTGACTTCTCGTAAGGTGTAACCGGCACCGAGAAGGCGCCTGGCGTCGCGGGCGAGGGTGGATAGGTCGCAGGAGACGTAGGCGATCGTGGCCGGGCGTTTCTCCACCAGCGCATCCAACACGCGGCGATCCAGGCCAGCTCGGGGTGGGTCGACGAGGACCACCTCGGGGCGCAGATCTAGGTGAGGGAGGATCTCTTCGGCAGCGCCCTGGTAGAGGGTGACGTTATTAAATTCATCCAGGTTGGCGGCAAAATCCACGCAGGCTGCTTCGGACAGCTCCACCCCCACGTAGCGAGCCACCCGCGGAGCCAGAAACGCGCTGAAAAGGCCCACCCCGCAGTAAAGCTCCACCACTATCTGGGAGGGATTCAAGGGCAGGCGCTCCATCAGATGGCGCACCATCACCCCGGCCTGAGGGGTGTTGACCTGGAAAAATAACCCGGCAGATACACGAAACGGGCGGCCGAGGACTTCCATGATCAGGTAATCCTCTCCGGCGAGGATGACGCTTCCGCCAGGTCCGAGGTACACCGCGGAGAGGGGTAAATCCTCGACGCTGAACTCGGGGGTCTCGTCAGAGGTCGATTCCAGGGTCAGAAGGATTTCCTCGCCAGCTCCCTGGCGCAACTCGACCCGCTCCAGGCCAGGGACCGCCTCGAGGTCCAGCCTGGGCCAGATTTCGTTAATCAGCGGCTCGGGAAGATGGCACTCCTGGATTGCGAACACGGTATGGCTGGCGGCGAGCTGGTAGCCGGGTCTGCCATCCGGGGTGAGGTGGAACTGGATGGCGTTGCGATAATGAAAATCCTGCGGAGATGGCCGCGCAGGGTGAACCGGTGGATGGGCGATCCCCCCGATGCGCTCGAGCTGCTCGCGAACCACGGCTTCCTTGGTCTCGAGCTGGAGGGAATAGGGCATGTGCTGATAATGGCACCCCCCGCAAACTCCGAAATGGACGCAGCGGGGCTGGACGCGCAGTGGAGAGGGTTCCAGGACAGCGACGAGCGCGGCGCGGGCGTGGCCGCGCCTTTCCTCCAGCAGGCGGACGCGGACGCGCTCGCCGGGGAGGCAGAACGGGACGAAAACGGCGCGGCCATCGGGGAGGCGGCCCAGCGCTTCCCCGCCAAAGACCAGGTGGGTCACCGTGATGTCGAACGTAGAGGGCATGAGCGCGATCCAGCAGCGGAAGATCCTAAGAGCTTGGGAAGCCCTCAGGGTCTCGGTCCATCAATTCGAATCGGAACAACGACGGGATGAAAACATCCACCGCGTTGAAACGGGAGTGACTCTACTTGATAATGAACGAGAGTACGATCAGGATCGCCAGGAAGGAACCAGCGAGCGTTCCGATGCGCCTGAGATCGCTGATCACATAGCCGTAATCGGGGGTGAACTCTGTCGGGCTGGTCGTGATGGTGCGGCGGAACGCCGAGGTGGGCGCCGACGCGCTGTTTTTGGCTGGAGTGGCTGCCTGGGAAACCTGTCGTTTTTGCTTCTTGGCCATGAAAATAACTCCTTACGGTATTCTAAGAATTTTTCTGATACTTCGCGGATACCACGATCCGCTTCTTATCGACGAGATACGGGTAGCACGAGATCAGGGTCACGGATGCCTCGGCGCCGGGAGCCATCACCTCGACCTGGGTGGGCAGGACGATCTGCGCGCCGGTCACTACATAGCTGTACAGGCGCTGGTTGGTGTAGAGGATGATCGTATCGCCTGGCTTCAGCTTATCGAGATCGCGAAAGATCTCGCCAAATACGTCGTTGTGCGCCGAGAGGACCACGTTGCCGTTCTGCCCGGGGTTGGCGGTGCCAACGTGCTGGCCGACGCCTTTCTTGAGCTGCTCCCACCCATCGCCCTGAACGATAGGCGCGTCGACCCCAATGGCCGGGACCTGGATGCGCACGGCCTGCTCGGGGCTGGAGGTCGGCACGGGCAGGTTGGCCAGGGCCTGGACCATCGGACGGAGGTGCTCGGGGATTTCGGCGTCGTTGGGCTGAGCCCCTCCCGCCGTGTTCGGCGGAGTATGCCCGGAGGGCAGAACCACGGCCTGGATGATCGGCGTGGGGGTCAGCGTGGGCTGCTGCAAGGCGGCGGACACTTCTTTATTAAGGTCGCGGACCAGGTTCACCCCGTTGAAGAGGAGGAAGAGGAACCCGATCACCGCGGCGACTTCGATGGCCAGGAGGAGCCTGTCAACGATCTTTTTGCGCCTGGAGCGAGGGGTCTCCTCTTCGGCGACGGCCTCGACCGACCCGGCCTCATCCTCGACGCGGAGCTGGTCGGGGGCAAGGGGACCCGGCTCGGGCGCAACGACCACCACCCGCCCGGTGCGGCGGAAAGCTTCGATGCGCTCGTGGCGCGCCGAGCGGCGCTTCTCGATCAGGAGAGCGCGGAGCTCGTCTACGCTCAGTTCGTCGGCATACTTCCTTCGCGGCACGCTCGAATTATACCCCAGGTATTGCCATTTTATCGGGTATCGCGTATAATTTTGCTTCGCCGGGCGGGTAGCTCAGTTGGTTAGAGCACACGGTTGACATCCGTGAGGTCGTAGGTTCGAGCCCTATTCCGCCCACTTTTCGTTTCACCGGTCAGCCAGCTTTTTAGACCGGCACCCGGCTCGCTTCGCGCCGTGAGGTCGCAGGTTCGAGCCCTATTCCGCCCACCTCTTCGGACAAAGGCGCCTTGTCATTAGGTTTTTCAGTAGTGGGTAAAGGCGAGGCGTTAGACTTATAACCAACCGCAATTTCGCCCACGCCGGCACCTCGGACGGCGAGTTCGATATCGAAAAGCGACCCTACTTCAACCAAACTGTTTTCCAGCAGCTCTCCGGTGCGAACTGGGATTGGGCGATCTATTACGACGGGTTCCCCGCCTAATGCATTACCCTTGTCAACAACTGGAACCAGGAGGGGGAGAACTGGTCGCAGCGCCGATCCAAACGCGCAGCTCTGGCTGGCCGATTTTCTCGACCGCTGGCTGGCGGTTCAAAAAAAACGGGCTGGTCACGTTCAACGACCAGCAGCCCGCCGGCGATACCTGGCTAGAAAATGCCGGCCCCGTGTAGATGGTCCAGCTCCTCCTATTGTTCACCAGCGGAGATATCGACCGGCTGGGGAGGGCAGTGAAGAGTGGGAAAGAACAGTTCAAGGCAGCGTGGGACAGGAAAGAGCAGTAAAGAGCAGAACCGGGAGAGATCCCAGCCGGACTACGCGGCTACGCGATAAGACTGGACACGCCCTCGGCGAACCGGACGCCTAACGAGAGACCGTTCCACAGCCCGGCAAAGATCAGTGCAGTGGAAGGTTTTGGGAATGTATCCGCACAGTTGAGCCGTGTGCGAACGCCCCAACGTCGTGGGGATCTCTATATAGTCGACGATGTTTAAAATTGGAACGGCCAGGCGAGGATCCTGGGTGAGGGCCGCGCGAGTACCTCCCTCGAACCACTCGTCGATGAGGACCAGGTCGGGGCGGATTTCGCCAATCGAGCGCAGCGCTTCCTGGGCGGAAGAAACGATGGACGCCACCTCATATCCGACTGCGTTCAGGATCGCTTCGACCTGATCTGCCAGATCAGGGTCTGTTTCGATGAGCAATAACTTTCCTTTTCCCATACCGGTCCCTTCCTTAATTCGATGTTTCTACCTGCAAGCTGGATCGTTTTTATCTTATGATATAGATCGGCAGGGGCCTTTAAATTCTGAGTAAAAATTTCCGGAAGATTGGGTTAATTCCAGGAACGGGAACCGGGAGGAGAGATTCCACTTTAAGGATCTCTCTCAGGCTCCATTTTCGCGGATCTCCTTCAGCTTTCCGACGAGCTCAAGAGAGGATAATTCGATGGCGCCATATTTTACGGCCAGCTCGCGAGACAGGGGGCGAAGGTCATAGTGCGGGTGATCCGGTTTGTTCTGGAACCATTCGCGGCGCAAGCCGATCCTCTCGGCCATGTCGTGCAGCTCCTCCAGGGTGTCGGCGATCATGTGGCACCATTCCCCCCGGCGCCAATCCTGATGCCCATAATTGACCAATGTATCAACGTAAACGGCCATGATCCTTTATTCTCGTCAATAAGAAGTGAAGTGAAGTTGACAATGACAATCTGCTCATATTATACGCAATAAAGGATCATGGAATTTCAAATTTCACAAGCCGGCCCCCTTCGTAAGGGGTTCACTTGAGATGACCGCCGGCCGGGGAATGTCCGCCGGGCGGATGCCCCTGGCGATCAGCCAGACTGCGAAGACCATCTCCTGGATCGCGATGGGCATGTTGAGGGCTGTGTTCAGCGTTTCGGATAGGGGAAACAGGTTGAGCATCGACACCAAACTGACCAGGATGGCCAGGGTGATTCCCGCCAGCCCCCACACGGACAGCCAGCGGGGGACCAGGTTGAAGCGGTAGAAGACGGAATAGTACATCAGGGCCGCGATGCACCAGCTCGTCAGCATCGGACCGTTCCCCAACCAATTGCTGCTTTCCTGGATGACGCTTCCCATGGTTTGATACACCGCGCCTTCCGCCGCGGCGTTGGTCTGAACATAGTCCCGGCTGAGGGCCAGCAGGGACACCAGGCCGGTAGCAGCGGCTACCTGGGTTACACCCTCGATGGTCCTGAAACCAGCCACCCCTATGGCCAGACCCTCGCTGCAGGGTTTGAGGATAGGATACAGCGCGAGCCCGATCCCCGCGCAGGAAACCGCCATCGCGAAGTACAGGAAAGCGGTAAGCACTATTTGCCCCTGATTGGCAGCGATCTGGGCCAGGAAATCCGGCCCGGCCAGGATCGGGCTGGATATGATCTTCCCTGCTACGCCGGTGGCTGTCCCGAGGACGAACAGGAACCCGACGATCCGCACATTCGAACGCAACGCTGACATGGTTCACTCTCCTTCTGATTTATGATCGAACACTTCGTTAATCTGGACGCCGAAAGCATCGGCAATGCGGAACGCCAGGTCGAGCGAAGGTGAATACTTGCCGGCCTCGACAGCGATGATGGTTTGCCGGGAGACACCCGCCTTTTCCGCCAGCTCCTGCTGGGTCATCTCGTTCGCGAAGAAACGCAGCCTGCGGATGCTGTTCGAGATGACGATTTTCTTAGCCATTGGCCAACCCCCTGCGATAGTAGTACAACTGCGCTACCCCTTCCAGCACGGTGCCCCCGGCAATGGATAGAAAGAAGATGTTGAGCATCACCGCAGCGGAAGACCCCAGCAGCAGCGCAACCAGCCCCGCGATGAACCCAATCCCGGCGATGGCGAAACCGACCCACAAGGATTTCATCTCGATCAGCCGGTCCATTTCATCCTCAACAAACTCCATCTGGATCGATTTCTCAATTTGGCGGTCATCGACCTGCTCGTCGCGGATTTTCATCTGTACGCCCATCTTTACGCCCATCGCAATCGACATCAGGACGTGAAAGACGATCTGGATGATGATGACGGCGACGATGCCAATGCCAATGAAAGTCAGGATGGCGCCCGCCCAAAATCTCAGGTCGCCTTCAGCGACGAGACCCGCCTGGTAGCGCCCAAAGGCATAGATGCAGTACGCCGCGATAATCGCAATCCCGGTGATGAGACTGACAACCGTTCTGCGTTCCTGGTATGACATGGCCTGAACTCCTCTTTCGTCGTAATGTTATTTAGACATATAGTATCACATAGTATACATAATGTCAAGTACATATAACATAATGGATCCTTTCTTTTACATGGATAACAGACCAATATCGTTTCTCGTGCTTGAATATTCCCCATATTCAAGATATGATTTATCAAATAGGAAGAAAGGGTCCGTGAAATGCCTTCTGGATTATCACTTACCAAAGAAGAAATCGAAAAAATGTGGTACAACTATCTCACCTATGGGGAAACAGATTTAACCGGTTTAACCCACACACCCTGGTATTTCTCCAAACCATTCCACTCGCTTTACCAGCGCCTGCCGACCAACCCGCGCTGCCGCCTGTGTCGCCTCCCCTTCAAAGGCGTGGGTGGCGCGCTGATGCGTCACGCTATCGGAATCC
>DATKLX010000227.1:0-27788 GCA_035542155.1 Anaerolineaceae bacterium
GCTACTGCAACCGGCTGACCGACCCGGCGGTCAAATCGCTGCAGAAGCTGCCTGCCCTGACCTACCTGGACGTGAAAGGCTGCGTCAAGCTCACCAACGGGGGCCTCTCCAGGCTGAGGAGGCCGGGGCTGGAGATACGGGTGAAGCAATAGGGAACGAGAACCGAGAACCGTCAAATCGTAGAACATGCTTCCTCGAAGATCCTGTAAGGATGGCTTGTTCCTCACCAGCTTAACAGAGCGCAAGCGAGGACGCCTGCGCCACATGCAGATCGCTTCGTTCGTGGCTTGGGGAGAAGAGACGAAAAGGTCTTCTGGGTCGCGCTAGTCCCCGACTGAAGGGAGTGGGGTTGCGACTTTAGTCGCCTGGGTTCTGCGGCCCAACCTGCTCCCCCGCAGGATGGATCCCCCGGCTGGCCCATAAGGCGAGGAGGTGAGCCGCGATCGTCACCGCCACCAGACCCTCGAACCCGAGCAAAGAAAGCGCCACTCCGCTGGTCCCCGTCGCCAGGATCACCAACCCGATAAACGTGTTGTAGAACCCCAGGTAGAGCGAGCGCGAAGACGCGGGGGCGATTTCCAACAGCAGGCTATTGGACGCTACCCCAATCCCCGTGCCTCGCAGCCCGTAGAGGATGAAGACCGGGATGAGCAGGTATGAAGCCGTCAGCCCGGAAAGACGCAGGGGACCCGCCGCCAGGAACAGCGCCAGCACCAGGCCGGACATCCCCAGCCCGGCCAGGATCGCCAGGGCCATCACCCGCTGGTTGCCGTTCTTGAGCGAGACCCGCCCAAAGAGCAGGTTGGCGGCAAGGTTGGTGGTCACAGTGACTGCCAGGTACACGCCGACCATCTCCTTGGGACCGCCCAACTGGCGTTGGACGTACACTGCGAAGAACGGCGTGGCGCAGCCGGCCACCATCAGCGCTGACTGCATGCCGATAAACCGGCGGTAGCAAGAATCGATGCGAACAAAAGTTAAAGCGCCCTTGAACTGGTCGAGCACCGAAGCCCGCGGGAGAACCTGAGCGTCGGGCGGCTCTTTAACCAGGCCGAATAACATCAGGGCAATGGACCCAAAAAGAAAGTACATAAAGCTCAACAGCCCAAAGTTATAAGGAAAAGGGAGCGGAGAGCTCGCGTCCAGCAGCCAGCGCACGAGAAAGCTGCCGCCGATGCTGGCCAGCCCGCCCAGGCCGAAACGATAGGCAAAGAACTCGCCGCGCCGGTTAGGCGGGATGGTCTTGCCAACCACCTCGAGAAACGGCAGCCCGCTCATCCCTGAGAACAGCGATGCGATCGTGAAGGTTAAGAAGAAAGCGACCAGCAACCAGGCGGGATCGTGGATGAAGTTGATCGCCAGGGCCAGGCTGAACCAGGCAGCGATGCGCAGGACCGAGTTCCAACGGTAGAAGGGGAGCTTCCGGCGCATGCTCTGCAGCCGGCCTGAGACCCATAACTGCGGCAGCGCCCAGGATCCATCCCGGATGGGTAGGACCAGCCCGAGGAGAATGGGATTCTGGGTGAGGTGGCTGAGGAATGCGACCAGCACCAGGGTCGGATCGAGGAGAGCTTCCGAGAGGATATACAGGACGCCGTTAGCCACTCCGAGGCGGTAATTGCGGGGCCGGTACAGGACGGGAGCCTGTCTGGCTGTCCGCGTCTCATTCAAGGCGGCAGGAGATTCGGGGCTGGTTTCCATGGCTTGCGGTCGATTGGGAGGGACCCTGCCCGGGGGCAGTCATCCCAACTATACCATGTTCGGAGAAAAGGGAAAGGGGGCGGGTTACATCCGCTGGCCCAGCCGGTATTCGATGGAAGGTTCCAGGCGCTCCAGGCGCTCCAGCGGCAGGCCCATATCTCGGATGCGCGCCAGCAGCCCGTGGAGGGCGGACTGGTCGGCGATTTCCCCCTCTAGCAGCGTGCTTTCGTTTTCCAGGGTCAGCCGCAGACCGGGAAACCAGGCAGCCCGCCCGGGATCCAGCCGGCCGCGGAGGCGCAACCTGTATTGGTCGACCTTCCCGTTAGCGGGCGAACCCAGCTCGCGAGTCGAGACGTCGTCCACCAGGCGGCCCGCGTGGAGAACCAGGATCCGGTCGCACAGGGGGTAGAGAACGGCCGGGTAGCGGCTGGCGAGGAGGACGGCCTGGTCGAGGCCGTGGGCCCAATCGGGGAGCCAGCCCTGGAGCAGGGCCGCGGTTTCGAGGTCCAGGCCGGGCAGCTCGTCGATGAGAAAGATTCCGGGGCCGGTAGTCGCAGGGGAAAAAGCAAGCGCCAGGGAAGCGCGGTTTCGCAGGGTTTGGGGGAGGATGTCCAGCGGCCGGTTCAGCTCCGTATACAGGCCCAACACCTGGAGCAGGTCCATCTCGTCGCGCCCGGGTCGCAGAAAGATCTCTCTCAGCCTTTGGCGGGGATCGATCACGTTGCTCTCGACCAGGCTGGCGCGCAAACCCGCAGGGATTTTCCCCGGAACAAGCGCCTGGCCGAAGACCTCCACCTGCCCGCTGGTCGGAGCGATCATCCCCCCCAGCGTGCGGAGCAGGCTCGTCTTGCCGGCGCCGCTCTTTCCCAGCACTCCCACCACCTCCCCAGCCTCGACCTGGAGATCGATCCCGGCGAGCGCGGCCTTTTCTTCATTTTCATAAACCAGCCCAAGGGCTCGCGCCTGGAGGACGGGGGTGGGTTGAGGTTGGGGGTTCATGGGAGGTTCGCTTCCCCTCCCTCAAAATCCCGCTTTGCGGATTTTGAGGGAGGACAGGAGGGGTCGGCGAAAATCTTATTTCAGGCTGGTCTTAGAAAGGGAGTTTCTTTACCCGAGTAAAATTAACCCGGCGATGTAGGGTATGAAGGCCAGGGCGGCCAGGAACGTCTTGCGGCTGTGGTCGTTGTTGTGGCTGTCCCACGAGAAGAGGGAAACCGCCAGCCCGAAGGAGACTACCGCCGAGGCAGCCAGGACCGCCAGGGAGATGTAGGGATCGCCGGTGGTCTCCATGCCCATTGCCAGGCCGCGGAAAGCGTTCATCACGTGGCTGGCGGGGAGCAGCAGTGAGACTTTGTAGAGGGGGGCGGAGAGCAGCGAGGCGGGGAACATCATCCCACCCAGCATCATCGAGGGCAGGTAGAACATCTGCGCCAGGAGCACGGTCGCGCGGGTGTTGGCGGCAATCACCCCGATCAGCATGCCGATGCCGGCCATCGCCAGGGTAGAGACCAGGGCAACCAGGATGAACCCGCCTGTATTCGCAGGCATGGTCGCCCCAAAGAAGGCGCCCCCGGCAAAGGTGATGATGGTATAGACTACGGCCATGTGCTGGGCGATGCTGATCACCGGGATGGCGACGATTGAGAGGGCTGGCACGCCGTTGATGCGGTAGCTGCGGTAGATGCCTGCTTCGCGGGCGGAGACGATCGGGTTGGGCATTCCCAGGAGCGCGCTGGACATCATCGCGTTGACCATCATGGCGGGGATCAGGGTTTCCTTGAAAGTGGGGTTGATGCCGGTCATCAGCAGGCCCATCATAACGAAGAAGATCAGCGGGAAGAGGTAGTTCATCAACATCTGGCTCTTATCTCGAAGGCCAACGCGGAAATCGTACGAAAGGTGGTGGACAAATGCGGTCATGGTCTTAATCTCCAAAAAGATGTCTGAAGGCAATCGATTAATGATTGTGGGTGATTTCCAGGAAGCGGTCCTCGAGCGAGGGGCGCTCGACGCGCAGGTCGATCAGCTTATCCTGGTGATCATCGATATAAGCCAGGATAGCGCTGACGGTCGGCCCGGGGGTCTGGGTGTAGTACACCGAATACTCGTCCTTGACCAGGTGGCTGGTGACCCCTGGGAACGCGACCCCATTCTGGTTGAGCAGCGCAGCCTCGGAAGAGATTGAGATCTTGGTCAGGCCCTGCCCGGCGGCGGTGATTTGCGTAGGGGTGCCTTCCGCGGCGATCTTGCCCTTGAGCAGGATGGCGACCCGGTCGGCCATTTTTTCAGCCTCGGCCATATCGTGGGTGGCCAGGACGATCGAGGTCCCCTGGGCCTTGAGCTCACTCATCAGGCTGTGCAGCTCGATGCGCGAGGGCACGTCCAGGCCGGCGGTGGGCTCGTCAAGGAAGACGACCGGCGGGTTGTGAGCAATGGCCAGGGCCAGGGCAAGGCGGCGCTGCTGCCCCACCGAGAGCATCTGGAACTGGGTCTTCTTCTTTTCTTGCAGGCCCAGGCGGTCGATCAACTCCATGCGCGGCTTGACCTCGTGGTAGGCGCAGAAAAACTGCATCGCCTCCTCGACGGTCATGCTGCCCGGCAGGCCGGAGGTCTGCAACTGGACCCCGATCAGGTTGCGCAGGCGCAGCGGCTGGCGGGTGGGATCCACGTCGAGGATACGCAGCGTGCCTCCGTCCGGCTTGCGCAGCCCTTCCAGGCTTTCCAGGGTACTGGTCTTGCCGGCGCCGTTCGGGCCCAGCAGGCCGAAGATCTCACCGCGCTGCACGTGGAAGCTGATGCCGTCGACGGCGACGAAGCTCCCATACAGTTTGCGGAAATTTTTTACCTCAAGTACCTTGTCGGTCATGTCAGCTCCTTCTATCGAATAGCAAACCAGATGATTACGCTGACAATATACAAATTAACCGGATACATTGTCATGTATCCGCAGGTACATTCAGGGGTTGATTTGGGAAAAGGGGGGTTACAACAATCCCATTTCGCGGGCGCGGTGGATGGCCTGGGCGCGCGAGATCGCATCCAGCTTGCTGAAGATATTGTGCAGGTGGCGCTTGACCGTCCCCTCGGAGAGCACCAGCCGCTCCGCAATCTGGCCGTTGGACAGGCCGATCGCCACCAGGCGGAGCACCTCCACCTCGCGCCCGGTCAGGGCATCCGGGCCGGAAGTCTGGCGGGGCTGGACCGCCATCTGCGTAGTTGAAGGCTGCGGCTCAACTGCCGGGGAAAGCAGATCCATCAGCTTCTCCTGGAACGCAGAGGACCGCCCGCGCGAGCGCAGCTCGAGGAGCAGCTCGCGCACCTCCCCGCCAGGGGTGAGGAATGGGCGGATGAAGCCGCGGGCGCTCCCCAACTCCAGGGCCTCCTGGATGGCAGTTAAAGCTTCCTCTTTCTGCCCGGTAGCCCAGAGGAGCAGGCTCTTCTCGATCCGCGCGGGCAGCTCGCGCGAAAACTGCCCACCGGCCTGGACGGCTGCGACCAGGCGGTCGACCAATTCCAATGCCGTGGGATATTGATCCACCTCCTGGAGGGCGCGAACAGCGCTGATTCTGGCCAGAATTTCCAGCTCGTTGAGGTAAAAGACCGGCGTCCCTGGGGCCAGGGGATGGGAATCCAGCCAGTCGCGGGCTGCATCGAGCTGGCCCGCATCGAGCGAATACTGGAGATCGAACCCCTGCATCTGGAGCAGGTTCGGAGAGAGCCCGGTGTGTCTGGCCGCCAGTTTGCGCATCTCGGCAAAGGCAGCCAGGGAGTCTTCCCGTTTTCCCTGGGCGAGCAGGATCATCGCCAGCCAGATCTGCACGGCCATGCGCATGTCGAAGTTGCCCCACTGCTCGGCCAGCCGCCTGGCCAGGTGGATCACCTCCAGGGCCGGCTCCAGGTCGTTGCGCATATAGCCCACCGCGGCCAGGCCAATATACCCCATGCAGGTCACCGGGTACTCGCTGCCATCCGGTCGCTTCCCCCAATCGAGGAGCTGGCGGTAGGCGATTTCTGCCTCAGCAAGGTTGCCCTGTTCGAGGAGAACATCCCCCACGTTGCCCTGCGCCGCAAGCGCCACCGCGATCATTTGATTGGCCCGGGCGGCCTCCACGCACTGCGCGAAGGTCTCGCGCGCCTGCTCGGACTGCCCCAGCATGCGGTAGATCGCGCCCAGCGCGGTCAGGATGCTGGCGCGCATGGTATCTTGCGCGCCCAGGGCAGCATACGCAGCCTGAATGCGCTGGATTCCCTCCAGCGGGTTGCCCTGGATCACGCCGATCATCGCTTCGGTCGCCTCGGTCTGGCGCAGGAAGCTTTCCGTGGACCCCCCCAGGCGGCGGAAGAAATCCTCGCGCCTCCCATCCTGGACAGCCTGCCGGGCGAGGGCGATCCGCTCGCCGACCCGGTTGAACTGGCTGGTGGAGAGCAGGGCCCAGCCATACATCATGTGCAGGCGAGGGTTCGTGTCGAATAGAACCGCTGGAAGGGTATCCATCCAGCCCAGGACCTGGTTGGCCTGGCCTTCGTTGAGGTGGACCTGGCACCAGCGATCGGCCAGGCCGGCGGCCTCCTCCCAGTCCTGGACCGCAATAAAATGCTGGACTGCTTCCTGAGTGAAGCCTTTCGCAGCGAACCACGCTGCAGCCCGCCGGTGCAGGTCGGGCACCAGCGCAGGTTGTTCCTGTTCCAACCGGTAGCGCAGCAGGTCCGCGAACAGGGTGTGATAGCGATACCACGTCCGCTCGGTATCCAGGGGGATGAGGAAGAGGTTGGAGGATTCGAGGTACTCAAGAGCCTGGGAAGAAGTCGGGAACCGAGAGCCGAGAACCGAGAGCCGTTGGTTTTCTATTTGACGGTTCTCGCTGGACGGTTCTCGGTTCTCGATAAGCTCTTCGCACAACTCCCCACACAACCTGTTCAATATGGAGGTGCGCAGCAAGAAATTCTTGATCTCCTCCGGCTGCTGCTTGAGCACTTCTTCGACCAGGTAATCGAGGATAAAGCGGTGGCTGCCGGTGAGGACCTTGACGAACCGGCTGGTATCCTCGCGCCCGCGCATGGAAAGCGCGGCCAACTGCAAGCCGGCGATCCAGCCCTCGGTGCGATCTTCCAGAGCGGCGATGTCGCCCGGGGTCAGGCTCAGTCCCATCACCTGCGAGAGGAACTCGCTGGCCTCCTCGAAACTGAAGCGCAGGTCCTGGCCGCGCAGCTCGGTCAGCTCGCTGCTGGCGCGCAGGCGGGCCAGCCCCAGCGAGGGATCCGACCGCGAGGCGATCACCAGGTGCAGCCCCTCCGGGAGATGGTCGACCAGGTATTGGACCGCGGAAAGGACGGCGGGGGAATGGATGGCGTGGAAATCATCGAGGACCAGGCTTATCTGGCTGCCGCCCTCCTCGAGATCGTTGATCAGGCTGCCCAGAAAACTTTCCGGCTGGACGGCCTGGGGCGCATTGAGCAGCATGGCGGCTTCGCGCCCGGTTTCCGGCTGGATTTTCTGCAAGGCGGCGATCAGGTAGCGGAAGAAGCGCTCCAGCGAGTTGTCCCCCTCGTCAAGGGTCAGCCAGGCGCAGGGGTGTTGAGCCTGGGCTGCCCAGGCCGCCACCAGGGTCGTCTTGCCCGAGCCGGCCGGCGCGGAGACCAGGGCCAGCTTGCGCCAGGATTCCTCCTCCAGGCAGTTCTCCAGGCGCGGGCGCGCCACGCGCTGCGGGTGGAGCCGCGGCGCCTGGATCTTGGTGCGCAGGATAGGGTCATCGTGCGGGCCGGGAGCGGTCATCTGTGGTCTGCCATGGCGGAGGATATTTGCATGATGAGTGTAACATAAACACGAAAGATTCGTTGATCGAATTCGCTTTAATCTTTTCCGAAACGGGATTTAATCCATCCTTCATCTTCCCGGCCTATAATCCTTCTCGGACGTGGTAAAACCGCAGATTGAGAGTGGTAGGAGAAGGTGGATCTGAGTCGTTGTGGGGGTACAAGATTATGGGAAGAATTCTCAGTGCCGTATGGACAAAAATCCTGGCCGGGGCCATTTCCGGAATCCTGGTCATATTTGTAGCGATGATACTGGCCGTCAAGCTCAACCCGCAGGCCGGCGCGAACGGCGCCGATGAGCTCCGTAAAATCCTCGGCGATCGCCCGGTGGCCGCCCTGGAGATGGCGATCTTCCAGGTTGAGGACCTCGTTCAACAGGCAGGCTTCGCCCTGGGGATCAAACAACCGGTTACGCCGTGGGCGGTCCACCAACCCGCCCCGCAGAGCAACCTGGTTCCTTCTGGACGTGTCTCCACGGTCCCTGAACAGCAGATTGCCCAAGGTCCAGGCGGAGGAAAGCAGGCCCAGCCCGGGCGGAAGGCTCTACTGCAGATTGTCCCCCCGGCATGGGTCCCTCCCCAGGTCAACCCCATGGGGACTATCGCCGGTGAAGGCATCTGGCAACCTTATCTGCAGGATGCGAAGGGCGAAACCCTGGCCTACCGCACCTTCCTGCAGCCAGATCCCAAACGGCCATACAGCCTGGTCGGGCTGGTGGCCTTCGACCTGAGCCGCACTCACCTCCATTTCCAGTTGGGGTTTGAGGAGCCTTATGCGGACGGCGTAGCCTGGAAGGCCAGCGGGAGCATCCCGGCTGGCGATCTGGTTCCGGGCAAGCTGGTTGCCGCATTCAACGGCGGGTTCAAGGTGCGCCACGGCCATTTTGGCGCCATGCTGAATGGAAAGACCGCCGTACCCCCGCGGGATGGGATGGCAACCCTCGTTTTCTATAAAGACGGTCGCATCTCGCTCGGCCCCTGGGATCCGGCCTTCCTGCACGACGGCCGGATCCAGGCCTATCGCCAGAACGGCCCGCTGGTCATCGATCGGGGAAATCTTAACCCGCAGACCGATGACCCGAACAATTGGGGATATACGCTCAGCGGGGGAACCGTTACCTGGCGTTCCGGGCTGGGAATCAGCCAGGACGGGCGCACACTTTACTACCTGGCCGGTCCCAACCTGACGATCCATACCCTGGCGGCCGCCATGCAGGCTGCGGGTATCTATAACGCCATGCAGCTTGACATCAACAATTACTGGGTCCATTTCAACTCGTTTGCGGTGCAGGGGGGAAAGCTTACCCCGGAAGCCTTATTCCCCGAACAGGCCAACGAGAACCCGGACCGGTTTCTCCATCCGTACGCCAGGGATTTCTTTTATGTGACTGCTCCATAGGGAAGCTTTGCCGGCTCAGTTTTTTGGGGTACAATCCTGGTTCTAGAAAGAAGAGAAGAACCCAAATGACCTGGAGAGATCCATATCCAACGCCTCCGGACCCTTACGGCCAGACTCAACCCAGCCACCCGGAGTTAGAAGAAACCTCACCGATCGAAGCCTTTCAGCCCATCCGCATCCAGCCGGATGTCTCGCCAGCCCCTCCGCCGCAGCCCAGGCGACCGGCCAGGCGCTCGCGCTCGTGGGGCTGCGGGTGCGGCTGCATCCCCCTCCTGCTCATCGCCATCGCCGCGCTGGCTGCTTACTTTCTCGCCCCCTTGCGGACCAATATCCTGGTGATGGGCATCGATGTGGGCGAAGGCCGCGCACCGGCCGGGTCTTACGCCGGCCGCAGCGACACCATGATCCTGCTGACGGTCATTCCGCTCAAACCCTACGTCGGCATGCTGTCCATCCCGCGCGACCTGTGGGTGCCCATCCCAGGCCACGGCGAGAACCGGATCAACACGGCCAATTTCTTCGCCGAGGCGGACCGGCCCGGCAGCGGCCCCGAAGCGGTGAAACAGGTGATCCGCGATAATTTTGGCGTGGACATCCAGTATTACGCCCGGGCGCGCTTCGAGAGCTTCCAGGACGTGATCGACGCGATGGGCGGGGTCGACGTGACCCTGCCGCGCGAAGTCGCCGGGCTGCCGGCCGGTCCGCAGCACCTCAACGGCCAGCAGGCCCTGGCTTTCGTGCGCAGCCGCAAGGAAGGCGACGATTTCAACCGGATGGAGGACCAGCAGATCCTGCTCATCGCGGCGGCGAAACAACTGCTCAACCCGCTCGAGTGGCCGCGGGTCCCGGCGGTGTTCGCGGCGGTGATGCGCAACCTGGACACCAACATCCCCCTCTGGCAGTGGCCGCGGCTGGGGTTAGCCCTGCTGCGGGCCGGCCCGCAGGGGATTGATAACCACACGCTGACCCGCGAGATGGTGCAACCCTTCACGACCAGCGGTGGGGCCCAGGTGCTCGGCCCCAACTGGGACCGGATTCGCCCGCAGGTGCGGGATATCTTTGGGCCGTAGAAAAAAGAGGAAAGATTTCTTTATAAACTCACGTACCAGGCCGCAACGTAGCCTTCGGCACCGGTGATGTCGCGGACGCGCAGCCATCGGCCAACCTGGCCGATTTTGGCGCGCGCCGCCTCCGGGTCTTCGAGCGTCTGCAGATTGGCCCCTGCGCCCAGGCGCTTGATCAATGAGCTGCCGGTAATCTGCGGGACGCTGCGCAGGGCCAGCCCTTCGGTCGCAGCGCGAACCACCAGGTCTTCAGGTCCCATTGAAGGCGGGCGCTTCCTCACCGCCCCCAGGGCGGCCGCCCCGCTCGCGTTCACCAGCCAGGCTGCCATGTATCCCGCCTGGTTGTGGATGTCGGCTACATTCAGCCAGGCGCCGTCCTTCCCAATTTTCGGCTTGGCCGCGTCGGCTGGCTCCAGCACGCGCAGCTCCTCGTCCCGGTTCAGACGGCGGATCAGGGTGTAAGGCGCGATCTGAGGTTTGGTGCGCAGGGCGACCTGGTCCGCGACCGGCCGGACGACCAGGCTTTCCCCGGGGGCGGGCTGCGGGGGGGTGAACGGGGCCGCCTCCTCTGCCGCCGGCTGCAGGGAAAGATACCAGGCGGCGACGTAGCCACGCTTCCCATCCGGGGCACGGACGGGCAGCCACTGGTTGAGCACGCCGATCGCCGCTTTCGCTTTCTCATCCTCCACCAACAGCGCGAACAGGGTGTTGAGCGGCACGCGCTCGATCAGGGTCTCGTCGGCCACGACCGGCGCGGTCCGTAATGCGAGACCATCAGCAGCGGCGTAGGCCGGGAAGCTCGCGGTAACTTTATCCTCGATCGGGAGCGGTTCGACCGGCTGGCCCGGCCCGTCCAGCCATAAAGCAGACTGGATGATCTGGGCCGGCTTCCCCCCAAAGCCGTAGCGCGCCGTCAGGCGGATTTCCTGTTTGTCCACCGGCCAGGGATACGGATCGCGGATCAGGTAATCGCCGTCCACAGCGGCATAGATCACCACCCAGTGGTTCTGCAGGCCGCGCGCGGGAGAAAAATCCACCTCCACGATCACCGTCCGGCCTGCCGCCAGGGCGCTGTCGATCTCTGGGATTGGCGCCGGCACGTCGCGGCACTGGATGAAATTCAAATGGCGCATCCCGGGCAGCGCGGTGGGCAGAAGGCGGGGAATGATTAGCGGGCCCTGAAAACCGCCCGCCGCCTTCATCTTCTTGTTCAGGCTCGCAGGGGTTTCCTGAAACCCATACAGGTTGGAGACCATCACCAGGTCGGTCAGCAGGCAGCCGAAGCGCCCGATGGTCGAGGTATTGTCGTTTCCCAGGAGAATGTCTTTCCAGGTTGGGTCCCTCTGGGATAGAGCGGTTGGAACGGCCATCTGTCACCTCCAACGAGAAAACCGGAATGGATCGATTTTTTGATTCTAGCACGCGCCTTCGAAATTCATCCACAACTTTTGGGTGTTTTTTACTGCAATCGCCGGACAATTCCGCATAATCAAAAAATAGAATTGGTTTCCGTTGTATAAGCAGTGTGTTTGAATACCAGGAAATCATGGGGGTTTCCCGGTGGAGGAATTATGAGATTTCTGGATCACATCAAACTTCGCGTCAAACTCCAGGGTGGATATATCCTCGTCGCCCTGCTGCTGGTGGTGGTTGCCCTCGCCGGGTATTGGGGGATCGATCGCGTTGATCGCCAGGTCCAGGCTATGGCTCAGAATCTCTCCCCGGCCGCCCTCAGTGCGCTGGCTGGTCAGGTGGAGCAGGCCAGGAACACGGCCACCTTTACACTGTTCGGGATCACCCTGGCGGCGATCCTGCTCAGCCTCGCGGCCGGCTGGCTGATCACCGCCAGCGTCGTCACGCCGTTGCTGATTTTCAAGGAATCCCTGGCGCAGCTCAAGGTGGGCGCCCTGCGCCGCGACCTCTCCGACGAGGTCAAGAAACGCAATAACTCCCGCCGGGATGAGCTGGGCGATATCGGCCGCGGCCTGGGTGGGACGCAGGCCTACCTGGCCGGGATTGCCTCCAAGGCAGCCCGCATCGCCGAAGGCGACCTGACCGTCGAGATCCAGCCGCTCAGCGAGAAAGATGAACTGGGCGTCGCCTTCTCCCGCATGGCAATCGGGCTGCGCGAGCTGGTGAAAGAAGTGGTGCGCAGCGCCGATCACCTCAGCGCTTCGTCCAGCCAGCTTGCAGCCGCCGCGGGCCAGACCGGGGAGGCTACATCGCAGATCGCCGCCACCATCCAACAGGTCGCCAGGGGGATCGGCTCCCAGTCGGAGAGCATCAACCACACCGCCACCTCGGTCGAAGAGCTGACCCGCGCAATTATGGGGATCGCCCAGGGCGCGCAGGACCAGGCTCAGGCGGTGACGACCGAAGCCGACCTGACCGCCCAGATCAACGCGGCGATCAGCCAGGTCTCCGCGAATGCCCAGGAGGTCTCGAAGGAATCCGCCAGCGCGGCCCGCCTGGCGCGCGATGGAGCCGAAACCGTCGCCAGGACGGTGCGCGGGATGGAGAACATCCGCGCCAAGGTGGATACCTCCGCCCAGAAAGTCCAGGAGATGGGCGCCCGCTCGGGGCAGATCGGCACGATCGTCGAGACGATCGGCGACCTCGCCTCGCAGACCAACTTGCTGGCCCTTAACGCGGCCATCGAAGCCGCCCGGGCCGGCGAGCACGGCAAGGGTTTCGCCGTTGTCGCCGACGAGGTGCGCAAGCTGGCCGAGAAGAGCGCCCTGGCCACGCGTGAGATCGCCGTGCTGGTGCAGAGCATCCAGGCTTCGGTCCAGGAAGCAGTCGCAGCCATGAATGATGGCGGCAAGGAAGTCGCCGCCGGTGTGGCCCAGGCCGGCCGGGCCGGCCAGGCTCTGGAAAGCATTCTGAAAGCGGTCGAGACGGTCAGCCAGCAGGCCGATCAGGCCTCCACCTCGGCGAATCGGATGAACACCATCGCCAACCAACTGGTCGCCGCGGCCCACCAGGTCTCGGCGGTGGTGGAGGAGAATACGGCCGCCACCGAGGAGATGACCGCCAGCTCGAGCGAGGTTATGCAGGCCGTCGAGAACATCGCCAGCATCAGCGAAGAAAACAGCGCTGCCGTGGAAGAGGTCAGCGCTTCGACGGAAGAGATGAACGCCCAGGTGGAAGAGCTTTCCGCCGCGGCCAAGGACCTGGCCGAGATGGCCCGCACGCTGCAAGAAGGGGTTGCCTTCTTCAAGGTAGATAGCAGGCCGGCTGCCTCTGGCCTGATTCCAGATTACAAACCGGCCAGCTCGAGGTCGCCAGCCCAACTGGCGCTCAGCCGCAATTGAAGCGGTTCTCAAGGCAACAGTTCAAGGCTTTGCAAGATCTGGTGTGTGATTTCCTTTGCTTTCACCCCCTGTGCCTCATCACTGGCGCTGGCGATATTGGTCGCAAAGAAGAAGACGTTCTCCTGGGCTTCGACATATCCCACAAACCAGCCGATGCTGTTGCCGCTCATCTGGCCGCTACCGGTCTTGCCGCTCAGCCGGTAATCACCGGTTTTTTCCAGGACCAGCATATCGCGGACGATCTGCATTGATCTTTTCGAGAGAGGCAGGTCGTCCTGATAGAGCCGCTTCAAAAAAGCAACCTGCTCATCCGCTGATATCCGGAGGCCGCCATCCAGCCAGAATGAGTCGATCTTCCCGGAGATGTCCTGGTTGCCATATCCGGCCGCCTGGACATAGTGTTTCATTTTCTCACGGCCGACCCGGCGAGCCAGTTCCTGGTAATACCAGACCACGGAGTTTTGCAGAGCGGTTTTCAAAGTGTGGTCCTGGTTCCAGACAGGATTCGGGTAGCGGGTGCCATCCCAGTGGATCACGTAGTTTTCGTCCGGGATGACGCCTGTTTCCAGACCGATCAGCGCGTTGAGGATCTTGAACGTGGAGGCAGGCAGGAGCTGTTCGGCGCAGCGCTGCTGGTTGTAGCGGTAGGTCTGATCTCTGCCGCGGTCATAGAGCACAAACGCGCCGGTGAAACCCTGGAAATAACCGGCCAGATCTGGCCCCTCGACGGAAACAGGAGGCGGGGTCGCCGTTGGAGTAGACAGCGTAACAGGCTGAAATGCCGGGGCAGAACACCCCACCAGCAGCAGGGCAAGCAGGCTGAGGATCAGTTTCTTCAGCGCCACAACTGCTACTGGTTAAGCTTGCGGATCAGGCGGAGGTGGTTATCGGGGATCCAAACCGGACGGTCGAACAGGTCCAGCTTGACCAGGATTTCCCCGTTTTCGGCCTGGACGACCTCACCCTGGCTGCCCTGGGGGATATATTCCCAGTCGGCTGTGTAGGCAGGCGTGACTTCTACCCAATCACCCATTTCGAACATAGCGGCCTCCCTGCTCTGGCCTGTCCCCGGCCAGTGGGGTTGGGAAGGATGATTCAATTCTAGCACGCTTATATTGTCCCAACAAAGGGTCTTTTCGCTTCTTCTTATTGGCGCAATCGTGTGTGGGGACAAACAGAACGTGATAATAGAACTTCTTGTCAATAATTAATACTGATCATCTATAATATTATTTGCTGCTGGCTATCAGATGACAATCACAATTGACATTCAATGGACAGACGATCTATCTGGGACACGGCGGTTCCTTCCCGGCAGCAACGATCCGCGACAGGAAGGACTGATGACCATAACTTCCACGGCCCTGGTACCTCAGCCGCACGCTGCTCGCCGCGCCGATGAGCAAGCCGGGCATCGTCCCCACATCGGCTGGCTGCGCAGGCTCAGCCCGCGACTCGCGTCCGGCGGAAAAAGGTCCTGAAGCAAATGGAGTGGGACCTGATTGTCGTCGGCGGCGGCGCGGCGGGGGTTTTCGCTGCTCTGGCCGCCGCGGAAGCAAACCCAAACCTGCGCATCCTCGTCCTGGAGAAAGGCAGCCTGCCCCTCGCCAAAGTCAAGATCTCGGGGGGTGGGCGCTGCAACGTCACCCACGCCTGTTACGACCCGGACCGCCTGGTCGAGTTTTACCCACGCGGCGGGCGCGAGTTGCTCGGCCCCTTCCACCGCTTCCAACCCGCCGACGCGATGCGATGGTTCGAGGAACGCGGGGTGGCGCTCAAGACCGAGGCAGACGGGCGCATCTTCCCGATCTCCGATTCCTCGCAAACCATCATCGACTGCCTGCTGGGACATGCCCGCCGCCTCGGCGTCCAGTTGCGCGCTCACGCTCCGGTCGAGCGGATCCAGCCTCCGGACGAAGGAACCCCGTTCCAGGTCGAGTTGCGCGGCGGCGAGACCCTGGCAGCGCGTAAAGTGCTCCTGGCCAGCGGCGGCGGCCGCGGTGGGATGGCGCTGGCCGCTTCCCTCGGCCACACCATCCAGCCGCCAGTCCCTTCCCTCTTCACTTTTACGATCCAGGATCCGCGCCTGACCGGGCTGGCCGGCGTCTCCGTCGAGCGCACTCGCCTGCGGCTGGTCGAGGTCGGGTTGGAAGAGGAGGGCCCGCTGCTGATCACCCACTGGGGGTTGAGCGGGCCGGCGGCGCTCAGGCTTTCCGCCTGGGGAGCGCGGGCGCTGCACTCCGCCCATTACCGCACGGATTTGCGCATCAACTGGATTCCATTTGCAGCCCCTGAAGAGGTTTCCCGAGCTCTGAGCCAGACCCGCGCCGTGGCGCCGCGCCAGCGGCCCTTCGCGCACGTCCCCGCCGGGATCGAAGCGCCCGGTGCGCGCCTGCCCCTGCGCCTCTGGCAGCGGCTGGTCGCGGCTGCCGGTTTCGGCGAGACAGATACCTGGGCGCAGGCTTCCAACCAGGTAGTGGCCCGCCTGGCCGGGGAGCTGACCGGCGGGCTGTACCGCATCCAGGGCAAGGGCGAATTCAAAGAGGAGTTCGTCACCTGCGGCGGGGTCGCGCTCGACGAGGTGGATTTCCGCACCATGGAGAGCCGCGTCTGCCACGGGCTCTACCTGGCCGGCGAGGTGCTCGACATCGATGGCCTGACCGGGGGATTCAACTTCCAGTCGGCCTGGACGACGGGATGGCTGGCGGGGAAGGCTATCGGGTAAGATCTAACCCCAGAGGGCACAACCTGTCCTGGACAGGCTGGCCGACCCCAGTCCTGTCGTCCTGGGTCAGGGCAGGCCAGGGGGAACAGTGAAGGGCAGCCGTAGAGTGCTATCACTGTCCTCTACTTTCTGTTCTCCGTTCTCTGCCTTTCCCTTTCTTCCAACTTGACAGCTCTATATTTTACTGTTATAATAACACTGTAATATTTAGGATAGAGCAGCTTATGGAAGAATACACCATCCAGGAACTGAGTGAGCTGAGCGGCGTGCCGCGACGGACCATCCACTTCTACACCCAGCAGGGGATCCTCTCCCCGCCGCAGAGCGCCGGGCTGGGGGCGCGCTACAGCTCGCTCCACCTCCTCCGCCTGCAGGCGGTCCCTATGCTGCGCGCCCAGGGCCTGCGCCTGGACGAGATCCGCGAGCGCCTGTCCGGCCTGGACCTGGAAGCCACCCGGGCGCTGCTGGCTTCCGCGCCGGAAACGCCCCCGCCTCAACCTGCAGCAGCCGTTCTCAGCGAGGTTCCGCCCATCTGGTCGCGCGCACCCTCTATCGGCCGTCCGGAACACCCCAATGGCCCCGACCCCTCTATCCCGCCCGTCCAGTCCTACCTGCATTACTCCCTCCCCGCTGGCCTGGAGCTCATCGCCCCCGCCAATCTGAATCCCGAAACTCAGCGCGGTTTGCTCCGTCTCCTCCAGGAAGCTAAGCGAATATTGGGAACAGAGTTGAACCAGGAAGAACACAAAGGACACGAAGAAAAGAGCACTAAGACCAGTGATGAACAGTGAAATGATGAATAATCCAACCAGAGCCCCTGTCATCGTCCTGGGCGAGATCCGCCCGATCGCCGCCGGCGCCAGCGCGCTACCCCTCGAATCGACCCGCTTGACCGGCCAGATCCGCGGCCTGCTGGCCTCCATCAGCGTCGCTCAACGCTTCACCAACCCGCTCCAGGAGCCGGCCGAGCTGGAATACCTCTTCCCCCTCCCCCACCAGGCCGCGGTGACCGGTTTCGAGCTGCGCGTCGGCTCGCGGGTGACCGCCGGCAAACTGGAAGAAATCCAGAAGGCCCAGGCAGTTTTCGAGGCGGCCCGTGACCTTGGCCAGCGCGCCGGGCTGCTCGAGCAGCGCCGCCCCAACCTGTTCTCCGTGCGCCTGGCCAACGTCCTCCCCGGCGAGCGCATCGAGGCGGTCCTGCGCTACCAGGACCGGGTCCAGTTCAACGCGGATACCTTCGAGTTCGTTTTCCCGATGGGGATCACCCCCAAATATAACAGCCCGGTCCACCCGGGAGAGGCCGCCGGCGTCGGGGTGACCCTCGCCGCGCCCGATGAGCGGATCGGTCCGGTCGAGATCGATCTGTCCGTAGACGCCGGCCTGCCTGTCGGCGACCCGTCCAGCCCCAGCCATCCCCTGGCTGTGGAGCGCCTCGACGAGCGCCGCTTCCAGGTCAGCCTGCGCGGCGAGCACATCCCCGACCACGACTTCGTCCTGCGCTACCCGGCCCGCGCCAGCCGGGTCGAGCCGGCTGCCTGGACCACTCCGGGTGAAGAGGGCGAGATTTTCCTCGCCGCGCTCTTCCCGCCCGCTGCCGAGGAAACCTTCCAGCCCCGCCCGCGCGAGTTCATCTTCGTCCTCGACCGCTCCGGGTCGATGAGCGGCGAGCCGATCGCCCAGGCGCGCAACGCCCTCCGCGCCTGCCTGCGCTCCCTCAACCCGGGGGACACCTTCCGTATCCTGCTCTTCAACGATCATCTGGAGTGGTACCAGCGCAGCGCCAGCCCGGTCGAGCAAGGCGAGATCGACAAAGCCGACCGCTTCCTGTCCAGGGTGGAAGGCGGCGGTGGGACCGAGATCGTCGGCGCCGTCGAAGCGGCTCTCGAAGTTCCTCCGGACCCGGAGCGGCCGCGCTACGTCGTCTTCCTCACCGACGGGGCCGTCTCCGCCGAGCAGCGCGCCCTGGACCAGGTGCGGCGCAAGCTGGGGAAATCTCGCCTGTTCACTTTCGGCATCGGCCCTTCGGTCAACCGGGCCCTGCTCTCCCGCATGGCTTCCCTGGGACGCGGGGCGGCCGAGTTCCTCCAGCTCGACGAGGATATCGAGGGGGCGATCATCCGCTTCCAGGACCGCCTGGCCTTCCCAGTCCTCACCGACCTGACCCTCGATTGGGATGGCGCCCGCGGCTGGGACGGCTACCCGGCACTGCTGCCCGATCTATACGCCGGCCAGCCCCTCGAGTTGTGCGGGCGCTTCAAGCGCCAGGGCGGCACTCCGCCGGTACTCAAGATCCACGGCCTGCGCGAAGGCCGGCCGGTCGACCTCGATCTGGCCCTCCCTGCGCCGCAGGAAGAGGTCCTGGTCGGGCGGGCCTGGGCTCGCGCCCGGGTCGATGACCTGCTCGAACAGGCGGCCATCGAGCCAAAAAAGTCCGAGACCCTGCGCAGCCAGGTCATCTCGCTCGCCATCGATTATGGCCTGGTAACCCCCTATACCGCCTTCGTCGCCGTAGAAAAGGATGTCGCCAACCCGGGCGGGAAACAGCGCCACGTCCCCATCGCCCAGCCGGTGCCCGAGGGCCTGCGCCGCGAGCCGTTTGGCGGCGGAACCCTGCATGCGGCGATGTGGATGCCCTCCGTCCCTGCCAGGTTCGGCAAGGCGTCCGCTCCTTCGTTGGGCGCTCGCCTGTCGAAATCCGCATGGGATGGCTTCACCACCGGCGCCCCGGCGTCCGGAGCCGCGGCTTTCCCCGACCGGCCGGCCAGCACGGACCGCCCGGCCCTCCTGCGCTGGCTGGCGCGCACCCAGTCCCTGGATGGATCGTGGGACCAGCACGCCGAGCGCACGGCCGTCGCGCTCCTCGCCTTCGTCCGCGCCGGGCAGACCACCCGCGCCGGTTCGTACCGCGTCGCCGTTCGCCGCGCCGTCGAATGGCTGGAAAAGGTGGATCTCACCGGCCTGCCCGCGCTGGTCCGCGCCCTGGCCTTCCATGAACTGGCCCACGCCACCGGGCTAGAATCCCACCTGGCGCTGGCCGGGCAGGCGCTCCACGCGCTCCCCCACCCTGTCGAGTTCGTCCAGGGCCCCCACGGGTGGGTGATCCGGAGCCTCCCCTTGGAGGATCAAGGCCTCGACTCCCTGCGCCTGGCCGTGCTGACCGGCTCGCAGTACCAGCCCGCCTCCGCCCCGCGCGACGATCTGTCCCTGACCTGGGCTGCGGCCCTGGCCGGGTAATAAAGCTCTTATCCACGCAAATCCCTAGCATCCATCAGATCCGTGTCCGAAGATCTGAGGGATAGCGGGCCATCCAGTACACAAAATTGTTTCTGCCACAGGATGAAGGTGACCATGGCATCGATGATCATGTGGGCGTCGACGCGTCCCGCAAGGTGATCGTCGAGCAAGGCTTGAACGGCGGATGGATCGAACCATTCGGAATAACCTTCGCTCTCGCCGAGGAGGTTCTCCACGAATTCTCGCGACCCCCTGCGGATCGCCTCCGCATGCGGAATACTGGCGAAAGCCTGATGGCCGAACTGCTTTGGCAGGATCCGCCTGAGAATTCTCCGCTGGTAACCATCCACTTTGCGCAACAGCGGGCTGCCCTGAATCGCCAGATCGGCCGCGATAGTGCGACCGGTGCCGCCGTGAATGACCCGCGCCGCCTGGGGCAGGTGGCGCAGGATGAGCAGATAATAGTACCGCGACCGGGCGCGCGCCTGGGGAGGAATCTGGCCGATCGCGTAATCGAACACATCGTTATCCAGAAAGGCTTCCTGGGCCAGGGACACATCCCCCAGAGAGTCCTCGGTATTGCCGCGCCGGCAAATCCGGAAATAGAAATTAAACTCATCGGTCCGCTGGATCAGGTCGTTGGTTTCCGCGCGGCGAACGATCATTCCCAGGGTCGCGGCGCTTTCCAGAGCGGCGGCCTGATATTGCTCGGGGCGCATGATCCGCTTGAGCTGGCCCAGGTAAGGATGCAGGTTCCCTTCTACCGCCGCGATCGCTTCTTGCAGCGTCCGCGCTGTTAAAGACGCATTTGGGTAATGCCGAGCGGAGATGAAATTTCCATACAACCCGGAGACAGCGTAACGCAGCCCATGTTTCGCCATGAAGGGGGCTTGCGCGCAAATCCAGGAGGCATAGCTGCCGTTCTTGCCCTCGCTCTGCCAGGTGCCATGCGCCGCCCAACGCGCCAGGTAATCATCGCCCACTGGGATATGGTGGTGGGATATCTTCAACGCATTCGCCAGGTCTCGCCCAACCAGAACATCCTGTCCCTCTGGCAGGCCCAGGGTCGTCGCGATCAGACCGCTGTCTGGGTCGACCTTTCGATACATTCCTGCGATGATGCGCGAATCCAGCCCTCCGGTGATCAGAATGCACGAATTGGGGCGCATCCTCCGCCTGACCGCCGCGCGCACGCGCTCCGCCAGTTCGTCGGCATACTCCTCGTCCGGTTTTTCGCGTGCTCCGGGGGAGCAGAACTGAATCCTCCAGTATGTTTCCACCGACAGGCGCCCGTCCTGGAAGGTCAGGATCCCTGCCGGTGGCAGACTGTGGATATCCCGAAACAGCGTGCGCCCTTCCAGCGGCGAGCGGTACAGGAAGATATCCGCGAGGCCCACCACGTCGATCGCTTTGGGAAAGCGGGGATGCCAGGAGATGGCTTTATATTCCGAGCCAAACATCAGGCGCGAGCCGCTATGCCAGTAGAATAATTTGCTGTACCCCATTCGGTCTTTGATCAGGGTCATCCGCCGCTGTTCTTCCTCCCAGATCGCCGCCACGTAAGTACCGTTCAGGCCGCACAGCGCAGCCCTCCCGCCTTGTAGATAGCGTTCCAGCAGTTGTTCTGCCAGGGAACGGCCATCCGGTGGGGCTTCATCCAGATGTACGCCGCCATAAAATGCCAGCCATACCCCGCCCATCCCGCTGGCCCGGGCCGCAAGAGGAGAACCAACGCCCCTGAGAAAAATGGAAGCCAGGCCTCCGTGCTCGCCACAATGCTCATCCGAAGAAAGCACCGGCGACCGCATCAGCGGTTGAACCATTCGCTCCAATGTACTTCGAAGCTCAATTGCCCCTTCCTCTGAAACAACGCCTGCGATTCCCGGCATGATTGAAAGACCCCGCTTTCCAGAACAACATATGGATTTTATATATAATATCTACCCAAATTATATAACCCACATTCCACACCTAAAAATACGGAGCAGAAGAATTACCCGGCCTCAACTATTTCCTGGTGCGGAATGTGGGTTATTATAAAAACATGCGGAATATACCGATCATCACTTATTCGCTGCTCCGCGGCCACGATTGCTCGTGTTCGTTTTATCGGGATCGGTCTCGTTTCACCGACGAGATGATCGCTCAGGGCGAGCAACAGCTTGGCGCCCTGGTGGATTCCTACCTGGCTTTTTTACGAGAAACCAGGGGGGAGGCAGTTCGCACCCGGCCGGAATACCTGCTTGAACTATTGGTCATGGGGGTACTGTTGTGCCTCTACGGAAATGATGCCATGACGCTGACCAGGCCAACTGCCCGGCTCCTGGGCAGGCTGGCGGATCTTGGCGAGCACAACGGCTGGCTGAAAAAGGTGGCTTACCTCGCTCGCGGCCTGTTTGCGTTTCAACTGCATTCGACTCGGACCTCCATGCCGGTTCCACTATCCATCATGTCTATGGATCAACTGAGGAGGCTATTGGACTGGATGGAGGCAACCGGCCGGTTGACTCAGGAAGCCCAACGGCTGCACGGTTGGGAGAAATTCCTGGCGGCAGTCCCTATTGAACAGGTGCGCCAATGCCTGCAGGCAGTCATGGCCTACGCCGCCTGGTTTGAACACCGCAGCCTGGAAGCGCTGGGTGATTACACTCCCAACGTCGAGCAATTCTTAACCCAATCGCTTCCTGGCTACCGCTGGCGCGAGGATATTGTCCTGTGCAGCCGAAAGCGGGTGGAATATCACCTGAACATGGTCGGGACGGAAATTCTCAACCGGGCGCTTCGGACGCTCTTTCTATCCGCAGCCAAAAAAGTGGTGCTGGTGCCGCCCTGTATGCGCACCAGATCGGAGGATGATCAACAGGAACTCCGCTGCCAGGCGATCTCCACTCCCTTTGGCGAGCGTTGTATGGCCTGCACCCCGGGTTGCCGCGTGCACCAACTGACAAGGTTGGGCGAAAAGTATCACTTTGAGGTCTTCATTCTGGCGGATGATCTGCGTGTATTTTCAAGCCCATCCCTTCAACTTCAAGGCCAACAGCAAATTGGTATCGTGGGAATTTCCTGCGTGCTGACCAATATTCAGGGCGGCTGGGATGTCCGCGACCTGGGCATACCGGCGCAAGGATTGCTGCTCGATTACTGTGGCTGCCGATATCACTGGCACAAACAGGGCATTCCCACGGATATCGATATTCACCAGCTTTTGCAATTACTGGGAGTAAATAGCGGGTGAGCCGCCAGATCGGACTTGCAGTCCCTCTTTTTCCCGGAATTTGAAACGCACCTTCTCTTAATATTCCTCGAATAGCGGCTCTAGCGCTTCGTACATCCCCCAGGCATTGGGAACCAGGTTACCGAACAGGGTAAACTCTACCTCGTCAGCCAGGTAGCGGGTGGAAATGAAAGCCGCCCCGGGATCCTCCCCAAGCATCGTCCAGGCACGAACCGTGCGATCGGGCTTCAGTGAGATCCACAACCCATAGCCGTAGCCTTTCTCAGGGTTATCCGGCCGGCGCTGGGCGTGCGAGGCAAGCATCTTCGCCAGCGTGGAGGGAGAAAGCAGCCGAGCGCCGAGCAACGCGTCCCAGAAGCGGGTCAGGTCCGCCGCCGTGGTGAACGCGCCCCCATCCGGCCCACCAACGATCGGGATCGAGTAGATGTTGGACCGGAATCCCCCCTTTTCCTCGATATATCCAACGGCAGTCCGTTCGGGCAGGGCATCGAGAGAATAGTATCCGCTGTCCACCATCCCGGCTGGTTTGAAAATGTTCTCCTCGACAAAATGGGTGAAAGGCAGGCTGGATACCTTTTCGACGATCAGGCCGAGCAGGATGTATCCCGCGTTGCTGTACGCCCAACGCAGGCCGGGCGTAAATTTCATGGGCCGGCTCTGGAAGAGGGGCAGAAAATCGGACGGAGTGCGGAAGGTGTAATTGGGGCGCTCCTTCCACAGCGCCTCGTAGTCGTCCTCGACTTCCTCGTCGAAGTAATCCGGGATCCCAGATGTGTGGCTGAGCAGGTGGTGGATGGTGACCCGTGGGTCGAAGCGGCGAAAGTGGACGTCCAGGCAGTCCTTGAGCCGGGTATCGAAGGTGAGCTGGCCCTGGTCGATCAGATAGCAGATCGCCACCGCGGTGAAGGTCTTCGATCCAGAAGCCATCCCAAAGCAGGTAGCGAGTGTGTTCGCCAGGCCGGCGGACCGGTTGGCCAGCCCCTCGGCGCACGAAAAAAGCAAATCATCTCCCCGCCGGATGGCGATCACCCCCGAGAAAGGGCATTTTTTGTGCTGAATGGAAAAGACGGTAGAGAAGTCGTCAGTCATCTATTCACTGATTTTGTTCTTCTTCGTGTCTTACCTTCGCGTCTTGGCGTCTTCGTGGTTCTCTTTTTTTATCCGTATCCAGGGTTTTTTATTTGAAGCCTGGCCTCACAGCCCGATCAGCGACCGCAACGAATAGCGCGGGATCGAGGACAGGTTATACGGCCGGTCGCGCAGAATCGCCTCAGCGGCGAGCAGGCCGCTGCGGATCGCCGGGCCGATCCCCTCGCCCATGTCGACCGTCGCCAGGCCGGCCGCGTCGCCGGCCAGGAAGGCGTTGTCCTTGCGGATCTGCTTGAGGTTCTGGCGGACGAAGTAGGAATGGGCCACCGGCTGGTAGTCGTGCCCGCAGACCAGGCCCATCCGCTCCAGTTTTTCGACGAGGAAGGTCCAGTGGTTCTTCAGGTGGTCGCCGCGGGCGTTTAGCTCCTCGGCCTTCCCGCCCACACCGACGTTGACTACCCCGTTTGCTTTGGGAACGTACCAGGAATAGCCCGGCAGGCGGTTTTCGAAGAACCACAAATGGCAGCGCTCGTCGCTGTACGGATAAACGAACTCCTCCTCCATCGCCACCACCAGGCTTTCGCGCGCCTTGGGATGATCTGCCTTGAACAGGTTGCGGTAGACGGGACAATAGGTCCCTCCCGCGCCGACCAGGTAGCGGGCGCAGAAGGCATCATCGATCACGTACCCGTCCGGTTCCTGGCGGATATTCTTGACCGTGTGCACGTGGACCGGCGCGCCCGAGCGGCGCAGAAGGAAATCGTCGAACTCCACGCGCCGGATGGCGTGCTGGTGGGTGCGCAGCTTGAAGCGGAAGCCGTGGATGGCCACCTGGAAAGAGCGGAAGGTGGTGAACCCCCCCGGGTAGCTGGCCACATCCAGCTCCAGGTCGCGCACCACCTGCGGGGTAATCCACCCCGCGCAGGGCTTAAGCCGCGGGAAGCGGTGCTGGTCGAGAACCAGCACGTCGACGTGGCTCTGCATCAGGCGCCAGGCGCAGGCCGACCCCGCCGGCCCGCCGCCCACGATGATCACTTCCGCGCGGATCATCCCCGCTCCTCAACTGATCCGGCAGTCCGGCTGGGGCGTGCCCTTGCGGGTCATGACGATCTGCCAGAGCTGCTGGGTGCGCGAGCGGAAGGCGCCGGCGCTGGTCAGCAGGTAGAAGCGCCACATCCGGTAGAACCGCTCGCTGTAACGCTGCTTCAGCTCCGGCCAGGCCCGCTCGAAATTGGCATGCCAGGCCATCAGGGTCTTGTCGTAGTTCGGACCGATGTTGTGCCAGTCTTCCATGACGAAGATCCCCTCCATCGCCTTGCTCAGTTGGGCAATCGAAGGCAGCATACCGTTGGGGAAGATGTACTTGTCCGACCAGGGGTCTGCGGCGACGAGGCTCTCGTTGCTCCCGATGGTGTGGACGAAGGCGATCCCGTCTTCCCTCAGGCAGCGATCCGCGGTTTTCATATAGGTCCGGTAGTTCTTGTAGCCCACGTGCTCCATGATCCCAATCGAGATGACCCGGTCGTACTTGCCTTCGACCTCGCGGTAATCCTGCAGGCGCAGCTCGACGGGCAGCCCGCGGCAGAGCTCCATCCCCAGCGCTACCTGCTCTTTGGAGACCGTCACGCCCAGGACGTGCGCGCCGTATTTTTCGGCCGCGAATTTGGCAAACGCGCCCCAGCCGCAGCCCAGCTCGAGGACGTGCATCCCTGGCTGCAGGCCGATCTTCCTGCAGACCATATCCAGCTTAGCTTCCTGGGCCTCATCGAGATTGCTGGCATTTTTCCAGTAGGCGCATGTGTAGTTCAGACGCTTATCCAGCATCGCACAGTACAGGTCGTTGCCGAGATCGTAATGCTTCTCACCCACCTCGTAAGCTTTCGCGCTCGACTGGCGGTTGAACAGCTTCGATTGAACCAGGAGCCATTTGAGCCTCCAGCTTCCGTTGATCTTCTTATCCAGATCGGCCTTCAATGCGCGGTCGACGAACTGGTCGATCGCCTCGCAGTCCCACAGATGATCGAGATATGCTTCGCCAAGACCCAGGTACACCTGGCTGACGACCCGGTCGTAAAACTCCGGGTCGTGAACCTGGATATCCCATGGGTTGGGGCCATTCACCTGGATCTCGACCATATCGAGCAGCTCACGGATAAATTTCTCGGATTCTTTCACTGCCATTTTTAATCCTCCCAAGAAACAGTTGCCAGTGGTTCGTAGCCACCGGTTAGCAGGCCAATCTGTAAGGACAGGTATGGCGCCGGATCGGCTAGAACGAAAAATATTCCCTATTGTACAATCAAACTAAACTCAGAACCAACTGACCTGATAGTAGTAACACCTGAGTACCGGGGAGGTGACAGATTGCCACGAAATTTTTTCGAGCAAACAGTTGGGAAGAACGGCATGGAGAAGATTCTCCTCACCGCCGGCGATGGGGCCCGGGCGGAGGTCTATCTGCACGGCGGCCAGGTGACCTCCTGGGTGGCGGCCGATGGGTTGGAGCGACTGTTCCTCAGTGAGCGGTCGAAGTTCCTGCCGGGCGAAGCCATCCGCGGCGGCGCGCCGGTGATCTTTCCCCAGTTTGGCGACCAGGGGCCTTTGCGCAAGCACGGCTTCGCTCGCCGGCTGACCTGGGAGTTCCTCGGCGCAGAAGAATCGCAGGGGAGTGTGGTTGGAAAGTTCGCCCTTAACGACAGCGCTGAGACCCGCTCCGCCTGGCCCGCGCCGTTCCACCTCGAGCTGGCGGTGCGCGTGGGCGGCCCGGTGCTCGAGCTGGCCCTGGCCGTTCACAATCCCGGCCCGGATGCATTCGAGTTTACCGGCGCGCTGCACACCTACCTGCGCGCGGCCGAGGTAGGCGAGACTCACATCGAAGGGCTGGAAGGCCACGAAACCGTGGATACGACCGTGAAACCGCCGGCCAGAGAGGTGCAGAGCCAGAAGTTTCTCACCTTTCACGGCGAGGTCGACCGCATCTACCCGGGCGCGCCGGACCAGGTCGGCCTGCGGGAGAACCAGCGCGCGCTGCGCGTGGAAAAAGACGGTTTTCCTGACCTGGTGGTGTGGAACCCGGGCCAGAAGCTCGCTGCTGCGCTGGCCGACCTGGGGGTCAACGATTACCGGCGCTTCGTCTGCATCGAGGCGGGCGTCGTGACAATCCCCCGGCGGGTGGAACCCGGCGAGACCTGGCGCGGCGCCCAGCGATTGACGGTTGAGCCGCCGCCGGACCTGCTATCCGGGTGATGATCTGTAGGGGTCGACCTGCGTGTCGACCCGCCCTGCGGCCCATCTATGGATTGACCTATGCTATGGCAAGACCAGGGCGGACCCTCCCATTGGTCGGCAGGTCCGCCCCTACGGTCATCTGAGCTGGCGTTGCCCATTTGAAACCAGCATGTCTTCCCTCCCAGTTTTGCATTTTGAATTTCGGTTGCCAGGAAGAGGCGTTTTGCGATCTGTCATTCCGGAAACCCTGCGCCGTGGCCGTTTCATGCAAATTGAAAAGCGCAAGGGCACAGGCAGGGACACTGGATTTTGAACGAAACCCGGGCGCCATCCAGACACATCCTTGACATCTGTCATCCATAAGGGATATAATTCCATCCATGAACAGCTATTTCTTCCAGCAGGTCCAGCAGCAAACCCAAAGCGGCGCTTGTGGGCATGTTGAGCTGTCTGGATGGAAGAGTTAGTTTTCAAACAAAGCAATTTTCAAAAGACAGACAAACGGGATGCCCACACGGCATCCCGTTTTCTTTTTTGGCGGTTCGTCTAGCGGCAGGACACGAAGCTCTGGACTTCGGAAGTGTGGTTCGAATCCACGACCGCCAACCTTGGAGTACAGGCCGTCCATGGCGGTTGGTCTAGCGGCAGGACGCGAGGCTTTGGACCTCGAGAGCGTGGTTCGAATCCACGACCGCCAACGTATCTGTCCAAAGGCTGGTAGGTTTTGAAAAAAGAGCAAGCTCGCAGTAAGATGGATTCGCCAAAATCGTCTTACCAGCGAGCTTGCCATGTCCATTGTCCTCCTGCAACTGCCTGAAGTCAAGTACTGCCAAACTAAACGACCTCACCACTGTCCCTATTGCGCCGGAACCACCTTCCAGCGCTGGGGAGGGACAGCCAAACGAGTGCGGGATCCTCATTTGGAGGAGGCCTGGGTCTATCGCTATCGCTGCTGCCAGTGTCATAAGACCTTTCGGCATTATCCC
>DATKLX010000228.1:0-22054 GCA_035542155.1 Anaerolineaceae bacterium
CAGGATTTCGTCGCTTCCGCGGACCTCAGCATTGTTTTTTCGAAACCGAGACCGTCTGGCAGGCTGTCAAACAATCCCTGGGCCAGGACGGATGAGCTGAGCTGGGTAGCCTGGTCTTTCCATCCGATGGCGCTCTGGTTGGCCGTAGCCCAAAAAACGGCTTCCCGGCGGTTGGGAATGTGAGCCGAGGTCTCATAGTCGATCAACCGGTCAATATAGTCCTGGTAATCGGCGGCTTGCTCGAAAGCAAGCCGGCCCACTCCATATTCCCCGGCCAACTGGTACTGCAGCCGCCAGGGGATCCGCTCGGGGCCGCCAACCAGCAGCAGGTAGTAGGGGACCGTTTCCGCATCCCCGAAACCGCTCTGGACCCCGTTGCAGGCCAGGAACTGGTTGGCCGACCATCCGGGACGATACGTAAAAACGGGCGCATCTTTCCCTATCAGGCGGCTGCGGTGCTCGACCAACACCTGGATGGCGTTGCGAACCTCCACGCTTTCGTCCTGGGCAAAAATCACACCCCAGTTGGCCTCTTGAATGTCGTCCAGGTTTGCGGCAAATCCATACGTCTTTGCGCTCTTGCGTTTTTGGGCGAGTTTCAAAGCATTCTGCTCGCCCTGGGGGACCTGGCGCAGTTCGTCTTGAGCGATCTGGACGAGGTCGTTCAAAGTGACCGGAGGAGACAGATAACTTCCGGTGACATAATCGACGCCGTTCAAAAAAATTTCTTGCTGGTCGTTCCGTTCTTCTGCTGGCAAGTCTTTCCCCTTCTTTTCAGGCGATTTCAGCCGTGAATGCACCCTCATTGCGTGTCGTAAACAGATTCGTATCGCAACTTTTTCAACATTGCCGGGTCGCCAAAAGGATTCTGGCCCTTCGTAAGCATATCAATCCACCGTTGGCGTTTATGGATGATATTCTGATATTCGGGAATCTCGATCGATTTTTGCCTGGCCCAGGAAATCATCGCCTGGAAATTATCGATGGCCTCCTGGAAGTGTGGGCGGCCTGCCATTGCCAGGGCAACCGCCAGTGTGTCTTGAGCATTGGCTTTATCTTTGTCGGGCGTCAGGCTTACCGATAAACGGCACAAATCCAGCACCTGGCCGGCATAACCATCCAGGCTTCCAAACCAGCAGATATCATTCAGAATATTGGTGTCGGTGGTATGTGAGGAAGCCAGCGAAGTAAATAACCCGGCTGCCACATCTTTTCTTCCACTCTGCGCCGCCTGGTCAGCCTGGGAGAAGGTTGACAGGATTTCCATATCCGGGCAGGTTTCAACCCGGGGATAATCCGGGAAATATCGATCCCATTCTTCCTGGGTCAGGTTGCGGCCGGCGCGGTAGCACAATGCCTGTTGCAGACCGGCTTTATCCAGATGGGTCACAAACTGGATCGGCCATTGGCTGACAATCCCGTTCCCTAACACGTCAGGCCGGTTGAAATCATAATCAAATGTGGTAATGGACCTTTCATCTGGGGTGAAGGCCAGTTTCGTATTTACATTCGCCTGGATCCCGGTTTGGAATTCGGCGGCTTCTCTGCCGCCCTGAACATCCCATAAAACCAGCAAGCCGTTCCGGTCCAGCGAGGCTAAATAACGGCCGCTTGGGCTGGCAGCAATTTTGTAAATCGTGGTGTGGTGCATGGAAGGAAACCAGTTCGTTCGTTCGTCGCAGGTTCGGGTATCCCACAACCGTACGCGCATATCGCCGCTGACTGTAGCCAGCCAGAGGCCGTCCGGGCTGTAGACTGCATCCCAAATCTTATTGGTATGTCCGGAGATATCGCATTTTCGGCTGATTTCTGGCAGGTTCATGATATATCCGAGATCGCCTTCCCCGATAAAAAGTAATTTTCCATCCGGGCTGACGACCATTTCATCGATGTTCACTTCCCGATTGAATGTGAATGGCTCAGGCGCCGCGCCGGGACCATCCCACAGGATAAGCTGGTTGAGGTGGGTAAGATCCCGGGAGATCATACGATGGTTCGTTTGATCTGCTATTGGGAACTGCAGCAGGGTATCCAGATGAACCGGATGACCATCCGGCTGCGCGACAGGCTGCCCCGAGTCATCCACCTTCCAGCGTTGGATTTCGGAAGTGCTGAACTTCTCATCCGCATAACCGATCGTATACAGATATTTTCCATCCTCGCTGAAATTCATATCATAGACATTCTGATTCGCGACCTCGAGGCCGGGGCCGGCGAACAGACCATGATTCAAGTCATAGAAGATAAGTTTTTTCTCGCGGATCATCGCCAGCCATTTCCCGTCTGGCCTGATCGCGGATGCATCGATGATATGATTCGAGTCGGCCAGGTACGCCAGGCGGTTTTGAAAAGATTCTTGCGCATCCAGGAAACGAACAGAACCGTCGCTTTGGCCTACGGCCAGGTAATTTCCCGGGTCATCAAAAGCCAGATTAAGAATATATCCAAAATAGCCTATAATCGGCGTTCCATGGGGCTTCCAGGTTTGTGTGTCCCACGTCAGGATCGTCCCATCCCCGCCGCCGGCTGCCAGCAAGTTTCCAACCTTGCTAAACGCAACCGCGATCACCCACTGGGAATGTCCGGTTAACGGCGATCCGCTAATTTCTTTTTTTGTCTTGATATCCCACACCTGGACAATGCGTTCACCTCTCCCGGCGGCTAAGAGAGTGCCTTCAGGATTAAAATCGATGCTAAGCGCCTGACCTTGCGATGGAGTTTCATCTGGATTGAGCAAATCCGGTTTTAACTGAACAGCGGTAGAAAGATTGACCTTCCATAATTTGATATTTCCAGCCTGGTCGCCGGTTGCCAGCATGTTTCGATCCACAGGATTGAACTTGAGTGACCAGATGCGGCTCCCCGTATTTCCCAGGAAGATACAATGAGGATCGTGCGTTTTCATGTTCCACAGGCAAATCTCTCCCGAGGCAGATCCGCCTGCTAACAGGGAAGCATCCGTGTTGAAAGCCAAGGCTCTGGCCGAAAATGGCTTGCCGTCCGGGCCAAATAAATCTCCACCAGACGGCTTGCGGGTTTTGTAATCCCACACGCGAGTCGTATCGGTGGTGTTTTTATAGTCAAATCCGGCGGCAAGCAGTGGAGTATCCGCCTGGTTGCTTGCCGTCGCAGAATAAATATACCCATCGGTCCGGATCGGTTCGCCATCGATAAACGGATGAAAACTGCCCAGGTACCAGAAGATGATTTGTCCATCTGCTCCAGCGGATATCAGGGTATTTCCATCCGGCAAGAACAGGACGCTGTTGACGAATGTCCCAGGCTGATGGCCGCGGAAATAATTCTCCAATCGATTCCCATTGGAGAGCAGCAGATTCCCCTTCTGATAGGCATCCTGAGATACTGTCTGTCCATCTGGTATATCGTCTGCAAATTTTCCAGCTTGCAGGGTTAATAACATCGCCAGGTCGGCAGAATCCGCCGACAGAATTTCGGCCTCATTGATCACTTTGCCAAGGTGGTTAACTTTTTTTTGATCCTCCGCGATCTTCTGGCTTTCCTCAGCCTTCCTTTGACTATCTTTCGCTTTTTTTTCGCTTTCCACGGCTTGCAGGCGGTTCTGATCCGCTAATGCCCTGGCGGTATCCGCCTCCTGCTTCTGCTCTTCAGCAACATTTCGCGCCTCGTCGGCTTGCACCTTAAATAAAGACACAACCAGAACAGTAATTACCAGGACCGCTATAGCCAGACCGGTCAACAGGCGGCGGCGGTTAATCGATTTTTGTTCCGCAATGGATTCCTCCAGGAATGTCCTTTCTACGGGGGTCAATTCTTTCGAATGAGCCTGTTCCCAGGCCTGCGCCTCTTTCAGCTCCTGGCCGATCAGGAGTAAAGTTTTGGGCCGGTCGGGATGCTCATCCCATACCCGGGCCTGTTTTTGGAGCAGGCTCAGGTTCTCCTTGCGCCATTCCGCGTTGCTCTGCAGGATCGGGCTAATGAAACGGTCGTGCGACAGCTCAACCCAGGTAATCCCCCGGCGGATTTCCGTCCGGACCAGGTAGGCTGAGGAGAGAAGATCGATAACACGGGGATCTAATCCCGCCTCGCGTTCAGATCCCAAAGCGGCCTGCCTGCGGATGCCATGCTCGGTAATCAGAGACTGCTCAATCCAGTCGCGGATGGAGCGTTCTGGAATCCAGGTGGTTTTCGCGATCTCGCTGACCTTTTCGTTGAAATACCCGAGCAAAGCGATGTTCACGTCGCCAGCGTCATCTACGTCCTGAACGGAAATTTTCCTGCCGGTCGTATTCATGATGGACCACAAGCGCGTGCAAACGACCTGCAGTTGGACCGGTTCTACGTACGGCCCTGGCTGCTCAATCCATTCGCCCGAAGGAGTTTGTATGCTCACGGAGCGCAGGTTATTGATCAGCTCCGTCACAGCCTCCGGCTCATACATATTCGGGGCGGGCCGGATGATCGCTTCCCGGGCCTTCTTTTCATCTAAAAGACCCAGGCGAAAGGTGTTTTTCAGGCGGGTGGGAATAATATCCTTGTAGGGCTCGATCGCTGCCAGATAATCTTCACGCATCGCAAAGAGGCCCCATCGATTGGGATCCTCGAACGTTTCCCCAACCTGGTTGAAAAATTCCTCTTTGCGCTCCACGTCGAACGGATCCAGGGTCAGGACTTCCTCGAACTGGTCAAAGATCAGGGCCAGGCGTTGTGGGCGGCCAGGTCCGGACGAAAGCCGGCCGCTTCTGGGAGAAGCGCTCAACCCCGGGTCCCCGGTAGGGCCGGGTTCACTTCCATTACCATCTTTCCTGCCGCGCGCCGCGGCTGTTTCGCGAGTCACGGCGGTATGCGATACCGGCTGGAGGCTTTCCTGGGAAAAGCTGGTGAATATCGTTCCATCCTCGCTGCGGCGGGTCACGTACTCGTTCAGGCGCATGCGCGCCAGCGTCTCCTGATTGGTTTGGCGATCTTCCGGTCTCAGGCTTTGTTCGATCGACTGGATCGTGGCGTAAACAAAGCGGTTCATCCCCGGCAGTCCGCGCAGCTCCTCCGGTGGGGAGAGGCTGAGGCGGATCAGGCAAACCCGGAAATGTTGTTGTTCCAGGGCAGGGATGATTTTTGCGTTGATCAAGGAAGATTTTCCGGCACCGGATGATGAGTAGAGCAGTACGATCCGCTCGGCCAGCAAGAGATAGGTTAGCTCGCTGGCCTCCAGATCTCGCCCAAATAATTCTTCGCCCTGTGAATAGGGCCGGGGACCAGCGTACGGCGATTTCGCCTCTGAGGGTTGGCTGCTCATCAGGCCATCTCTTTCATATTTTCATCGAATGAGACGAAAAATTCGTCCACGGATCCCCAGTAGACGTAGATTTGTTCCAGGCCAAAATATTTCTCCAGGTAATCGGTGGCCATCCGGGAATTCGTCAGGCGTTCCTCTTCCGGTTCCAACTGCGCGGCGATGTGCGAAAAATCATGCCGAAGCTGGCTGCCACCCAGCGTGTGCAGGTAACGGAAAAGGATGCGAAATTTCCACTCTTCCAACTTGAAGCCCAAAAAAAGGAGGGAATTGCTTGCCATCACTTCCTTGACGATCCCCGGCACCAAGTCCCGGTTGCGGGCCAGGCCGATCAGAAAATCGAGGTAATCGTCTTCGCTCAGGACGATGGAGGCCGTCTGGTTGATATGCCCAAACAGGTGGTACACCAGCGGCCGCTGCGGAGAAGGGATTTCTTTTAATTTTGCGAGCTCGGGGCAGGTTCGCGGAACCGCATCGTTCCAGGGGCTGATCCGAACCTGGGGATCCTTTCCCTGTTTCTTTAGAGCCAGAGCCAGCAGATCCAGCGGGCTGGTGGTGATAAAGACCGGCAGATCTAACCGGGCCAGGCGCAGGTGAGCTTCGTTTGGCTCTTTGGACCAGCGAAAATCGGTTGCCTGCCGCATGGCTTCGGCAAGGGATGGCGGCATCCATTTTCCGGCGCTTTCGCGCAGATCGGCGGTCAGCCCTTCTCCTTCTCGCTTTGTCAGCTCCCGGCTCATCTCATTCATCCAGCGGATTCGCAGGCCACCCGGATTGAGCCCTCTTTTGGGATCGGTGGCCAGGAATTGGGCCACGCGAGGCAGGTCTTCCCGATCGTAAACGGCCATCGGGTAGTTGAATTCTTGCGCCCAACGCAGGGCCAGCTCTCGCTCACCACCGAACCAGGACTCGGTCAATCCTGGGCCTATAATCGGAGAACATTTCTCGCCCTGGATGCTGTAACGTAAAGCATCCCATCGTTGAAACGAACCATCTGCATCCCGAAAACCGGCGGTATACCAGAGGCTGCCGCTCCTCAGGCGCATAAAGAGCGCTGGCATCCAATAATCCGGTTGATGGCTTACCATGGCGCGCCCGGAGGCTACCGCGCGGTCGATGAGCCCATTCTGCTGTAGCTCCTGGAAGAACTCCTTTAGAAAAATCCCTCCCGTTTCAAAGCTGAGATTGCCTTGCATCGCCAGCACTGCGGGGATCCCGGCTTCGACCAGTTTGGGACCCAGGGATAAGAGCATATCGCCCTTAATCTTCCCAGCAGTCTGGCAGGCAATCAGCACGATCAGTCGCGGCCGCGTGCCGAGTTCGATCAACCTTTCCACCAGGCGTGTGGTAGATACCTCATCGTCGACGCTTCCGTCTGATGTTTCCAGTAACAGGTGGGTCTCGTTATTTTTTGTAAAACCGTGACAGATAAAACACAGAACATCATAGGGGGTCTTCTGGAGTTGGTCCGCCATCGCTTCAAGGCTGGCAGGAGTAGCCTGGCTTTGCTGATTCAGAATGGTCACCGGTATGTTGTTTCCAAGCGACTCACACAGCCGCGATGTCTCGGCAGCTATATCGATGGGCGGGAATCGATCCGTATCCATTTTGGGGCTGGAGATCAGCGCCAGGGCTTGCAAGTTGCTGCGCGACCGGAGGCGGACAGGCTCCCAATCTCGGCTGGTCAGATAGCGGGAGAATACCATTTTTTGCTTCATGCAAAGGGGAACTTGATCGTTTGGGTCTCGCAGGGTTTCCCAGTATAAGCTGTTCAACTCGGGGGTAAAGGGATCGACGAACAGGCGCACGCGTACATTTTCGCCGGCAGTCTGCGCCGAAGCCACCGCTTCGCGAAAAGAGCTTTTTGCACCTTCGCTGGAGAACAATGAGCTGGTGAGCAATTCGCCGTAAGTATCCGGGTCTCCCTCAGCGCGTAAAGCATCCAGATCGAATTGGGCCAGCATCACCTCATTGGCCCCGGGCCGGATATCCACTTCACTGTTGGGATGGCTGAAACGAAAATCTACCCGGTAACTCTGCGAGTCATAGCGATAGACCCAAATTTCAAGGTCAGCGAATAAATCTTCAGGCAGATTCATAGTCCAGCTCCGGCGATTGAGGCCCAACCCAAGATCATTTGTTGCGGAAAGTTTTTAGGGAGATCGTTTCATGAGTGCTACGATCCCCCTTCTGGACCACCAGTTATCGAGATTAATTATATTATTTATACAAATATTACATCCGAATAAGAGTAAAATTCAAGTCCCAAGATTCCTGACACAACCAATACCTTCTGGGTATTTGAATCGAACCGGATCTGTTATATATAAGATGCATGCAACTTTTTTGAATTGGCAACGTAGAGAATACGTAGGGTCCATTCACGAATAAAGTAGCATACGCGCGCGTAGTGTTTCTGAAGAAAGCGGCGCTGCATATACCCTCCTCGGGGGTCCAGTGCAGCAGGGTTATCACTGGAAAGGAGTCGATCTTGAATCTTTTACGGTCGTGGAGTCCCTTTAAGGGTAGAAAAAATGGCAAGAGCCAGCCGGAAAACGGCCAGTACCGCAACGGTAATTCCCACCTGCTGGAGCTGCATGAGGTGGTCAAAGTCTACCAGACCGCGGCGGGCGGTTTTACTGCCCTGTGCGGCATCGAACTGGATATCGACCCGGGCGAATTCGTCGCCATCATCGGCCGCTCGGGGAGCGGTAAATCGACCCTGATCAACATGATCGCCGGGATCGACCGGCCCACCTCGGGCCAGATTCTGGTCGGCGACACCGCGGTGCACACCCTGAGTGAAAACCAGATGGCCCGCTGGCGCGGGCGCAACCTGGGGATCGTCTTTCAGTTCTTCCAGCTTCTTCCCACCCTCTCGGTCATCGAAAACGTGATGCTCCCCATGGATTTCTGCAACACCTTTCCCCTGGGCGAGCGGCGCAAGCGCGCCATGGAGCTGCTCGACATGGTCGAGATGGGCTCCCACGCGCATAAGCTTCCCTCCGCCGTGTCCGGCGGCCAGCAGCAGCGCGTGGCGATCGCCCGCGCCCTGGCCAACGACCCGCCGATCATCGTCGCCGACGAGCCGACCGGCAACCTCGATTCCAAGACTGCCGAGGCCGTCTTTAAGCTGTTCGAGACCCTGATTGCCCAGGGAAAGACAATTTTAATGGTGACGCACGACCGCAGCCTATCGAAGCGCGTCTCGCGGACGCTGACTATTTCGGACGGCGAGATTGTCCGCGACGAAGACATGGACGATCTACCCGCTCGCCCCGCGAACCCCTCCCTGGCGGGAGAAGGGCAGGATTGAGCCATGGTTGTCCCGCGTTGGAAAAAAGTCCTTGCGGACCTGTGGAGCAATAAGACCCGCACCCTGCTGGTGGTGCTCTCGATCGCGGTCGGGGTGTTCGCGGTTGGCTTTGTTGCCAACACGTACCTGATCCTGAACAGCGACGTTCCGGCCGATTTCCTCGCCGGCAATCCCCACGCGGCAATCATCATCACCGAACCGTTTGACGACGAGCTCCTCTTCGCCCTGGCCAAAACCCCGGGGGTGGGGGCTGTCGAAGGGCGCAGCTCGGTCGGGGGGAAGATGAAAGCCCCGGACGGCAAAACGTACCCGATCACGATCTCCCGCCGCCCGGGTATCCGGGATGGGCGCATCGATATCCTCCGCCCGGTTCCTGGAAGCCCCGCCGAGCTGCGCGATCACGAGATTTTTCTCGAGCGCCAGGTGGCGACTACCCTGGGGATCAAAGTGGGCGATATTGTCCCCGTGATCCTCAATGATGATCACACCCGCGATCTGCGCGTCGCCGGGATCGTCCACGATGTCAATGCCAGCGGGTTTTACTTCAGCCACCAGGCGGATGCCTATACCAACCTGAACACCATCCAGTGGCTGGGTGGCACGGACCAGTACGATTCTGTATACCTGACGGTGAGCGAGAACGGCAGCGACGAGGCCCACGTACGCGAGGTTGCCACCGCCGTTTCGGATAAGATCAAGAAGAGTGGGCGCCAGGTCTACGTGACCAGCGTCTATAAACCGGGACACCACCCGGCCCAACAGACCCTCGACGCCCTTCTCGCCCTGATGGGTGGGCTGGGTGTGTTAGCAGTCTTTTTGAGCGCTTTTCTGGTGTTCAATACGATCACCGCCCTGATGGGCCAGCAGATCCGCCAGATTGGCGTGATGCGCGCGGTTGGCGCTTCGATCGGCCAGGTGGTCGCTCTATATCTGGTTCTGGTCCTGGCCTTTGGGATTACCTCCCTGGTCCTGGCCATTCCAGCTTCCGGCGCGGCCGCCTATGGAATGGTCACCTGGATGGCCGGCCTGTTGAACATCGATCTGACCGGTTTTCGCATCCCAACCACCTCATTGGTGCTCGAGATCGCGGTCGGGTTAGGCCTGCCCGTGTTCGGCGCGCTGATCCCGGTTTTCAGCGGGACGCGCATCACCGTCCGTGAGGCGTTGAGCAATTACGGCGTCGCCATGCCCAAAAAGACGGGTTGGTTCGACCGTCTCCTGGAAAACATCCGTGGCCTGCCGCGCCCGCTGCTGCTCTCGATCCGCAATACCTTCCGGCGCAAGGGACGCCTGTTCCTTACCCTGGCGACCCTTACCCTGGGCGGGGCCATCTTCATCGGTGTCTTTGGTGTGCGTGATTCGATGTACCTGATCATCCAGAAGACCTTTGGCTATTTTCTCTCAGACGTCAACGTCAGTTTCAGCACGCCGTACCGCACCGAGCGCATTCAGGAAGCGATCAAAGGTATCCCCGGCATCGTCTCCTGGGAGTCCTGGGGATTTGCCAGCGCCCAGGCGCTGAAAGCCGATGGGAAAACCAGCGACCAGGTGATCATGATCGCTCCGCCCAGCACTTCGAAGCTGATCCAGCCGGTCCTGACCAGCGGGCGCTGGCTGACCGCCGACGATGAAAACGCAATCGTGGTGGGCAACAGTTTTGTCAAGCTTCGCCCTGAGACGCGCGTCGGCGATGTGGTCCAGATGCGCATGGGCAACAAGAATTATCCCTTCAAGATCGTTGGGATCTTTGAAATGGCCGGGGGGGCCGATGTGATCATCACCTACACCAATCTCGAGTACCTAGCCAGAATCACCAACCAGGTCGGGCGCGCTTACGAGCTGCGTTTCAAGACCGTGCACTCCGACCCGGCAAGCCAGCTCGAAGTCCAGAAAGCCCTGGAAGCGCGCTTCAAAGAGCTGGGGATGAGCGCCACGCTGCAAAACAGCTCGGACCTGATCCAGCAGCAAAATTCGGTGATCAACATCCTGATCGGCCTGCTCCTGGCGATGGCGGTGCTCATCGCTGTGGTGGGCGGGCTGGGCCTGATGGGCACCATGAGCATGAACGTGCTCGAGCGCACCCGCGAGATCGGGGTGATGCGCTCGGTCGGCGCCGAAAACCTGGCCGTCTTCCAGTTAGTCATCGTGGAGGGCATGTTTATCGGCCTGATCAGTTGGGGGCTGGGCGCTCTGCTCTCCATCCCGATCACCAACCTGCTAGACACCCTGGTCGGCGTTTCCATGTTGAACGTCCCCCTTGAGCCGGTTTTTTCCTTCCAGGGGCTGATCATCTGGCTGGTGCTCGTCTTGATCCTCTCCACCCTGGCGAGCCTGATGCCCGCGCGGAATGCCGTGCGCCTGACCTTGCGGGACGTTCTGGCATACGAGTAGATTTGCTTTCATCAATAAACTTTTGCAGTACGGTTTGCATTCTAACAAGGAGTTCGGAAATGAAAAAAGCAGTGATTATCATCCTGGTTGTATTGGCTGTCGGTGCGGTGGTCGTCTTTGGTGGGCAGCGAATCGCGGCAGGGGCACAGGCCACCCCCACCAGCCAGCCCACGGTCGCGCCGGTCAAATCCAGCAGCAACATCATCGCCGAGGGGAAAGTGGTTCCCACTCAGGATGCTTCCCTCAGCTTCACTACAGCCGGAGTGATCAGTGAGGTGCTGATCAAGGAAGGCCAGAAAGTCGAAAAAGGCCAGGTGCTGGCCCGCCTTACGGGAAGCAAGCAGCTTCAGGCAGCCATCAAGGGCGCCGAGCTGGAAGTGCTCAGCGCTCAGCAGGACCTGACCAGGCTGAAAGACAACGCCGCCCTGACCACGGCTCAGGCCCAACTGGCGGTTGCCCAGGCGCAGAAAGCCTACGACGATGCTCAGAAACACCGCCTTAACCTGGATTACCGCTCCACCCCCAGCCAGATCGCCGCGGCCAACGCCAACTACATCCTCGCCCAGAACGAGGTGGATAAGTTCCAGGAAAGGTATGATAACGTTTCCCACCGGGCAGAAAACGACGCCACCCGCGCCCTGGCCCTGGCCAATCTCGAAAACGCCAAGAAGGCCCGCGATAAAGCCTTGATCAATCTCAACTGGTACAAGGGCAAAGCTGACCCAAAGGATATCGCTGAGGCAGACGCCAGCCTGTCGGTTGCTCAGGCCAAGCTGGAAGACGCCCGGACCCAGCTTGAAAAGGTGAAGAATGGCCCGGATGCCGATCAACTGGCGCTGATTCAATCCCAGTTAGACAGCGCGCAGGCCAAGGCCGAAGCAGCCCGCGCCAGCCTGACCGACCTGGAGCTGTCTGCGCCCTTCGACGGGACGATTAACTCGATCGATATGGCCGTCGGTCAATTTATCCAGCCCGGAGCTGCCGTGGTAAAACTGGCCGATCTCTCGACCTGGCTGGTCAAGACTACCGACCTGACCGAGCTGAACGTGGCCAAAATCCAGCCGGGGATGACCGCCGAGGTCAAGCTGGACGCGCTTCCCGATGCGACCATGAACGGCAAGGTGATGTACGTGGAGAACTTTGGGCAGAACCACCAGAGCGACATCGTCTACACCGTCGTCCTGCAACTGGAAAAGCCCGATCCGCGCCTGCGCTGGAACATGACCGCCGTGGTCACCTTCCCCGAGAAGTAAGTGGAACTCACGCCTAAAGAACGCCTGCGCCGCGCCCTGTTCCACCAGCCCGTCGACCGCCTGCCCACCCAGATCAACTACACCGCCAGGATGGGCGGGCGGTTGGCGGCTCACTTCCAGGTCCCTCCCGCGGAGCTGCCCGGCATTCTTGGCAACCACCTCGTGCGGGTGGACATCCAGTACCCCGAGCGCGCCAGTCCGGATGGGCTGGTGCGCTACGATTGGTGGGGCGCCGGGCACGATACCGGCGAGGAGGGCTACTTCATCCGCGTTCACCCCCTGGCCGGGTCGAAGGACCTGGACGCCTTCCCCTGGCCCGATCCCCGCGCGCCGGGCCTGTTCGACGCGGCCCGGGCGGCCATCGCGGCGGCGGGCGGCGAGTACTTCATCGCGCCGAACCTGGGGTTTGCCCTCTTCGAGCGCGCCTGGTCGCTGCGCGGCTTCGAGCAGCTCTTCGTGGATATGGCCGAAGACCCCGGGTTCGTCGCGGACCTGCTCTAGCGCATCACCGCGATCCAACTGGTCCTCATCCGGCGCTTCCTCGAGCTGGGCGTGGACGGCGGCTACTTTGGCGACGACTACGGGGCGCAGAACAACCTGCTCTTTTCCCCGGCCGGCTGGCGCAGGCTGGTCAAACCGCGCCTGGCGCGCCTGTTCGCGCCCTTCCACGAGCGCGGGCTGCCGGTCATCCTGCACTCCGACGGGCAGATCCAGAAGATCCTCCCCGACCTGGTGGAGATCGGGCTGACGGCGCTTAACCCGGTCCAGCCGGAAGTGCTTGACCACGCCTGGCTCTACAAAAACTTCGGCGGAAGGCTGTCGTTTTACGGCGGCATATCCATCCACCCAGACCGTGCTACCCAACGGCAGTCCGGCCGAGGTGCGCGCCGCGGTCGAGGCCTGCCGGCGCGCCCTGGCCCCCGATGGAACCGGGCTGCTCCTGGCCCCCTCGCACCGCATGATGGCGGATATCCCGATGGAGAACGTGGAGGCGATGCTGGAGGCGTTTCAAGCCTTTGCAGACTAGACCCTAAGGGTTTTGAAAACCCTTACAACTCATCCTAAAAATAATGTGTCATTGCGAGGAGACCCGGTGTTTTTCCGGGTCGACGAAGCAATCTCCAAGCTCCCCAAGCAAAATGGGTGGCAACCAGAGGTACATTGGAGCCAGAATACCCTTTCCTTGATTGTTTTGGGGATTGCTTCGTCGCACAGAACGCTCCTCGCAATGACATGAAGCGAATATTAGGATGAATTGTTAGGGTCTTTGCCACAAGGAGAACTCATGGCAGAGACAGATCGAAAAACTGAAATGAACCGCCAGTTTGAACGTATCTACGGCCGGGCCCCCGAGATTTGGGCCCGCGCCCCGGGCCGCGTGGACCTGATGGGCAGCCACACCGATTACAACCTCGGCTACGTGATGACCATGACCATCGACCGCGACGTGTGGATCGCCGCGGCGCCGCGCCCGGACGGCAAGGTGTGCGTCCATTCGCTTAACCTGGAGGGCGGCGGCGAGTTCGACCTGGCGCACATCGAGCGCGACTTGCGCTGGCCCTGGACGGATTACGTCCGCGGGGTGGCGCAGCAACTGGCTATGCGAGACTGCCCCTTGCGCGGGCTGGATGCCCTGATCCATAGCACCGTCCCGGTGGGCAGCGGGCTGAGCTCCTCGGCGGCGCTGGAGATGGCGGCGGGGGTGGTCTTCCGCCAGGCCGGGGGGTTCGCGCTGGACCCGGTCGAGCTGGCCCTGCTCGGACAGAAAGCCGAGAACGGTTTCGTCGGGGTCAACTGCCGCATTCTCGACCAGTACAGCTCGGCCCTGGGCCGGGCCGGCTGCGCGCTGCTGCTCGACTACCGCAGCCTGGAGACCCGCAACGTCCCCATCGCGCCTGAGATCCAGGTGGTGATCGGCGATACGCGCGCCAAACGGACCCTTTCGGGCTGCGAGTACGGCGAGCGCCGGGCGTAGTGCGAAGAGGGTGCGTGCTGGACCTGGCCCGCGCTTTGCCCAGGGGCGACCGCGCGGAGCTGGGCCGGCTGTGCGCCGCCTCCTACGCCGGCGCGCGCGACCTGTACGAGATTGCCGTGCCGGCCATGGACGCGATGCTGGCAGCCATGCTCGGCGCGCCAGGCGTGATCGGGGCGCGGCAGGCCGGGGCGGGCTTCGACGGCTGCCTGGTGGCGCTGGTCGAAGCCGGCCAGGTGGGCCCGTTCCAGGCGCACGCCGCCGCGAGTTACCGGTCCGCCACGGGGATCGAGCCGGCCGTCTACCCGGTCCAGGCGACGGACGGGGCGGGGCCGCTCGGGTAGGCTGGTAAACTTTTGATCGTTGGACTCATTTGGAAATGATCGGTATAAAAGTCAAATAACGGTAGGTCAACGCCCAGATCTGCATCTCCTCTGGAAAAAAAGTACAACCATCCACCGAGCAAACTTTTTGGCGGTAATTATTAATCAGAACCACAGTTTGAAGATCCGGCAAATAAACGAGCTTACCCCCAACTGTCATGGTATAAGGAGGATACTGGTAAGTCTCGAGACGAGTCCAGTCCTGCCCATCCCAGGACCAGGTTGAAATCGAACCATCCAAATAGTTATTTCCCAATAGAATCACCCTCTGGCGATTCTCATCATAGGTCATCCCCACATCAGTCTGATTTGGAGGATTGTGTAAAGGATGCTGTTCAATCCAATTCGTCCCATCCCAGATCCAGGTGTACCCAAAAAGAGCGGCGACCGTTGAGCCGCCAAACAGGACGATGTTCTTATGGATACGATCATATGCCATTGATGCATACTGCCTTATAAGACGATTCTATTTCGTTGCGCATCATATACCATGGAGGCTCCATCGCGTGGCGAGGGAGTTGATTGGGGAAATAGCTGGCGCCATCCAAGAGAGTTGTATTTCCACGTGCTACCGAAAAATTCCCCCGAGGCCCATCCCCCAAATAAAATTGCTTCCTCACGAGCCTCATCATATGCCAGACTGGCGCTTGTTCTCTCAAGAGGCGTGAAAAGGTAAGGGGGTATGAGCGTCCACTGTTGACCATCCATCGACCACAGATCGTTATATAGGGTTTCCCCCCTGAACGACCCACCAAAGAATAACGCTTTCTGCTGGGTGGTATCCAGGGTGAGGGCAAAATGGTTTCGCGGCGGAGGAAGAACAGGAAAGTCGAGACGCTGCCAGACTAGCTTTGGGCTCGGGGTTTCTGCCAGGGAGGTGGGTTGGGATTGAACGAGCGGCTCCGAGGCGGAATAGGCTAAGCCAGGGCCACTTGTAAGGATCGGTAGACAGAGGAGAAATGCAGTAAGGATTTTGGGGAAGATGCTTTTGGAAAGATTCATCGTTTTGGACCCCCGTTATATTGCTTGACGATGACATTACCGATTGATTATCAACTTGCCTGGTTGGCTTGGAGGTTGCCGCGTCGGGCCGGATGGGAAGGCCGTTTCCCATAGATTGACGCTCTACCGACCCTCCTCGCAACGACATGAAGCCAGGTATTGGAAGAGTTCTGGCATGTTCTCAATGTGAGCACAATAAGATAAACTTGGAAATCTATCGGATAATCTGGATAAACTATATTATAGCTCTTCCACTCAGAATGAATCATGATAGCTGACATCTCTGCCGCGGTCACAAGGGAACTGGAACGGCAGGGGTATCTGACCGCTCTCGACCTGAATGTGCCCGGGATCCGGGGGATGCTGTATGTGCACTGGCCTCGGCCAGGTGGGTTAAGGAAAAGGCAAATCAGGACCGGATCCCCAAGAGGTTGCCCCTTGGCCAACGCCATCGAAGAACTCTCTGAAGTTTTCCAGTGCTGTGTGTAAGCAGAGAACGGGGTTTTCGAGCGTCTTGAACTTTTCCAGTATAATTTACCCTATCCGAAGATGAGAATTGGTCTGATCCGCCACTTTCCCGTCATCCACCCCTACACCACCCAGCGGTGGATGACTTCGCGCGAGTACCAGGGCTGGCTGCAGGCTTACGACAGCGCGGGGATCCGCTATCAGCAGGTCAACCTGCGCCCGGAGGACTGGCAGATCTGCTATTCCAGCGACATCAGCCGCGCGCTGGAGACGGCCCGTCACATTTACCCGGGGGAGATCCAGGTCACGCCGCTGCTGCGCGAGATCAGCGTCAACCCCATGTTCGATTCCGTGCTGCGCCTGCCTTTCAGCACCTGGGATGCGTTGAGCCACCTAGCCTGGTTTTTCTCGCACCGCTCGCAGCGCGAAGGGCGGGATCAGGTGATGGAGCGCATCCGCACGTTCCTCTCCAATGCACTTCCCGGGCTGGCCCGCCAGGATAACCGGAACGGGCCGAAGAACATTCTGGTAGTCAGCCACGGGGGATTGATGTGGTATCTGCGCGCCGAGCTGCTCCGCCTGGGTTTTTGGGGAGAGCGCTTTACCAGGGCGGAGCACGGCCGGCTGTACGTATTCGAGATGCCAGATTAATAAAAAATGGTTATCTGCCCCTGATCGGCCGCCTGCCTTAAAAGTCGAACTGGGCGATATCGACGAACTCCATTGAGAGCATCGACCAGAAATCGATCGCCAGACGATTGCGGATGTAATCATACGGCAGCCAGCCGTAGCCGGCCATTCCCCAGGAGGAAGTCCAGGAGTTGCGGATCAACAGGGCCCCGGTCGTGGCCTGACCGGTTTTGGTGTTGGTCACAACGATGGAGTCGTCGTAGCCCACCGCAGCGACCGCGTGGCCCCATTGAGCCTGCTCATCCTGAGAGGGATAGGGAATCCCGCCGGGAATATCGACGTTGCCGAAGGAGGGGAAACCGAAAAAGCCAAAGATGGATGGGATTCCCCTGGCGAGGTAAGTCTTCACCGAATGGAGCACCTCGTCGGGTGGGCGATTCTGGCCGAGCGGGTCGTGGGAGAAATACTTGAGCGATTCAAAGTTATCGGCGACAGCATAGACGAAGGCGGGCGGCTCGCTGTCGAAATAGCGTTCTTGCTCGGGGGTCGGCGCCAGCGCATCGGTATACGGCCAGTATTTTTCCGGGGGCACTCCGCAGAGAGCCAGGGCGCCCATGGCATTGCGCAGCCAGGCGCCTGTATCTCCGGTCACGCCCATCAGGTTGCGCGTGACCTTGTAGACGAAGAGGCGCGAGCCATCGGTGAACTTGCCCTTGGACCGGCACTGGTTGTATTCGACCACCCCAATCGCCGCGTGAGCCGTGCAGGAGCCGAGCTGGCCCTGATCTTCGACCGGCGTGCACCACTGGCGCAGATCGACCTGGGGCGGTAGGGAGGCTGCGAAATCGACTTTCAGTTTCGTGTTGAGCTCAACCAGGTCGGGGTGTTCGGGAAAATAATCGCGCAAGTCTGGTACCGGCGGCAGCCAGCCTGTCCCAAACGCTTTGCCCAGGCTGGGAATCTCGATACAGTCTTTTAAAACAGATACTGACATAGCACCATCCTCCTCTTTTGGGTTTGAACATCTGAATTAATCGGAATCGCTTCAGGATTGGACTTCAATGTGGACAGCGAAACGGTTTGCTCCGGCGCCGGCCTCCCAGGGCCGTTTGTGTTCGAGCTCGATGACCGCCTCGCCGGGCTGGACGGCTTTGAAGAGGTAGACGCGCGTCCCTCTCGCGCCAGGCGCGCTGGTCTGCGGGCTCGTATAATCAGACGAGATCAGACGAAGGGCCGGCTCCACTTCTGATGCCAGCTTCCACAGGTACCCGGTCGATGGGTTCTCCGGCAGACGGACCTGGATCGTATCCCCAACTCGGGCCGGGACGGTCTCACCGTTTTCACTCTGGTCGATCGAAATCTCATTCATTGCGGTAATGATTCCCCTTTTACTCACTATAACGAGAGTGAAGCGGTATGTCAAGACGAGAACTGAAAAATCAATAAGGCTTCTCTTTTTGACAGGCCCCGGTAAAACGGATACAATCATGGCGAATTTTACCCGGCGGAACTTACCGGGTAGGCTATGCGTCCTTACTCAAGGAGAAAATAAGATGAGCCTGACCAAGAGCGCTAGAAAGCTGCATAAAACCATCCTGATCGCGGGGCTGATCGCCATCGCGCTGAGCGCCTGTGGGGGAGGCGCTACCCCTCAACCGACCCCACCGGCGGCGGCGCCTGCCACTTCCGCGCCCCAAGCCGGCTACCCGGACCAGGAAATTCCCCAGCCACAGGGAAGCTACCCGGCGCCTGCCGACCAGAGCCCGGCCGAACAGAGTACCCTCCCTGCCCAGCCCAGCTACCCGGCTCCAGAGGTCAAGACCGGGCCCACCCAGACCCTCCCGGCCGTCCCCCCAGCCAGGGGGATAGTCGTATACGATAAGGCCGCCGGCGTGTTCCACGTCTTTAGCGTGGCTGGGACCAACCAGAATCAAGACCTTTCCGCCCAGGGGCTGGATATCCCCGGCCCCAACGATGTCCGGGTGGTGGGACAGAGTGTCTATTACTACTCCAATCAAGACAGGGTGGTGTACAAAGCCGGTGCGAGCGGCCCGCAGGCGCTTGAGTTTACCCGCGCCGCCAGCGCCCCCACGGGTTTCGCGGTTTCCGCAGATGAAAGCCAGATCGCCTGGTCAAAAGATGACCTGCAGGCCAGCCCTGCGTTTAGCGAGCTATGGGTCGCCGGGATCGACGGCTCCAACGGGCGGATGGTGGCCCGCAACGAATCCCAAGACGGGTCGCCAGGGTTCCTGGTCATGCGCCCGTACCGGTGGACAGCGGACGGGAAGCTGCTCTACGAACAGCAGCCGGTTGGGATTGGCGGGTATATCCTCTTTGCCGGCCTGAACAGCCTCTACCAGTACGATCCCGCCTCAAATGCCATCACCACCGTTTTTCCCCCAGGCCCGAACCCCAACCTGTGCCTGGCGGCGCTCTTCCCGGGCGACCTGAGCCGGGGGGTATTCTCCTGTTTTCCGGGTGAAAAGAACGGCCTCACCTTCCGCCGCCTGCCGGACGGCAGCCTGATCCAGGCTGTCCCGCCGGTCGAAGACCAGGGGACCACCGGTTCAGCGGTGTTCTCCCCAGACGGCAACAGCCTGGCTTATGCGGTGGCGCGCAACGACCCCAACCAGGAGCACGGGCAGGTGGTCGTGGTCCCCACCGACCTGAGCAGCGCCCCGAAATCCATCGCCTCCGTGGAGCCAGGATACTTCTCCGTAGCCGGCTGGGCCAGCCCGGCACAGATCTTGTTCCAGCGCTACGAAAACGACCGGACCTCGGTATGGAAGGTGAACAGCGACGGCTCGGACGCCGCTAAAATCGCAGACGGCTGGTTTGTGGATCTGATCCGTTGAGAGAAGGAGAACTGCCCCCATGCTGTCCTATTTTGCACCAACGCACGATCATGGCTTACGTCTGCACCCGTGGCCCCGAAAGGGCTCCGTTACGTTCCTGGCCCTGGGGCGCAGGTCCAGCTCCACTGGAGCGATGCCTCTTTCAACGAGGTTGGCTTTGCGATCGAGCGCGCCCCGCGCGGGACGGGAAGCTTTGCCCGGATCGTGAGCGCCCGGGCAAACAGCGTCCAGGCCACCGACAGCCTCAGCTGTGCCTTCGCAGCGTCTTACGACTACCGGGTGCGCGCGTTCAATTCCAGCGGCGCATCCGCACCGACCAACACGGCCAGCACGTCTACATCTTCCTGGCTGACGCCGGGCAGGTAAGCCTTGATGACAAATGCATCTGCTTTGGCCTGGACGTCCATGGGTAAAAGGCCTTCCGGTTCCGGATATTCAGAGCTGCGGAACACGTCTCAGATACGCAAACCTTATATTTTAATTTTGTATGAATTTCTTTTTTTTGCTAAAATTAAATTGAGGTTGTGCGCAATGGGGGGTATCAGGGCTGCATCACTGAAGTTCAGCCCAACCCCAGGAAAGAATTGAATGGTTGTTACTGGCCAGCATGGCATTGCGCTTTTTGGGAGTGAATCGAGAGACCGATGGATCCCGAGCCACGGGCCAATCAACTTCTATCAAGGTTTGGCCAGGCCGTGATTGCAGGCCTGGCCCTTTTCGGCCTGTATGCGCTGAGCCGCGCCGATTTTCCCCTCTTTCACACCCTCGTCGAGCTGTTTTTTATCATCATTGCTGTCTCCATTTTTATCGTAACCTGGAACGCTCGCCCCTTCCTGGATAACCCCGCGCTGCTTTTCATCGGCATCGCCTACCTGTTTGTGGCAATGCTCGATCTGCTCCACGTCCTGGAATATCAAGAAGTGCGCGCTATTTCTGGCTTCAATCTCAACCAGGCCATGCAGGCCTGGCTCGCGGCGCGCCTATTCCTGGCAGGAGCGCTGGTCGCGGCGTCTTTTTTCACCCACCAGCGGTTCAACCCGAAAGTATTGATGGCGGTCTTTACGGCGCTGGCGCTACTAATAACCGTGGGGATTTTTTCGGGGAAAGGCATCCCGGCCGTGTATTCTATGAGCTTTGAGCCGACCCCATTCAAATTTGGACTGGAGATTGTAATCACCGTCCTTTTTCTGGCGGCGCTGGGGCTGCTGGCCCGCTTTTCCGCTGACTTCCACCCCAGTGTTTTCCGCTTCCTGGGGCTTTCTATTGCCTCGCTGGCAGCGGCGGAGATCACCCTCAGCGCAACCCTGGAAACCTTTACCCCGGTCACCGTGACCGGCCACCTGATCAGCATCGCGGCGGTTTTGTTAATCTATAAAGCGGTCACCGAAACCGGCCTGGTGCGACCCTACGAGCTGCTCTTCCACAATCTCCAGCGCAGCCAGGACGAGCTGCGCCACGAGCGAGACTTTGCGGCCGCGATTCTGGATAACACCTACGCCTTGGTGGCCGTCCTCGACTCCCAGGCGCGAATTCTGCGCCTCAACCGCGCTTTCGAGGAAAGCACCGGCTATAGCCAGGCTGCCCTGGCCGGAAAAACTCTCTGGGATACCGATCTTTTCGGAGGCCAGGCGCCGGCGCTGCGCACCCTCCTCGAAGAGCATCTCCCCAGACACGAACTGATCCATTTCGAGGGCTATCTCACCACCCAATCCGAACGGAAGATCCACGTCGCCTGGGATGCGGCCCTGCGGAAGAATGCCGGCGGGGACACCGAATATATCATCCTGACCGGGATGGACATCACCGACCGCAAGCAGGCTGAGGACGAGCTGCGTTTCCTCAGCAGCCACGATACGCTGACCGGGCTATACAACCGCGCCTACTTCGAGCAGGAAATGGTGCGCCTGGCAGAGACAGACCAGTTCCCGGCCTCAATCGTAATCGCCGACGTGGATGGGCTCAAAGCGGTCAACGATGCGTACGGGCACCTGACCGGCGATAAGCTCCTCCAGCGCGCAGCGCACATCCTGCGCTCAGCCTTTCGGACGGAAGACGTGATCGCGCGCATGGGCGGCGACGAGTTCGCCATCCTCCTCGCTGACGCGGATGAAGCCGTAGCCGCCCATGCCCAGCGCCGCGTCCACGCCATTCTGGAGGCGTATAACCAGGTCAATCCAGAGTTTCAGATCAGCTTGTCTTTGGGCACAGCCACGGCCATCGCCGGGTACATGCTGATGGAAACGTATAAACACGCCGACCAGAACATGTACCAGGAAAAGCAGCAGCACAAATCGCAAGGTCACTCCCCGCAGGAATCACCGGGCTGAATTGGGTCAACGCAGGCAAAACCAAGATCTTTCGGATATAACTTAGCTAGACTTTATCCATTCAGGAGGTGCAAAAACAGAGTAAACTGAGCTAAAAACTCCGCCAAGAGGTTCCAGCTTATGTTTACTCTGCCTCCCGACTATAGCACAATTTTTGATCTTTTCAAACCGCACTTTAGCAACCG
>DATKLX010000229.1:0-64723 GCA_035542155.1 Anaerolineaceae bacterium
AGTTTGGCTGTACTTGACTTCGGGCAGTTGCAGGAGGACAATGGACATGGCAAGCTCTCCGGTTACTCTGGCGGTCTAGGCAACTACCATAGTACCGCGAGCTTGCTCTTTTTTCAAAACCTACCAGCTTTGGGACAGATAAGAGAGAAAATAGCATATAATCAATCCATTCTATCAAATCGAATGGGGTTGAATGAATGACTGATCATCGCGACAAAGCATTGGAGTACGCCCATCTTCATCAAGGAGAGTTTTTAGGCTCATTACAAGATTTTGTCCGCATCCCGTCTGTCTCCACTGACCCGGATCACCAGGCCGACATGCTCCGGGCGGCAAACTGGCTTGTGGACCAGTTTCGGCTCCTGGGGCTGGATAAGGTCCAGGTCTTCCCAACCAACGGCCATCCAATCGTATACGCCGAATCGGTTAAGGCGGGAAACGCACCCACCATCCTGATTTACGGCCACTATGACGTTCAGCCGGTCGATCCGGTCGAGCTTTGGAAAACAGGCCCATTTAATCCTGTGATGAACGGGGAAAACCTGTACGGAAGAGGCGCATCCGATATGAAAGGGCAGGTGATTGCCTCGATGAAAGCCATCGAATCGATCCTTAAAACCGATCAGCTTCCGGTGAACATCAAGTTCCTGGTGGAAGGGGAAGAGGAGATTGGCTCGCCAAATTTGAGAAGCTGGATAGATGCCCATCAGGATCTCCTGGCCTGCGATCTGGCGCTCAACCCGGACGCCGGGATGATCGCCGTAGACGTGCCCACGATCATCTATGCCCTGCGTGGACTGGCTTATTTTGAGATTCGCGTCTATGGACCCGATCATGACCTGCACTCCGGTGTTTTTGGGGGCGTCGTGCACAACCCGGCACAGGTCCTGTGCGACCTGATTTCCGGGATGCATGACTCGCGGGGACGGATCACGCTGCCTGGCTTTTACGATTCTGTGCGCGAGCTGGATGCGGAAGAAAGAAGCGAGCTGGCCCGGCTGCCCGTGGATGATGAATATTACCGAAAACAGACCGGAGCGCCGGCGCTATGGGGCGAGGATGGCTATTCCGCCGTCGAACGGATCGGCTCGCGGCCGACTTTGGACGTGAACGGCCTGCTATCGGGCTTTACCACCAAAGGCTCTAAAACCGTTATCCCGGCCTGGGCCATGGCCAAGATCTCGATGCGGTTGGTCCCCGACCAGGATCCGAAGCAGGTTCACAAGCAGCTTCTCCGGTACATGGAAGAACATGCACCCAAAACAGTGCGATGGGAGGTCGACCAGATGTCAGGCGGTCCGGCCAGCCTGACCCAACGCACATCGAAGGGCACCCAGGCGTTGACCAAGGCCATGCAAGCTGTGTGGGGAACGGACCCGGTTTACAAACGAGAAGGAGGCAGCATTCCCGTGGTCAGCGATGTGCAGAATTCCCTCCACGCCGACTCTGTGCTGACCGGGTTTGGCCTGCCAGACGACAATATCCACTCGCCTAATGAAAAGCTGCACACCCCCACATGGTTTAAAGGGATCGACGCGCTGATCCACTTCTTTTATAATCTTCAATAAATAATAGTTTTTGGCATGTTAAAGGTAACCTATGGCTGAAAAATTACCCTCTTATGGAGGACAGGCGGTAATCGAAGGCGTGCTCATGCGCGGCACGCAATCTGTGGCGATGGCCATGCGCGCTCCCAGCGGAGAGATCATCCTCCACGAAGAACCGCTGGATTCGATTTATCACAGCAAGCTGACCAGGATCCCTTTCTTGAGGGGATTGGTGGTGCTGTGGGATGCGCTCGGATTGGGAATGCGCCTGCTGACCGTTTCCGCAAACACCCAGACCGGCCAGGAAGAGAAAATCGAAGGGCCAACCCTGTATATCACCCTCGGAATCTCGCTGCTGCTTGGAATTGGCCTTTTCTTCCTGGCTCCGGCGGCGCTGGGCCAGCTTGCCGAGCGCGTTTTTGGCTGGAGTCCGTGGGCGGGGAATCTGGTTGAAGGGATCATCCGCCTGGCGATCCTGATTCTCTACATCTGGGCGATCGGACAGATGAAGGAAATCCAGCGAGTGTTTGGTTATCACGGAGCCGAGCACAAAACGATCAACGCTTTCGAGGCCGGCGCGGAGCTGACCCCGGAAAATGTGGCCGGGTATTCTATTGAGCACCCCCGCTGCGGGACCGCGTTCCTGCTCACCCTTGTTTTGATCTCAATCCTTGTCTTTTCGCTGCTGGGCCCACTGCCGGTTGGGCTGCGATTGATCAGCCGGATTTTGATGATCCCTGTCCTCGCCGGGTTAGCCTACGAGTACATTCGCTGGACGGCAAATCACTTGAGCTCACCCCTTGTCCGGCTGCTGATCCGCCCGAATCTGGCCCTGCAGCACATGACCACGCGCGAGCCGACCCTGGATATGCTTGAGGTATCGATCGCGGCATTCTGTTGCATGATCCAGAAAGAACCGAAACGAGAGATCCAAACGATAGCGTAAACCAACAAAACTGCGCATCCATCATCGAGGTCTAGCAATGAAATCCTGGTTCCTCATTGCCGCAGGTGTCTTGATCGGTCTGATTGCAGCGGGCATCATCCTCCTGGTGTCCAGTCCACCTCGCGGCGAGCCGATCCAGTTGCCCGCCCAACCTGCACCGGTTTCGTGGGTCGTCCAGGTAGAAGGAGCCGTTGAAAAACCGGGGATTTATTCGGTGCCTGCGAACAGTCGGGTACGCGATGCTATTCAGCAAGCCGGAGGCCTGACAGAACTGGCCGATGAAAACGCAGTCAATCTGGCCGCATTTCTCAAAGATGGACAATATATTTTCGTCCCCGAGAAGGGACAGGCCAGCTTTTCTTCCGTGACGCAGGCCGCGCAGGTGATAACGATCGACCAGCCTGTGGACATCAACACTGCCACCACAGCCGATCTGGACGCGCTGCCCGGGATCGGCCCGCAAAAAGCGTCTGATATCGTCGAATACCGGAAAACGCACGGCCCGTTTCAAACCATCGATGATATCCAGAAGGTGCCCGGAATTGGCCCGGCCATCTTCGCCCAGATTAAAAACTTCATCCGCGTCGGTCAACCCTGAAAAAGGTATAATGTCATTATGGATACCAAAAAGAAACTGGAAAGCGATCTGAAACAGGCGATGCGGGCGAATGACGCGGTGGCAAAACGGACCATTCGCATGGCGCTCACAGCCATCAAGCTCGCGGAGATCGATAAAGGCGGCGATCTGGATGAGGGCGCCACCCTGGCAATCCTCCAGAAAGAAATCAAGGGCCGGCGAGAGACGATAGCTGATGCCCAAAAAGCGAACCGGCCGGATATGGTCGCCGCCGCCGAAGAAGAGATTTCTTTTTTAGAACAATATCTACCCAGGCAACTGTCTCCACAGGAGCTGGACGATCTTGCCCGGGCTGCCGTCACGGAAGCAGGGGCAACCACCCCGGCCGACATGGGAAAAGTGATGAAGATCCTGTTGCCCAGAACGCTAGGTCGGGCGACCGGCGATCAGGTCAGCCAGGCAGTCCGCAAATTCCTCCAGGCAGGATAGACCAAGCTGGACAAAATGGCTTTAACCGTCTCCCCCAACCGCAGGAGCCGATTTTCCAGAAACCACTCATTCAGCATCCTTCTTCTACTGGTTTCGGGAGGCCTGTCATTTGGCGCGCTGATCACACCAGTTAACCTGCGGCCAGTCGCTTTCCCCCTGAAAGTGGGAGACGTTGCCCCGCAAGACATTCAGGCCCCACGGGCGATCACCTACACCAGCAGTATCCAAACTGAGATGGCCAGGCAGGCTGCAGAACAATCCGTGGCCCCGGTCTATTTACCGGCGGATCCAGCGCTCACTCGCAACCAGATTGAGAAGATGCGCAGCACACTCATATATGTCAATACGGTACGGCTGGATACGTATGCAACCCGGCCGCAGCAAATTTCCGATCTGCGCGCGATTCCTAACCTCAATTTGTCCACTGAGACAACCGGTAAACTGCTCAGTCTGAACGACGCGCAATGGCAGGCCGTTCAGGAGGAGTCCCTTAACGTGCTCGAGCTTGTTATGCGCAATGGGATCCGCGAGGATCGGGTGGACTATTACCGGCGAAGTATACCCACGCTGATCAGCTTTTCTTTATCTCAAGAGGAAGCGACCGTCATTTCGGAGCTGGTCTCAGCTTTTGTGGTTCCCAACAACCTGTACAGCGCCGAACAAACCGAAGCCGCTCGGCAGGCAGTGGTATCGAAAGTCCAACCTGTCACCCAGACTTATATCGCCGGGGAAACCATCGTTTTGCGGGGACAGGTGATCAGCGATACCGCCTGGGAAGCCATGGAAGAGCTCGGCTTGGTGAAACCCCAGGACAATACCAGGGAAATTATCGGATCGGCGGCGCTGGTGCTTCTGCTAGGCGGTTTCGTCGCCCTATTTTTAGCCCGCTTGCGCAGAGATTATCCATTGAACGATCTGCGCAGCCTGGTTTTGATAGCCTCCTTATTTCTGGTATTTCTGTATGCTGCTCGCCTGATCATCCCAAACCGGACTGTGATCCCGTACCTTTTACCGATCTCCGCCTTTGGGCTTACGATCACTGTATTGTTCAACGCGGAGCTGGGGATGGTTCTGTCTCTGGTTTTAAGCATCCTGGCGGCATTCCAGTTACCAAATTCGCTGGACCTGACTTTGTTCTACATGCTGGGCAGCTTATGCGGGATCCTTTCCATCGGAAGAGCCAGGCGGGTCTCCAATTTCATCTGGTCAGGTCTGGCGATCGGCGCGGCGGGTTCTACGGTGATCGTGGCATACCGCCTTGCGGATGCCCAGACTGATTGGATTGGGCTGGCGACGCTGATCGGGGTCGCTATGTTTAATGGGATTGCATCGGCGAGCATGACCCTGCTGTTCCAATTCTTTTTTGCCCAAATGCTGGGGTTAACCACCGCGATGCAGCTTCTGGAGATCTCCCGACCAGACCATCCCCTCCTGCAATACCTCCTGCGGAATGCGCCGGGAACCTACCAGCACAGTCTGCAGGTCGCCAACCTGGCCGAACAGGCTGCGGAAGCCATTGGCGCAGACGCTCTTTTAACGCGTGTTGGAGCCATCTACCACGACGCCGGCAAGGCAGCCAACCCGCTTTACTTTATCGAAAACCAGGTGCCTGGAAACCTCAATCCTCACGACGACCTGGATCCGCTGACCAGTTCGGCGACGATCATCCAGCATGTGGCGGATGGTATGGCCATGGCAAGGAAACACCGCCTGCCGCCGCGGATCCAGAATTTCATCAGCGAACATCACGGGACCCTGCTGACCCGCTACCAGTACACCAAAGCCATTGAAGCGGCGGGCGGCCAAGCCGAGCTGGTGGACAAGGATCTGTTTCGTTACCCTGGCCCGAGGCCGCGCTCCAGGGAGACAGCCCTGGTCATGCTGGCAGACGGGGTCGAAGCGCGCGCTCGTGCAGAGCTGCCCAAAGACGAAATTGAGCTGCGGACATTAATCAAGCGGGTTTTCGATTTTTGCCAGACCGAAGGGCAGCTCGATGAAACCCGCCTGACCCTTAAGGATTTGACCACGGCCATCGATTCTTTCAGTAATACGCTACGGGGACTTTATCATCCACGCATCGTTTATCCAGAGCTGAAGGCAGCCGCAACTTCCCCTGAACTTCCCGCTGTTGAGCCAATTCTGAATGAAAATTCGTCCGCCCAATCCATACCAACCACCCCTCTTCCCAAATGATCACCGTTGAAATCAGCGACACTTTTCAAGAAATGGTCGATCCGGCCTGGCTCGAGGAGGCTGCCCAGGCAGCGCTGAGCGAGGAAGAGGCGCCGGAGTCGTCAGAATTGAGCATCGTCATCGGTGACGATGAGATGCTGCAGACGCTCAACCTTCAATACCTCGGGATCAATTCGCCCACAGACGTACTATCCTTCCCGTCAGAGGAAAAAGATCCCGAAAGCGGCAACCTGTATCTTGGAGATATTATCCTGTCCTATCCGCGCGCATCCGAGCAGGCAGAGGCCGGTGGCCACCCGGTGAAAGCTGAGCTGCAATTGCTCGTCATCCACGGCGTGCTTCACCTCCTCGGCTACGACCACAGCGAGGTGGAGGAAAGAGAACTTATGTGGGGCAAACAGGCCAGTATCCTCATTGCGCTGGGAAGCCCAATCACAGGGCCGGCTAATGAGTGAACTGAGGCTTCTCTTCAGACGAGATAAGCAAGGGATGCAAAAATTTCTTCGCTCCCGGGGGCGCTCGTTTAAGAATGCTTTCGCGGGTCTGTACTACGTGATGCGCACCCAGCGTAACGCCTGGATCCACTCCGTGGCAACAATGTTGGTGGTACTGCTGGCCATCTGGCTCCAACTTTCGGTGACGAGTTGGGCAATTCTCTTTCTAGCAATGGGGATGGTGTGGACCGCTGAGTTTTTCAACACCGCCCTGGAAGCGTACATCGATTTGGCCAGCCCACAGATCCACCCGCTGGCAAGAATTGGAAAAGATGTAGGGGCGGGAGCGGTGCTGGTCAGCGCTTTTTTCGCCGCGATCGTGGGTTTCTTGATCATGGGCCCTCCCTTGTTGAACCGCCTGGAGATGCTTTTTCATTTTCGCTGAATTGGGGTCGAGTATGGAATCATTTCGTTTTGGAACCGTTGGCTCACCTTTATCGATGCCCAAAAAGCCAGGTGGCTCTGTCGGGGCAATTCTTCAACTGAGGAGCCTTGGGCTGACCGCGCTCGAACTGGGATGGGTGCAGTCGGTGCGGGTCAGCGAAGCGACCTGTGTGGAAATCCGCCGGACCGGCGCGGAGCAAGACGTGAAGATCAGCGTCCACGCGCCGTATTTTATCAACCTGAATGCCTCGGATGATGAATGGCCCAATTCGCGCAAACGGTTAATAGACGCAGCATATTATGGAAATCTGGCCGGGGCTACGGATATCGTCTTTCACCCGGGCTCCTATTTCGGAATGCGCCCAGAGGAGATCCTGCCGAAAGCGATCAATCGGTTGGCGGATTGCGTGGCTGAGCTACGCAAACAGGGAAATCCGGTGACATTGCGGCCGGAGACGATGGGAAAATCCGCCATGCTAGGATCTCTGGAGGATACTCTGGCAATGAGTCATGCAATCCCAGGGGTGGTACCCTGCCTGGATTTCGCCCACCTCCACGCTCGCCCGGGAGATGGCACGATGAACACGTACGGCGAATGGTGCCAGGTCCTGAACGATTATGCGAAGACCTTAGGGGATGCTCAACTGAAGCACCTGCATTGCCATCTTTCTGGGATCCAGTACTCGAAGCTGGGCGAGCGCAAACACGTTCCCATCCAGGAATCAGATCTGAACCTGGAAGAGTTGTTCCGAGCTTTACGGGATTGTGGAGCCGGCGGAAGGATAATGTGTGAAAGTCCCGATATGGAAAACGATGCTTTGTACATGCAAAGCGTGTGGGGAAAAATTAACCAATAAAAAAGCCTTCTTTTAAATATACTCTTTCAGGTTATGCTCCACCGCGTAGGCCGCGGCTTCGGCCCGGTTGGATACCCCCAGTTTCGAGAGAATGCTGCTGACGTAATTGCGCACGGTGCCTTCGCCAAGAAAAAGCGCTTTGGCGATTTCGCGGTTCGTCTTCCCTTCAGAAACCAGAACAAGGACGTGTTTTTCCTGCTGGCTCAAGTTCGAAAATGCGGAGGCCTCTTCTTCCTTAACCGCTTTACGCACTTCCTGGAAAACGCGCTGCGTCACCGCCGGGTCGAGGAGAGCTTCACCGCGCCCAACCGCTTCCAGGGCTTTGATCAGATCTTCACCGCCAATCTGTTTGAGAATATACCCCGAAGCGCCCGCCCGAATGGCGGAAAAAAGCATCTCGTCTTCTGCATAGGAGGTCAGCATAACGACCCGGGTATCTGGAAAACGGCGGGTAATTTCTTCGGTGGCCTCGATCCCTGATGCCCCCGGAAGGCGTATATCCATTAAAACAACATCGGGATTACTGCGCGAAACCTGTTCGACAGCTTCGCGAGCATTACTGGCTTCTCCAACAACCTCGAATTGGGTGTTGTGTTCGAGAAGCGCTTTCAATCCCAGGCGAACAACTTCATGGTCATCTACCAATAATATACGTTGTTTGCTCATCGTAACCTTGCCTCCAGGTTGGTTTGCTGAAGATAAACAGGGTCAGTATAGCCGAGAGATAAATGAAAGGCAAGGGATCGCCTCTTTTTTCAAATCAAGCTGTGCTGGCAGCCTGGCTTTCAAGCTTATTGCGGCGATAATCCACAAACCGGTAACCCACACCGCGCTCGGTCAGGATGTACTGCGGGTTCGCGGGATCTTTCTCAAGCTTTTGGCGGAGATAGTTGATATACAGCCGGACGTAATGGGGCTCGTCCCGATACTCATAGCCCCACACCTTCGCAAGGAGCTGATCGTGAGTCACCACCCAGCCAGCATTCTGGACCAGATGATACAGGAGCCGGTATTCGGTCGGGCGAAGCTTAACCAACTGGCCATCCACCCAGACCTCGCGGCGGTCGAAGTCGATCTTCAAGCGGTCATCCACTTCGATCAGTCCGCGCATTCCACCTCCACCAGAATCGACTCGGCGCAGCACCGCGCGAACCCGGCTGACCAGCTCACGAGGGCTGAAGGGCTTGGTGATATAGTCATCCGCGCCAAGCTCCAACCCGCGGACGCGGTCGTCTTCCTCTCCTTTTGCTGTGAGCATTATGATCGGGACCGAGCTGATCTCGCGGATCATTTTCAATACTTCAAAGCCGTCCAGGTCTGGTAGCATTACATCCAAAAGAATCACGTCGGGGAGGGCATCACGTAGGCGCTGGATAGCCTGCATACCGCGATAGGCTTCGATCACCTGGAAACCATCATGTTCCAGGTTTAAACGAATAAACCGGACCATTCGCTCTTCGTCATCGACCACCAGGATCCGGCGATTCTTGAAAAGATCTTCTGGCATGGCTACCTATTCCCTTACAAAGCCAATGATTTCTTCTTCTTCCCCGGTAGGCATGATTTCAATGAAATTGATTCTGGCAACGGGTAGCAAAATAGAAGTCACATTGGCATCCAAATAGTGTAAATCCTTGCCATCTTTCCGCCGTGGGTTTTTTACCGTGAGCAAGGTATCACCAGGGGAAGGCAGCTCATCCACCTCTCCCAGGACTGGATCCTCGTTTTGAATATGGATTAAAAGCGTAGGCATTTGACTATCCTGAGTTAGATCGAGATACCAAACAAGATCCGGTTCAACGGCGGATTAAAACCTGGATTTTTAATTTGCCAAGCGCGAGCATATCGCCATGATTCACCGGGTAGTCGACGTTTGGCATGATTTTCTGGCCATTCACACGCGTGCCGTTCGAAGAGCCCAAGTCCATGACGACCACGCGCTGGTTGATGATCTTCAAGGCAGCATGGAGCCGCGAAACCCCCTGGGCATATGCCTCGTATGGGGAAAGGTCCACATCCGGTAAAATGGGCTGGCCTTCTGCAACCCGGCCAAGGGTAAATTCAGAGCGGCCGGCGAGGGGAAGAATCTGGCCATTATCGACCATGTGAAGGGAAACCAGGGCATCGATCGCTGAGGATGGTGAGGGTGGCGTGGTCGCCGGCGGAGGTTGAGGCGTGAGCGGCGTCGAGGGGAGAGCATCCGATTGCGAGCGGATAAAAGCCTGTGTGGACAGCCGCTCGGTGAAAACAAGCTGCGCCCCACACTCACTGCAAAACAGGGCTCCAGCTATCTCTTGATGTTGGCAATTTGGACAGAGGATCATACCTTTTTATACTCCGGACCAGACGGCAAAAGTAAAGCTCGCGTTCCATATTTGATCCGCTTGTCGCCTTCTTTGCTGAATTGTTGGCTGTGATGGACGTGTTCTGCCTCTACCAGGACCGTATGGGCCAATTCACGCTCTCCCTGGGAGAGGAGGTGAGTTGCCAGATAATGTAAATGCTTGGTTGCCTGTTTAATCTCCCCGGCAGCCACCTCATTCCGCGCACGATCCTGCATCCGGTAAAGGGTTAAACGCGATAACGCCTGGACGATTTCATTGGGGGGAGGCTCCGGATCGGAATCAGGCGAAACGGGGCGGACGATCTGAAAATTAAACCGCGTATGAGGCACTGACCGGGTTGGGATATCCATTTTTACTTTACCCCGGGCCAGGATTACCTCATCATGGTAATTAGATAGATCTTTTACCATAAACTCCAGTAGTATGGATAAGCTTTGAAATTGAACGATATTGCCAACCCGGATCGGGCATTTGGTTGTCAACGGGCCGGATTCGGGCTGAATCCGAAACGCGAAGCGCAGCTCAACATTCTCATCTGTTTCGTAATCTAAGGTAACCTGCTCTGCATATATTTTACCAAGGCTGTTGAATTTTTGCTCCAGGAATTTATGCAGCTCTTTGGGAGCGGAAACGTACATGCTGGAACCGCCGCTGATACTGGCAATATTATCCAGGAAAGCATCATTCCATTCGTGGCCGATCCCTAGCCCGCTGATCCCAATTCCCTGCTGGGCAGAGGCTTCTGCCAGCTTCAGGCAGGCATCTTCATCGCCATAGGTGCGGCCATCCGTCAAAAGGATGACGTGGTTAATGTAAGAGGAGTTCAGATTGCGGCGTACCTGACCGATCCCCTCTTCCAGGCCATGCAGAATTTCAGTTCCGCCACCGGTTTGGAGCATACTTATTTTCGATTCGATGCGGCTCAAATCCGAAATCCGCGTGGCAGGGATCAGCACTTCGGCTCGATCGCTGAAGGTCACGATGGATATGAGATCCTGAGGCCGCATCTGGCGAAGCAAGGCAATCGCGTTGGATTTCACCATATCCATCCGCGCTCCCGCCATCGAAGTGGATCGATCCAGAATGAGACAGAGATTGAGCGGAGGAGCCACATTCACAGCCGGATCTGGAATTGAAGTCAGCTCCATGAGAACGTAAACCAGTTGGGGCTCAGCCAGTTGGGGCAGGCTCGTCCGGCTGTAGAGTGTATTGACCGAGATCGAAGGGCTGGAATGTTCCTGAGCGGGCAACATGGCGTCATACTGCCGGCGTTTCTCCGGATTGGAGAGAACATCGTAGGCCTGTTGAACCTGCAGAAACAGCTCAGGCGCTTCTGGATCGGGATTGGTGTCCGGGTGTAACTGCCGTGCTGCCTCGAAGTATGCACCCCGGATTTCCTCAGGAGTAGCATCTCTGGGTACCCCCAACCGCACGTACAGATTTGAACCACCGATCATGCAGTATCCCCTATTAATTCGGGTATTGGGCGAGGATTACGCTGATGTTATCCGGTCCTCCGGCTGCATTGGCCGCTTCCACCAGATTGTGGCAGGCTTTGGATGGGTTTTCTGCGCCGGTGATGATCGAGAACATATCCATCTCAGAGATCACTCCCCAGAGCCCATCGCTGCATAACATCAGATAGCCGGGATGAGGCATCAGATAGGTGTTGACATCCGGATCAAAAGGCTCCCCCTGTCCAATCGCGCGATAGAGCACATTCCGCTGGGGATGAACAGCGGCTTCCTTTTCAGTAATCTGGCCTAATTCCATCAAGCGGCGAACGAGAGAATGGTCGCGGGTCACCGCCTGCATGCGCCCGTCGGGAAAGATAAAATAAGCCCGGCTGTCGCCCACGTGCGCGATGGTAAGCTGGTCACCCAGGATAAAGGCCGCGGTGAGAGTGGTACCACCCCGGGGAGCCAGTCTCAAGACCGCCTGTTGAGCCTCGCGCACGCCCGTCTGGAGGATCTCCTGGAGAGGCTCGCCGCCCATATCAGTACGGATGCCAATATAGGGCAGGTAAATCTTGCGCATCAGGTAGGTGGACAGGGTCCGCACTGCGACGTTGCTGGCAACCTCGCCGTTTTCGTGACCGCCCATCCCATCGGCGACCATGAAAATTCCAAAAGGAAGGCTGTTTTCGCTACCGGAAATCATCGAGGACATCGCGAAGAGGCAGTCTTCGTTGTGATCTCTTTGCCGGCCGACAGACTGCGCTGTCCCGACAACCAACTGGGGAGGGAAAAACCTGAGCGGTTCTGCAGTGACGGTTTCAAGCTGGTCTGGAGAGAGCGGGGCGGTTTGGACACTCTCCGGAAGCTGCTTTTTTCGACCAAATAACCGGGAAATAATATCAATCACGATGATCTCCTCTGCGAAAATGTTAAACCCCGCTTTGCCGCGATGCTTCGAACCATCTAATTGAATTTATGTGAAAAATGATTATGCAAGGAGGGCATATAGAGTTTTATCCGTAGAACCTACATACAAGATATCATTATACACCACTGGGGTACCAGTGATAGGTCCCCCGGTGTTGAATTTCCAGCGCAAGCGGCCGGTGCGGTATTCGAGGCAGTAGAGGTTATTGTCGACCGAGCCGCAGTAGAGGGAATCTTTATAGATGATCGGGGACCCGGATACCTGGTGATCGGTTTTAAAGCGCCAGATCTCTTTGGCATTTCCAGCGTCCAGGCAATAGATGAAGCCATCCGCAGATCCAGTAAAGATATAATTATCGACTTTCACTGGGGATGAGATGGAACCCTTACCCATGCGGAAACGCCAGATGACCCACCCAGATTTGGCGTCCAGGGCATAAAATGAAGTGTCCAGACAGCCAAAAAAGGCCACACCATTGGAGACCAACGGAGATGAAGTGATCCCACGCTTGGCCTTAAACCGCCACTTCACCTCACCGCGAAAATCCGCGCAATAAAAATCGCCGCCTTCGCAGCCGAAATAGACATATTCGTTGGTAATGAATGGGGTCGAGCGGACCGCTTCGGTAGCCTCGACGCGCCAGGCTCGCCGGCTGGAAGCGATATTGACAGCGTGCAGGTAATGATCGTCTGAGCCGACGAACAGGTGACCCTCGGCAACGCGGGGCGAGCAGCGAATCGGCCCATCCGTGTAATACGTCCAGACCACCTTGCCCGTCCGGATCGAAACCGCGTGGACACGGCGGTCTTCGGATCCAATGAACACAGTGTTCTCCGAAACAACCGGGCGGCCGACGATGCCGCCGTCGGTCGCGTATTTCCAGAGGAAATTCCCGTTCGAGCTGTTCAGGGCATAGAGATTATAGTCGTAGGAGCCGACGAAGAGGATACCATTATCCAGGGTAGGCGTTCCACGGATTTCGTCTTCGCACTCGAACGTCCAGAGCGGCTTGATCGTGTCGGCCGAGGGACCAATCGCCTGAGTAGTAAACGAAAGGCGAGCCAGCGCCCCGGTCTTGCGCGCCACCATCATCAGAGCATCTTTCATAATCTCAGCGCTCTGGAAACGGTCCTTGGGCTCATACTGGAGCGCAGTGTTAATTACTGTTTCCAGTTCGGCTGAAACGCCCTGGTTGATTTTGCGGATGGGACGCTCCGAAAAGGTAAATGGCGGCTCGAGACGGGGGTCTTTGCGGGTAAGCAGGTGATGAAACGTAGCCCCGAGCGCATAGATATCCGCCAGAGGCGTCGCCTCACCGCGGTACTGCTCGGGAGGAGAATAGCCTTCCGTTCCAATCATCGTCCCTTTTTGACCCGATTTGAAAATCTTGGCAATCCCAAAATCGACCAAAACAATATGGCCATTCTGATTGACCATAATGTTGGAGGGCTTCATATCCCGGAAAATGATCGGCTCCGGTTTGTGGTTATGAAGGAAATGTAAAACATCACACAGCTCGATCGCCCAGGCGATCACCTGATCTTCGGCGAAGAAGCCAGGGGTCTCGGCCAGGACTGCATCCAGATCCTTCCCATGGATGTACTCTTCTACCAGGTAAGAGCGTTCATCGTGCGTGAAATAATCGTAAATTCTGGGGATGGCCGGATGGTTTAGGGTGACCAGAATGTTCGCTTCGCGCTCAAAGTTCTGCACGATCGTCTGCCGAACCAGGGGATCCCTGGCCTGGTTGATCATCTCTTTCACTGCCACCAGTTTGACGACGTTCGGAAAATGGAGATCTCTCGCCCGGTAAACGGACCCCATCCCACCGACGCCGATCACTTCCTGGATCGAATATCGGTTTACCAGAATCGAGCCCGCTTGGAGCTGTTGTTCTGGTGGCTGCCCGGAATTGAAGTTTTGAGTGATATGCTGTGTATCCAGGTTATTCTTCCTTGTACCAGAGATATATGGGTAAGCTCCACAACCTATATTGGCGGGGTTGCCGGACTGGCCGGGTATTCTATACATCCGGGGTGAGAATAAGTTGAATAAATTATAAGCAGCAATGGTTTCTTTTGCAACCGTTTCACAATTAACAGATATATCAACTGCCTGATCGAGGTGAAATTCTGGCTTTGCAGAGGGAATTCCGCCTTGCCGATCCCCGGCCTTGAGGGTATGATATTCAGGACCGGTAATTACTCCGGCCACACCAGTTGAACCTGCTACAGGACTCATCGATGACGGCAGATTACGAAACCTATCTTTCGCCATTCACATGGCGCTACGGCAGCCAGGAAATTCGTAGAATCTGGAGCGAAACGAATAAGCGCCGCCTGTGGCGGAAAATCTGGGTCGCCCTGGCAGCGGTTGAAGCCGAGTACGGGCTGGTTACTTCCAGTCAGTTGGCCGATCTCCAGGCTCATCAGGACGAGGTGGATCTCGACCAGGCGCTGGAGGTCGAAAAAGAAATCCAGCACGACCTGATGGCAGAGCTAAAGATATTTGCCAGACAATGCCCGGTGGGTGGAAGGATCATCCACCTGGGAGCAACCTCGATGGATATCGAGGATAATGCTGACACGCTGCGCATCCGCGACTCGCTCGATCTGATCCTCGCCAGAGTAAAAAGCCTCCTGGCCGCATTCGCGAACCAGATCGAGCGCTGGGCCGATACTCCGATCATCGCCTTTACCCATCTCCAACCCGCCGAGCCATCCACGCTGGGATACCGCCTGGCCTTCAGCGGGCAGGATTTGCTCAAGGATTTTTCCCTGCTGAAACAATTGCGTGTGGAACTGCGGGGAAAAGGATTTAAAGGTGCGGTTGGGACTTCGGCAACGTTTGCGGATCTAATCCCCCCCGGCCATCTGGACGATTTCGAAGATAGGCTCGGCCAGATTCTGGAGTTAGCCTTCTTTCCGGTCACTCACCAGACATATCCACGCAAACAGGAATTCTGGATCGTTTCAGCGTTGGCGGGTGTGGGCGCCACGCTCTCCAAATATGCGTTCGACTTGAGGATTCTGCAATCACCACCGATCGGTGAATGGTCTGAACCGTTCGGGAAGGAGCAAATCGGCTCTTCGGCCATGCCGTTCAAGCGCAACCCGATGCGGGCCGAGAAGATCGATTCCCTGGCGCGCTCGCTGGCCCAGATGCCGCGGACAGCCTGGGACAACGCCGCCAATTCACTCCTGGAACGAACCCTGGACGACAGCGCCAACCGGCGGACCATCCTACCGGAAACCTTCCTGATCGTGGATGAGCTGTTAACCACCAGCCAGATACTGGTGGAAGGATTGAAAGTGGACAGCAAGGCCCTGGAGCGAAATCTCACCAATTATGGATCTTTCGCCGCGACAGAAAAAATCATGGTTGCGGCTGTCAAAGCCGGGGCCGACCGCCAGGAGATGCATGCCCACCTGCGCGATCTGTCACTGCAGGCCTGGGATGCAATGCGCAGTGGAAAAGAAAACTCCCTGGCAGACCTGCTGATCAACGATCCGGTCCTGAGACAATATCTGGATGCTGATACCATCCACAAGCTGCTCGACCCGGCTGGCCACGTAGGACTGGCCGGGCCCAGGGCTCGAAAACTGGCGGCCGAAATCAGGAAAACTCTGGAATGAGCGGAGAGTAAATCGCCGTCAGAGGAAAAAGATCTGGACTTCCGCCTGCCGTTTCGGTACAATGATGGAACGTTATTGCACAAAGGAGATCAACATGAGTAACTTTCCGGGAAAAGGCAAGGTCGCTGTGCTCAAAACCCGGCCGGAAACAATCTTGGGGGACATCGACTGCGTCATGGAATTAGCCGGGGTCCAAAACGCGCTCCCCAAGGAAAACACGACCGGTTTAAAAATTAACATTTCCTGGCAAACCTGGTATCCAGCCTGTTCGACCACCCCCTGGCAGCTTGAAGGGGTGATCAAATCCTTGCGTAAGTTGGGCTACCGGGACCTGATCGGTTTTCATAACGATACGGTGGTGGTCGATACGACCGTCGGCGAGGTGTATAACAAACACCGCTTCGTTACGGACGAATGTGGGATTCCGTGCGTTTATCTGTACGAAGAGAAGTTCGAGTGGGAGCGATATGAGCCCAGGCAGCCTTTCCTCGTCCTGGATAAAGTATATCCGGATGGGGTGTACATCCCCAAAGCATTGATCGGCAAAAATATCGTCCATCTTCCGACTGTGAAAACTCATGTATTTACCACGATCACCGGAGCGATGAAAAACGCTTTTGGTGGGCTACTGCACCGCAACCGCCACTGGACGCACAGCGTCATCCATGAGACGCTGGTAGACCTGCTCATGATCCAGCAGGATATCCACCCGGGAATTTTCGCTGTGATGGATGGGACTTTCGCGGGAGATGGACCCGGGCCAAGGGCGATGCGCTGGCACGAAAAGAACATTATGCTGGCTTCAGCAGACCAGGTGGCCATCGACGCCATCTCCGCAAAGCTCCAGGGTTTCGACCCGATGGAGATCCCGTTTATCCGCCTCGCCCACGAGATGGGGTTGGGGGTTGGGGATCCGAAAGAGATTGAGATTGTGGGCTATGATATCAACCAGGAAGCCCCGTGGAATTTCCACCAGGAAGACACTTTTGCCTCTAAGGGCCAAAAACTGATCTACAACGGGCCGCTGAAACCGTTCGAAAAAGTGCTTCTGCAAAGCCCGCTCGTCCCGTGGAGCTATTTCGCTAGCAACTTTTACCACAATGTGTACTGGTACCCGTTTGTCGGACGCAAACGCGTCCAGAAAGCCCTGGATACACCCTGGGGTAAGTTATTCCAGCAATATGGCAATGGAGAGGTTGTGCTGCCCGGAATGGAGCCGAAGACGGTGGTACAGGCTGCGGTGGGGATGGGGCTCGTCGCCGCGACCATGGGAACGATTGCCTGGCTTCTCACAAAAAAGTCAAAGAGGAATTAGGATCAAAAAAGGCCGGGTGCGCACCCGTCCTTTTTTGATTCGCTAAGTGAAATATTCATTTCCCTGGCGGGCGCTCTGGTAAAGCACATCCCACATCCAATCGTTCAGGTATGTTTCGACATCCCGGAGCAAATTGTAGTGAAGATTTAAGCTGGAGACCAGGTCTCGGGCATCGCGCCACAACTGCATGCACGTAGCTTGGGTTTCTTCCTCCAGGATTCCCTGGGCGCGGAGCACGCCAAGAAAGCGGCTGGGCTTCATGTGGGCGACAGTTGCTGGCTTACTGACCCCGTGGAAACGGATGCCGTAACTATCCAGGTTTGTTTTCAAGCCATTGAGAACCTGGTCAATATCCTCCTGGACCTGCGATTTTCGCAGGGTCGTTTCGGCGAGGATCTCGCGAAACACGTCGAGGCTCTCCGGGCCGGCTAAGACCAGAGATTCCACCAGTTTGTGCATAGGATTGACGCTGGACACTTCCAAGCAACGCGTCAGCACTTCACCAGCCTGCATCCGAATGAAAGCTTTTTCGGCAAAGGCGAACACACTGTCCAGGGAGTCATCCGTCATGGTTACGTTCCTCCTGGCATACCGGGCAGGGACAGAGCGACCTGAGGTAATGCCAGTTGTAAATTCCGTAATGATGGCCATCTTCCCATTGGATGTTGATCGCGTAGGAGCCAACCTGCTCGATCTGAGCGATATGGGTGGCGGGAGAATCCGGCATCTTTACGGAAAATACCGCTAAGTCGGGTTCAGAGCTCATATATTCGTGGCCGCCGCGGCAGCCTGCGCAGGGGCAGGCTGCCCGGATCAAAGAAAATGGATAGTAACTTTTATGTCCATCATTCCAGGCGATGCGCAGCAGACCGGATTTCCGATCAGCCGTTATCGAAGCTGGTGTTGTATTCCCTGTTCGACTCATAGCGAATAAACAATGGCGCTTGATTGAACGATGATCATAATGATAGATGCAAATTCCCAAAAAAGCAAATCGTCAGGGCGTTTGGATCACCGCCAGGAAATCTGCTGCAGCCCAGCCGTTGCGGTTCGCATCGTAGGGTGCGACCAGATACCACCAGGTCAGACCATCCGCTGAGTGCGGGCCATCCTTGACCTGAAACACTTCGGATTCGGCGCCGAGAAACTTAAGAGCGCCGCTTTTTCCGGGTTGCTCTCTCAAACGCAGCCCGTCCCCGCCGGTCCCGGAAATCTGCACGTAGATGCCGATTGAGATGGGCCCGCCGGCTTGCTGGGGAACCGTCTGGAGGGTGGGCGTTGGGGTGGGTGGAAGATCGGGCAGAACGATATTCGGGGTGAGTGTAGGAGCAGGGACGATGACCACTTCCGCGGTAGGAGCAAGCTGGTGAGAGGCTGGAGCGCGGAGATAGACCAGCATGAGCCAGACCAGGACGATGAGTAGCCCGGCAAGCGCCAGCCCGCCTAAGACGACCCAGACATTGAGAAAATCCTTCCACCAGGGGTTTCGCTTCATTACAATGCTGATGCCGGCATGAGGAAGAAAGCGATGCTGAGGATCAAATAAACTCCCAGCAATGCAGCTCCTTCGAGCCAGTTCGATTCGCCGTCCGAGGCAACCAGGGCGGCGATCAACACAGCCGCAACGAGGGCCAACAACTCGAACAGGTTGAAGATCAGGGTCAAAGGGTTCCCAATCATCAGGCTGATAAAAACCAGCAGCGGGGCAACAAAGAGAGCAATCTGCAGGCTGGAAGACATTGCGATTTCGACGCTGAGCTCCATCTGGTTACGCATGGCAACCCGGACGGCGACCAAATGCTCAGCCACGTTACCGATGATGGGGATGAGAATGATCCCGAGGAAGAATTCGGAAAGGCCCAACTGCCTGACCACCGGTTCGACGGCGCCGACGAGGAGTTCGCTAAGCACCACCACCCCAACTGTCGCCAAAGCCAGAAAGATGACCGCAGTACGGATCGACCAGTGGGCAACGGGAGCCGATTGAGCTCCTTTCTGCTCAGCCGGTTCGGAATAGGTGATTGGGCTTTTCTGGTCGCGGAGGCTATAAACAATCCCCAGTATGTAGAGGATAATCATGACAGCCGCCACACCGAGGCTTAAGGCTTCGACTTTTGAGCTGCCTTCCGGACCGATCGAGTGGCTGAAGAGGGAAGGGATCACCAGGGCTACGACAGAAAGGGTCAGCAACACTGCCTGCTGGCCCACATGTTTTCGGTCGAAACGTTGGACGCCGTGCCTTGCGCCGCCGAGCAGCATTGAAAAACCCATTACGAAAAGAAGGTTGCCGAGGATCGAGCCCGTTATGGAAGCTTTCACCAGTTCCAGAAGCCCGGCACGGATGGCGACCAGGGTGATGATCAACTCGGCGGCATTGCCGAGGGTGGCGTTCAGTAATCCACCGATCTTGGGACCGGTATGGACGGCGATCGCCTCGGTCGCCTCCCCGATCCAGCCGGAGAGGGGGATAACGCCCACAGCGGACAGAATAAAGACCCATACATCCCCCCAATTCCCCCATCGCGCCAGAAGAGCCAATGGAAAAGCCAGGATGAGCCAGTTCAGCGGATTCTTAGCGAAAAAGGCAGCCAGAGTTTTGACCATAGGCCTGAACCAATTATAACCCAAAGAACCTATGATATAATCTCGAAGGGATATAGAGAAGGAATGCGTGAAACGCCGTTGTTAAATAATCGCTATGAACTCCAACAAACCCTGGGTTCCGGGGGGATGGCTGTTGTATACCGGGCCAGGGATCAGATGCTGGAGCGCCCGGTGGCGATCAAAATCCTGCGTGAAGATTATTCCAGCGACGGCGCATTTCGAGAGCGTTTTCACCAGGAAGCCAAAGCTGCTGCTAACCTCTCCCATCCAAACATCGTCACCGTCCATGATTTTGGGCTGGATAATAACCGCCTGTTTCTGGTCCTTGAGTACGTTCCCGGGACCGACCTGAAAACGTTGATCAAAAAGCGAGGCCGGTTTTCGATCGAGGAAGCCCTGAACATTATGATCCAGGCCTGCGCAGGAGTTGGCTATGCGCATCGAGCCGGCCTCGTCCACTGCGACATTAAACCCCATAATATCCTTGTCACTCCGGACCAGAGAGTTAAGGTCACCGATTTCGGCATCGCCCGCGCTCTGGCGACCATCCAACCCGATGAGCAGAACGACATTGTTTGGGGCTCACCCCAGTACTTCTCCCCCGAACAGGCCGCCGGCCAGGCCCCCTCGCCCGCCTCGGACGTGTATTCGTTGGGTGTCATCCTCTACGAGCTACTGACCGGCCAGCTCCCCTTTCATGCCGACACTTCGACCGAACTGGCTCGCATGCACCGCGAGATGGTGCCGCCGCCGCCCAGACAGCTCAACCCCTCTATCTCGCCAGCGCTCGAACAGATCATTGTGAAAGTCCTTTCCAAAGAACCTTCAGCCCGCTACCGGACCGCGGACCAGTTCGGCAGGGTGCTAATCAACCTCCTCCCCCAGGAAAACGGCGCTCAATCCAGCGCGGTCACCCAGGCCGCACAGTCCCAGTCATCAGCACCGGAATCTACCTCGCAGCCGGTCAAAGAAGATCACAGTCTGGATTTTGATTGGGTAACGCTCGCCTTAGGCCTGCTCGCAACGATCGCAGTGGGAGGGCTAATTCCCTACTGGCTTTTCGTCTGGTTTTCCATCAATCCCATGCCCAGGTGAGTCAGAATCATCACATGCCCACCATTTCCGCATCCATTTTATCAGCAGATTTCAGCCGCCTTGGAGAGCAGATCCGGGAGGCTGAGGTGGGTGGGATCGATTGGATTCACGTGGACGTGATGGACGGGCATTTCGTCCCCAACATCACCATGGGGCCCTTTATCGTCGATACCGTCCGGCAGATCACCCGGCTGCCGATCGAAACCCACCTGATGATTTCGAACCCAGATGCTTTTCTGGAATCCTTCGCCGAAGCCGGCGCCACCCACCTGACCGTGCACCTGGAAAGCAATCCGAATATCTACCGGACCCTGCAAAAGATCCGCTCACTGGGATGCGACGCGGGGATTGTCCTCAATCCAGGCACACCGGCGAACCTGCTCACCGAGGTGCTGCCGATCGTCGATCTGGTGCTGGTAATGACGGTAAATCCCGGTTACTCCGGGCAAGAATTTATCCCTGCCACCGTCGCGAAGGTGCGCGAGGTGCGCAGGATGCTGGATGAAATCCATTCGCCAGCCTGGCTGCAGGTGGATGGCGGGATCAATTCAGAAACGCTGCCGGAAATCTTGCACGCAGGGGCAACCTCGTTAGTAGCTGCCACCGCTATATTTCGCCACCCTCAGGGAATCCTGGCCGGAATCCGCTCTTTGCAGCAGCAGTTCTCGACTGTTTAAACAAAAATCACGGCTGAAGCCGCGATTCTTGCAGGAGAATTTCGAGCTACTAAGCGCTCTTTACCATCGTCCGAATACATTTGGCGCACATGACCTTGCGAACTTTGCGACCGTTCTCAACCACCGTGATCTTCTGTAAGTTCGGGCGGAAGGTTCGATTGGTGGCCCGCAAGGAGAAACTGCGATTGTGACCAAAAGTCGTTGTCTTACCACATACTGCACACTTTGCCATGAGAAAATCCTTCCTTCATAATGATTCCCGTCGCTGCTGATCCAGCGAAAATCACTTCGCAACGGTAGATTTTACCATGACTCGCAACCATTTTCAAGCTTCATTGTTAAATACAAGACAGAGGACCAATATGACCGTGAATGACGACACCAACCCCCTGGGAACCATCCTGATTTCCTACCGCGCCATCGCTACGATCGCGTATCAGGCTGCGTTGCAATCCTATGGAGTTGTCGGTTTTGCTCCCAAGAACCTGGCGGAAGGTCTGGCTCAGGTTCTGGTGAAAGACCCCACGCGCGGCGTCGATATTCAGTATGATGACGACCGGTTGGTCATCAATCTCTTCATCATCGTTGAGTATGGGACCCGGATCAAATCCGTAGCAGCCAGCGTGACGGATAACGTCCGATACCAGGTCGAAAAGACGATTGGCCTCCCGGTATATGAAATCAATATCCACGTTCGCGGTCTGCGGGTCAGCAATCTTGATTGAAACGCCAGCTCACACCCTACATCACAGAAATGATCGGTAGAGGAGCCTTATGAGTGTCGAACAGCAACCCATATCCAAAACGGGGGCAACCAAGATCAATCAAAACAACCCGATCGACGGGCAGGACCTGAAAGAGCTGATCGAGGCCGGCATGACATGGTTGAAAACCAACCAGCAGACGGTCAACGCCTTAAACGTTTTCCCCGTCCCGGATGGGGATACGGGCACGAATATGGTCCTGACCATGCAAGCGGCTTATAATGAGGTCGCCAATTCAGGCGAGCATAACATGGGGAAAATGTCCCATGCGGTCGCCCAGGGCGCGTTGATGGGAGCGCGCGGGAATTCTGGCGTGATCCTGTCACAGTTGTTGCGAGGCTTTGCCCGGGGACTGGACAACCTGGATACGATGAACTCGACCAGCCTGGTCAGTGCGCTCGTGGAAGGGCGAAAAACCGCGTATAAGGGAGTCGTCCGCCCGGTCGAAGGAACTATTTTGACTGTGGCCAAAGACGTTGCCGCCGCCGGGGAAGCTGCCCTGGCCCAAACGAACTCCATGGTGGAGATTCTCGAAAAAGTCGTTGAGGCTGCTGACCAATCGGTGAGGCGCACACCCGAGCTTCTCCCTGTATTGAAATCCGCAGGAGTAGTCGATGCCGGCGGGAAAGGATTGTTTTATATCTTGGAAGGAATTCTTCGCTACGTCAAAGATCAATCGCTGGAAACCCCCCTGGTCGCCGTCCAGCCTCTGGCTGCTCTGGATATGACCAATTCACTGGAAGAGCTAGAGCCAGGCCAGGATTATGAGGTTGTGGTCGACTTTACTCCGAATGCGCCGCTGGATCTGGACAGTTTTTACAACGACCTGACCCAAATCGGCACCTCCATCCAGGTCGGCGAAGGCGAAGGAATCTACCGGATGCACATCCACGTCCCAAAAGAGAAGCGGGATGACCCGATCAAATACACCGAGAGTCTGGGGATCGTCAAAAAAGTCAGCATGGAAAACCTGGTTGCCCAAATGGGAGATCTCCAGGGGAGCAGAGCGGCGCACCTGAACCTCACTCCAGTGGAGCCCGGGCAAATCGCAGCCGTGGTGGTATCTCCTGGACTGGGCATCTCTCGGATTTTCGCCAGCCTGGGCGCAGCCGCGATCATTCCGGGCGGCCAGACGATGAATCCTAGTACAGAGGATATTCTTAAAGCACTCGAAAATCTGCCAACCGATAAGATCCTGATCCTGCCCAATAACAAGAACATCATTCTGACTGCCCGGACCGCCGCCAGCCTGACCGTTAAGAAAGTGGCTGTGATTCCCAGCGCCAGTGTGCCACAGGGCCTTTCTGCCATGCTCCGCTTGGCGCCAGATGGGGAGTTGGATGAGGTCGCGCAAGAAATGACCGGTGCTCTGAATGACGTTGAAACCGGTGAGATCACCACAGCCACCCGCTCCGTGGAGCTCAATGGGGTCACCGTTCAGAAAGGGCAGGTAATCGCTTTACTCAACGGAAAACTGGTCTATTCGGCGTCCAGCCTGGAAGAAGCCTGCCTGGGCCTGCTGGCCCGGGCCGAGACCGATGGTCGCGAGCGGATCACCCTCTTCTACGGAGATAACATCGACAAGCACGAGGTGAACCGGGTGGCAGATAAAATTCGGGCTGCCTATCCGCTCCAGGAGCTGGAAGTTCACGAAGGTGATCAGCCTCATTACCAGTTCATCATATCAATCGAATAAATCATGAGTTCTGTTTGCATCCTCACGGATAACACCGCACAATTTACCAAGGGCCTATTTCCAGGCAGAGATTTGGTGACCTGCATCAATCTGCAAATCCTGGGAGATCTGGCTCCGGAGGAGAGCCAGGAGCAGATGGCAAAAAGCCTGCCGCCTTCTGTGCGCAATGGAACTGCGCCAAAACTGGCCATCCCCACGGCGGAAGACTACCGCCAGATGTTCCTCAGATTGGGCCAGGACTACAACGAGGTTGTAGCGATTTGCCATTCCTCCTATCTCAGCCGGGCTTATGAAAATGTACTCGAAGCTGCCGAATCGGTGCGCGGTAGAGTCTCCGTCCAGCCGATCGATTCGCAAACCACGTCCGTGGGGTTAGGTTTCCTGGTCCAGGCGGCCGCTGAAGCCGCCGCCAACGATTCACCCTCCACAGAAATCGAGCGGCTGTTGCGGGGATTGATCCCGCATATTTATTCCATTTTCTGCATCCCCAGCCTGACCTATCTGCACCAGGCTGGTTTTTTAGGCCAGGCGCAGGCTCTGGTTGGAGAAATGCTAGGACTGCTCCCCCTCTTCTCTCTCGAGGATGGGCACCTCACCCCACTCGAAAAGGTACGCAACTCGCGCCAGTTGCTGGATTTCCTCCAGGAATTTCTGGACGAGTTCAGCGACCTGTATCAGATCGCGGTGATTCAAAGCATTCCGCCGATGACCCACGAAGCGAAGACCCTGAAAGAACACGCCGCGACAAATTTCCCGAAAACGCCTTTCACAGAGGTAACAATCAGCCTGCCCCTGGCTACCTTGTTTGGCCCACGCAGCATGGGTGTTTTCGCGATCGAGATCCCGGATTCAAGAGAATAATGGAAATGGTACAATTAGCGCATGCAGCCATCTCTTGAGAAACTTCACAAATTTTTTCGTCTGGAAACCGAGAGAGGATTCGACAATCGCGCAGTGGTTGGCGGCTTAAATAAAATCCTCCCGGCCTGGGAAACCGAAGCCAGGATAGACCACCTCGCTGAGGAAATCGTCAGAGCGGTGATTCACTGCCTGGATGAATATCCCGGCCTCGAACCCAAGGCTCGCTCCGAGTCACTGAAGAATCTATGGCGGCAGATCCAGGAAAACCATCAGGAGGGTCATGTTGCAGACCTGCCCCGCCCACACAGGCAGCCACTCCACGAGCACAACCCATACAAACCTGGGGAAACCAGACAGGGGAAGCCGAACCATCCTATCCAACCCCCATCCCAGGGTCAGGCTGCATCTCAGGAGCGGACCCAGGCGCTGATGCAGGGTCCCACGCCACCGCGATCCTTACGCAGGGCCATCGATACTGGCGGTGACCCCACCGCCGCTGCCAAATTAGGCTTGAGCGCTCCCCTGACCGTTCTGCCCGGGATCGGTCCAAAGCATGCCGAGACACTCAGCCGCCTGGGATTGAAGACCCTGGGAGATATGCTCTATTATTTCCCCCGCCGGTACGATGACTACAGCCAGCTCAAGACGATCGACCGGCTGTGGTACGGTGAGGACGTCACCGTGATCGGAACCGTGCAGAGCGTCAACCAGAGGCCGTTCCGCGGCGGGCATATCCAGATCACCGAAGTGATCATCGGCGATGGGACCGGTTTTTTAAGAGCTACCTGGTTCAACCAGCCCTGGATCGCAACCAGAATGTCAATCGGGCTGCCGGTCTCCCTTTCTGGCAAAGTGGGCCAGTACCTGGGCCGATTGATGATCAACAACCCAGACTGGGAACCGCTCGACCGCGAGCTGATCAATACCAACCGGATCGTTCCCATCTACCCGCTCAGCGGGCGTATCACCCAGCGCTGGCTGCGCACCCTGATGAACCATACCGTGAATTACTGGGCGCCGCGCATCCCAGATTATTTACCCAACTCGATCCGCCAATCGGCGCAGCTAGTCGACCTATCGGCAGCGCTGCTGGAAATTCACTTTCCGAACAACGCCAGGCAACTCCAGGAGGCGCGCGAACGGCTGGCTTTCGACGAGATTTTCTTGCTGCAATTAGGTGTGATCCGCCAGAAACAGGCCTGGCAGCAGGTCAGCGGGCGGATCTTTGAAACCTCCGATGACTGGCTGGGCGGGCAGACCAGCCGGCTTCCATACCTGCTCACCGAAGCTCAGCACAGGGCGATCGCCGAAATCCGGGCCGATCTGGCCTCAGGCAGACCCATGAACCGCCTGCTGCAGGGCGACGTTGGCTCAGGAAAGACGGTCGTCGGGGCGATCGGGATCGGGATGGTGGTCCAGCATGGGGCGCAGGCCGCGGTCATGGCGCCAACCAGCATCCTGGCGGAGCAGCATTTCCACACCCTGACCCGCCTGCTCTGCCCGGGTGGAGAGAATTCCGAAGGTGCGGTCCTCCAACCGGAAGAGGTTCGCCTGTTGATCGGAGACACACCAGAAACCGAAAAACGCGAGATCCGCGAGGGGCTCAGCGAGGGGCGGATCAAGCTGGTGATCGGCACTCATTCGTTGATCGAAGCGCCGATTGTATTTCAGGATTTGCAGTTTATCATAGTGGACGAGCAACACCGTTTTGGGGTTGAACAACGGGCGATCTTGCGGTCAAAGGGAACGAATCCGCACCTGCTGGTGATGACTGCTACCCCGATACCGCGATCGCTGGCGCTGACGGTGTATGGCGACCTGGACCTTACGGTGATGGATGAAATGCCCGCCGGTCGGCAAGAAATTGAGACCCACGTCGTGCTGCCTGTGGAGCGGGAGCGGGCCTATAGCCTGATCCGTTCGCAGGTGAACCAGGGCTACCAGGCGTTTATCATCTATCCTCTGGTAGAACAGGGCGAACGCGACGAGGTGAAGGCCGCGGTAGAGGAATACGAGATCCTGCAGAAGGAGATCTTCCCCCACCTCAAACTGGGACTGCTCCACGGAAGGATGAGGCCAGAGGAAAAAGACGAGGTGATGGCCCACTTTCGGGATGGGGAGTATTCCATCCTGGTATCCACCTCGGTGGTAGAGGTGGGGGTTGACATCCCTAACGCGACGGTGATGCTCATCGAGGGCGCGAACCGGTTTGGTTTGGCCCAGCTTCACCAGTTCCGCGGCCGGGTCGGGCGCGGCGATGCGAAATCATACTGCCTGCTCATCCCCGAATCGGAAAATGCCGGAGAGAATGAACGCTTGCAGGCAATGGTCATGACGAACGACGGGTTTGTGCTCGCGGAAAAAGATCTGGAGCAACGTGGCCCAGGTGAGTTCCTGGGAACTCGCCAGTCGGGATATTCTGAGCTGCGCCTCGCTAACCTCACCAACGTGCGCCTGATTGAAAAAGCCCGCAACCTGGCCCAGGAGTTTTATCAACTGGATCCCACGATGACCAGACCGGAGCATGGCTCATTAGAACAAACTCTTCGCCGTTTCTGGGGTGAAGGAAAAGGAGACATCAGTTAACAGCATGGTGCGCGCAGTGTTCCCTGGTACCTTCGATCCAATCCATTATGGCCACGTCGATATCGCCCGGCGGGCTGCCCGAGTATTCGATGAGGTCATCGTGGCCGTCTACGACCGGCCGCTTAAAAACCTGTTATTTTCCCCCGCAGACCGCCTGGCAATGGTCAAAACGACTTTTGAAAATGATGAGAAAATACGGGTGATGGGGTATGATGGATTAACCGTTTACTTCTGCCGTTCGATCAGCGCCCAGGTCATTGTCCGCGGGTTGAGGGTTTTTTCGGATTTCGAACACGAGTTCCGCATGGCCCTGGCAAACCACCGCCTGACCCCGGATATCGAAGTGATGGCGCTGATTACCAGTGAAGAGCACACCTTTTTGTCCTCAACCACTGTCCGGGAAATCGCTTCTCTGGGAGGTGATGTCTCCAGCATGGTGCCGCCGCACGTGGCATCGATGCTGAAAGCCCGATTTCGCGAGCTAGGGACTGAACAGACGGTGGTTCCGATGACCTCTTTGCGCGATTAATTTGACGAAAATGGACTTTCAGTCTAAACTCTGGCTTAGATATTGCAACAATCTGGAAGCCATCAAGGTACGGAGGATGCAATGGATATTCAACATCTGATCGATCGCCTGGAAGAGTTGTTCAATGAAAGCCGGCCGATTCCATTGACGCACAGCGTGATTGTCGATGAAGACCGCATGTTGGACCTGATCGACCAGATGCGGGTATCCATTCCGGAAGAAGTGAAAAAAGCCCAACAGCTTCTGGTACAGCGGGACCGGATTCTGGCCCAGGCGCAGGAAGAGGCAAATCGCACCCTGGCGTTGGCCCGCGAAAAGAGCGAGCAATTGGTCGATCGCGATGGGATTGTTCAGGCAGCCCAGGTAAGATCTGAACAGATCATCGCCCAGTCGCGGGCGGAAAGCGAGCAAACCAAACGCGAAGCCGATGAATATGTGCTCGAAACGCTGACCCACCTTGAAATGGAAATGGAACGTGACCTGATCCAGGTGCGCAACGGCATCCGCGCCCTGCAAACGGAGAAGACTCATACTTCCACCAGTGCGGTCCCGGCCAACCAGACATAGTCCACGCGAAATTTCCCGCTTCAAATCACAGGAGGGAGGCGCGGTCGTGGACCGCGCCTCCCTCCTGTGATGCCCTGCTGCGAGTTAGTTCGGGCTCACTTTTTCTTTCTCCTTCTCTTCTTTCTCTTTCTCGACCTTTTTATCTGCGGATTTTCGCTGGCGCAGGTGACGTTTTTCCTCGACAAACGGTGCAGGATAGAGCGCCACCTCAATGACCTGGTCCATATGGTTGACCGGGATGATCTTCAGATCGGTGCGGACTTTCTTGGGGACATCGACCAGATCCTTCAAGTTGCGCTCAGGCAGGATGACCCGCTTTAAACCCGCGCGGTGGGCGGAAAGAACCTTTTCACGCACCCCACCGATGGGCAGCACGCGCCCGCGGAGGGTAATTTCACCGGTCATGCCCACATCTTTATACACCTTTCGGTCGGTGAAGGCGGAGATCAGTGCGGTGGCCATGGTGATGCCGGCGCTTGGCCCGTCTTTGGGGATGGCTCCCTCAGGAACGTGAATGTGAACGTCCAATCGTTCAAAGCTTTCACTCTGGATACCCAACTGGTCTGCCCGCGATTTCAGGTAGGAAAGCGCGGCCTGGGCCGATTCCTGCATGACATCGCCGATCTGTCCGGTGATTTGCAGGTTACCTTTCCCCTCGAGGATGAGCACTTCGATGGGCATGATCTCGCCGCCGTTTTCCGTCCAGGCGACCGCGGTCGCGACGCCCACTTCATCCTGCCGCTCTGCTTCAGTGTCGAAGAATTGGGGCGGGCCCAGGTATTTTTCGATCAGGTTCGGCCCCAGGCGGGTGGGATAGCGACGCTTTTCGGATTTCATGCGGGCGACCTTGCGGCACATCCGGCCAATCTCTCGCTCCAGGTTGCGCACCCCTGCTTCATAGGTATATTCCCGGATCAGGCGCTTCAAAGCGGAATCCATGATCTGAATTTCTGCGTCAGCCAAACCACTTTCTTCGATCTGGCGTGGGATGAGAAAGCGATGAGCGATCTCAACTTTTTCTTCCTCGATATACCCGGGGAACTCAATTACCTCCATGCGATCGAGAAGAGCGGCGGGAATCGTCCCCAGGGCATTGGCCGTGGTGATGAACATTACCCTGGATAAATCGTAGGCCAGCTCCAGGTAATGGTCCGAAAAAGCAAAGTTTTGTTCGGGGTCCAGCACCTCGAGCAAGGCAGCCGCGGGATCGCCGCGAAAATCGACGCCCAGCTTATCGATCTCATCGAGCATGAACAGTGGATTCACGGTACCCGCCCGTTTCATGGTCTGCAGGATGCGCCCCGGCATGGCGCCGATATAGGTCCGGCGATGCCCGCGAATCTCAGCTTCATCGCGCACTCCTCCCAGGGAGAGGCGCACGAACTTGCGCCCCAGCGCTTCGGCGATCGAGCGACCGAGGGAGGTCTTGCCCGTTCCCGGCGGGCCGACAAAACAGAGGATCGGCTGGCGCGACTTCTTGGGATTGAGACTGCGCACTGCGATATATTCCAGGATGCGGTCCTTTGCGCGACCCAGGCCATAATGGTACTGATCGAGGATGCAGGCCGCGTGGCGGACGTCAAGGTTATCCGGCGTGGAGAGCTCCCAGGGGAGCTCGAGGATCCAGTCCAGGTAGGTACGGATGATGCCGACCTCTGGAGCCAGCGGAGGCATCTGGGCCAGGCGCTCGATTTCTTTCATCGCCGCTGAGCGCGCCTCGACCGGCAGAGCGGTCTGTTCCACTTTGGCGCGCAGTTCGGTGATCTCCCGGCCCCAGATATCGCCCTCCCCCAGCTCGGTCTGGATGGCCTTCATCTGCTCGCGCAGATAGAATTCCCGCTGGCTGCGATCTACCTCGCTTTGGACACGGGTCTGGATCTCATCTTCGAGCTGGAGTACGTCCAGCTCCTGGGCAAGAAGCCAGTTCACCCGCTTGAGCCGGTCCTGAGGATCGGCGGTAAGCAGCAAAGCCTGGCGCTCTTTGAAGGGCAGCGAGATCGCCGTGGCGATCATATCCGCCAGCCACCCCGGCTCGCTGATATTGATGGAAAACAGGTGAGCTTCGTCCGGAAGACTGCGATCCAACTGGACACAGCGCTCGAAGAGATCGCGCGCGGTCCGCATCAGGGCATCCGTCTGGCGGTCCACATCCGGGGATTCCTCGATCGGGCGAGCGCGGATAATATAGAAGGGTTCGCGCTGGATAAAATCGACCACTTCGACCCGGCGTCGGCCCTGGACCAGGGCGGAGCTGTTGCCATCCGGCATGCTCAGCAAACGACCGACCGCCATTTCCACACCCACCGGGAGATAATCATCTGGTTGGGGATCATCGATGTCTGGATCCCGCTGGGTCAGAGCGATCACCGTCGTGCCGGCATCCTGGGCTTCCTGAATCGCGAGCAGGGTAGGGCCAGGGGTGATAAATATCGGCGATACCATGCGGGGAAAGACAACCAGATCGCGCATGGTTAAAACTGCGCAGGTAATCAGGCCTTCGTCATCGGTTTCCGCATTTGGGATCCGGTACAGCTCTTCGGTACGCTGGTGCAGCGCCGCAGAAAACTCTTCGTCTTCTACCCCACGCGGGTTCCAATCTTCACCTTTCATAGGCTCTTCTCCCTCTCCAACAAGCGGACCTCAGGATGGTTCATTTGCCAGGTTTCGCGGACCGCGGCGGCGACGAACAAACTACCCGCAGCAATTACTGCTGCCTGAGTTCCCGCAAGCTCTACAGCTTCCATCAATGCTTTTCCGAGTGGAACAACCGCCTCTGCCTTACACCCATAATGATGGGAGATTTTAACGATTTCTTCTGGATCCATCGCCCTGGGATGGATGGAGCGGGTTGCGATCACCCGGTCGACCCGGGGAAGCAGCTCGGCGAACATCCCGGAGATATCCTTATCTTCGGAAGCGCCAAAAACCAGAATGGCCGGCTCTCCCCCCAGGTAATCATCCAACGCCAGGCGAAGCTTCAAGGCGGAATCCGGGTTGTGAGCCGAATCAACGATCACCAGTGGATCTTTCTGCAGCACCTCGAAGCGACCCGGCCAGACGACGTTCGCAAATCCGCGTTGGATCGCGTCTGGAGGGATCTCGAACCCTTCCCTGCTGGCGGTGTCGATCGCCGCAAAGGCTGTGGCAGCGTTGACCGCCTGGTGATATCCCAGCAGGGGGATGGTCAGCCGCAGCGGCTGCCAGGCCGAGAGTCCGTCCGCTTCGACAAACCTGTCGACCAGGGCTTGCTGATCTGCGGGCCAGACAAAGAGGGATTGCCCATTCAGGGAGTGCTCGCGGGGGGCGTAAAAAAAATCTTTGCCGACCTGCGTCAGCCTGGACTGATTTTGGGCAGCCACTTCTTCCACGACTGCCTGCGCCTCACTTTTTTGAGGCGAGGAAACGACGGGGCGGCCTGGCTTGATAATGCCTGCCTTTTCCGCGGCGATCTTCACCAGGGTATCTCCAAGGATGCTCATATGATCCATGGATAACGATGTAATCACCGAAAGGAGCGGCTGAACAACATTGGTGGCATCCAGCCGGCCTCCGAGGCCCACCTCAATCACGGCGACATCGACCGCCCGGCGTTGGAAGTAGAGAAATCCGAGAGCCGTCGTCAGCTCGAAGGTGGTCAGGTCAGGCACCCGGTCCACAAAGGGTTTGATCAGATTGACCAGGTGTGCAAAATCGAGACGCGGAATACTCAATCCATCGACCTGAATCCGCTCGGTGAAATCATGCAGGTGAGGAGATGTATATAAGCCCACCCGGTAACCGGCTTCACGCAGCACGCTCGCCAGCAGGGCCGAGACAGATCCTTTCCCCTTCGTCCCGGCGACGTGGATGACCGGGTAAGCCAGATGGGGATCTCCCAGCAACGCTAAGAAAACGCGCATCCGCTCCAGGTTAAATTTTTCTGGTGAAAAACGAAACGCGCGGGTCTGGCTGTAATCGACAAACTTGTAGAGATAATCCAGCGCTTCTTGATACGCAGTTACTTCAATTACTTCAATCATTATAATCGTACCAGGTCCATACAGGTAGTTGCAGAAGATTGTACCCGGCAGGGGGACTTTGTGCAAGGGCGATCCACCAGCAGGTAAAAATGGATATTTGTCATCCGATTGATCTGACCATTGTTGATTGACGGTTTCGGGCGCATCGGGTACAGTAAGGTGACTTTTCATTCTGCTTCACTTTGGACAATGCCCGTAGGCCTCCTGACTCTTCACCTGCATCTCCCCGGCTGCACCTCCTTGAAAGAAAAACGCAGCCGGATCAAACCCATCCTGGCCCGGCTTCACCGCGAATTTAACATCTCCACTGCCGAGATCGACCGGCAGGATGCCTGGCAGGAGGCGGTCATTGCCTGCGCGCTGGTCAGCAATGACGCAGTCCACATTCGCCGATCCCTCCAAGAGGTGGTAAAGTACTTCGAGAAAAATTGGCCGGACGAGCCGCTGGTGAATGATACGATCGAAATGCTGTAAAGATACGCAGGAAACAGGAGACTTCGTTGCTAACCCCCCAGGAAATTCAAAACCGCCTCGAGCGGATTTTACTCAGTGTCCAGAAACCGGGCCGCTACGTCGGCGGTGAATACAACCAGGTTGTCAAAGATTGGGAACAAATTCAAACCAGGGTGGCGCTGATCTTTCCCGACATCTACGATATCGGCCTGCCAAACCTGGGGTTGGCGATTCTGTACGACCTGCTTAACCAGCGCCCCGACGTCCTGGCGGAGCGCGCCTATAGCCCCTGGCTGGACATGGAAGTAGCTATGCGCAGCGCCGGGATCCCACTGTACAGCCTGGAGACCAGACACCCCCTGGCGGCGTTCGATATCCTCGGGTTTTCCCTGCCCTACGAGACCTTGTATACCAACGTGCTCAACGCACTCGACCTCAGCCAGATTCCCCTGTATGCCTCCGAGCGCACGGGAAAAAACCCGCTGGTGATCGCCGGCGGCCATGCCACATTTAACCCTGAGCCGATGCACGCGTTTATCGATGCATTCGTGATCGGGGAGGGAGAAGAAGCGATCCTGGATATCGTCCGCGCGCAGCAGGCCTGGAAATCAGCGGGTGAGACGCGAGCGGACCTGCTCCAGGCCCTGGCGAAAATCCCCGGGGTGTACGTTCCATCCCTGTACCGCGTCTCCTACCAGGAGGACGGGCGGTTGGAAAAAATCGAAGCCCGAGAAGGCGCTCCCACCCGGATTACCAAGCGGATCGTGGCCAGGCTGCCCAAGCCTACCACCCGCTTTCTGGTCCCTTCGGTGGACGTGGTTCACAACCGGGTCGCCGTCGAAATCATGCGCGGCTGCACTCGCGGGTGCCGCTTCTGCCACGCCGGGATGATCAATCGGCCGGTGCGGGAGAGGCCAATCGAGGAGATCACCGCCGCTCTCGAAGAAGCTTTGAGCTATACCGGCTTCGAGGAGATCGCCCTGTTATCCCTATCTTCCTCTGACTACACGCATATCCTCGACCTGGTCGATCAGCTAAGCCGCCGCTTTGCCAGCCGCCACGTCCACATCACCCTGCCCTCTTTGCGGATTGAATCCTTCTCCGTTGAGTTGATGGACCGGCTGAAAGACTCCCGCGCATCGGGAGGCTTTACCCTGGCTCCCGAGGCAGCCACCGAGCGCATGCGCCGCATCATCAATAAACCAGTCGCGACCGAACAGCTCCTGGAAACCGCGCGCGCCATCTACGATCACGGCTGGACGAGCATCAAGCTGTATTTCATGATCGGCCACCCATCCGAAACGATCGAAGACGTCCAGGCCATCGTGGGCCTGTGCAAGGCAGTCCTGGCGGAAGGCCGACGCAGGATCGGCGGCAAGGCCAGAGTCCATGCAGGGGTGAGCACCTTCGTCCCCAAGCCGCATACGCCCTTCCAGTGGGTCCCCTGCGACACAGCAGATCAGATCCGCGCCAAGCAAGATCTGCTCAAGCGAGAGCTGCGCAACCCGGGCATCAAGCTGACCTGGACGGAACCGGAGGACACATTCCTCGAATCCTGGCTTTCCCGCGGAGACCGGAGACTCGCGGAGGTTATTTACACGGCCTGGAAGCTGGGGGCGAAATTCGACGCCTGGCAAGACCAGTACCGCTATCCACTCTGGGTCGAGGCGTTCCAGAGCGCCAGCCTGGACCCCGATTTCTACAGCCACCGCCAACGGGATCTCGATGAGGTCCTGCCCTGGGCGCACATCAGCGCCGCCGTACGCCCGGCGCATCTGAAGGAAGAGTACCGCTGGAGCCTGGAAGGCAGACTGCGGGACGATTGCCGTGAGCAGTGCTATGCCTGTGGAATTCTGCCACAGTTCGCAGCGCTACGCACGCAGAACCCCGGTCCAGCCTGGAAATGCCCGGAAGTCAAACCCAAGGACCAGAGCGCGCGAAAGCCTCGAATGTTAGTCCCCAATTGACAAGCCTAAGGAGCTTTATCATTGGAGAACCCGGATTCCACATACCGTTACCGCATCTACTACAAAAAAGGGGAAGCGATCCGCTATATCGGCCATCTCGACCTGCACCGCGCCTGGGAGCGCAGCCTGCGGCGAGCCGGACTGCCGATGACCTTCAGCCAGGGTTACCATCCTCAGCCGCGTATGCAGCAGGCCTGCGCCCTTCCGCTGGGTTTTACCAGCCTGGGCGAGGTGATAGACGTCTGGCTGGTGAATGAATACTCGCCGGCAGAGATCCAGCAGGCCCTCAACCGCGCCGTCCCGCCTGGGCTGGAGATCACCGCCATCGAAATGGTAGATCTCAAATCCCCGCCGCTGCAAACCCGGGTCAGGTCGAGCCGCTACCTGGCAACCCTCCTGGATCCGGCGAAGGGAGACGAGGTAATAGCCCGCGTCACGGATCTGCTCAATTCGACCAGTCTTCCCCGCGAGCGGAGAGGCAAATCCTACGATTTACGGCCCTTGATCGAGGCATTATCCGCGGATGACTGCGTCGAGCAGCCGGGTAAGGTTCGAATCCATATGCTGCTTTCAGCGCGAGAAGGGGCTACCGGCCGGCCGGAAGAGGTCCTTGAAAGCCTGGGGCTGGATCCGTTGGGAGCGCAGATCCAGCGGGTCGAGCTGGTTTTCGCCGATCCCCGAGGATAGCGCTATCCATTTCCGTGGTAAAATAGGGTTGCTCTTTCGGGAACCCGTCCCTGTAGCTCAGTGGATAGAGCGTCGGCCTCCGGAGCCGAAAGCGGGAGTTCGAGCCTCCCCAGGGACGCCTGAAACCTGGCCTATTACCCGGGTACAATTACCGTCCGCCGATCAGCGCCGCAATTCATGGCGCTGATTGGCGTTAACCCCAGATTATCTGGGTACAAATATTTGCGGAAAGGATTAATATTCACTATAATAGATAAAAATAGATCGAATTCACCTGGCAAGCTGGGTGAGAGAATGACCCTCGTACCGATGCTCGTCGGGCGATACAAGTGAGGTCAAAGCTTGTATCGCTGATTGTTATATTTATAAAAATCTTACAGAAAATAAATTAATTGTATACCTGTGTGGTGTAGGATTTAATCGAAAGAAGACTATTAAAGTCAGGTGGCACTTGACTAAACGAATTGCTTCTGTTTTTCTTTAAGAGAAATCAAGCCTTATCGTTGGGGTGGTCAGGAGACGGTTCTTACAATGAACGCAAATATACGCTTGGGCCGGATTGGCGGTGTACCAGTTGGCCTGCATTGGAGCTGGTTTATCGTTTTCTTTTTAGTGACTGGCTCTCTCTCGATGGGATATTTCGTCATCGAGGATACGCTGCTTAATCCGACCTTAAATTGGGTGCTGGGCATTTCGACCAGCCTGTTGTTCTTCTTGTCTGTATTGATCCACGAATTGGGCCATGCAGTAGTTGCGATCCGCGCCGGTATTCCTGTCCGCAATATCGTATTATTCATTTTTGGCGGGATGGCTACCATCACCGAAGAACCAAGTTCGGCCAGGACCGAATTCAAGATCGCGATCGCCGGTCCATTGGCCAGCCTTCTTCTTGCGGTATTCTTTGGGTTGATCAGCCTGATCTTCGCGGATATCCCCTTTTTGGGGATCTCGGCGAAATGGCTGGGATTAGTAAATCTGGCTCTGGCCGGTTTCAACATGCTCCCCGGGTTTCCACTCGACGGCGGTAGGGTTTTCCGCGCGATCCTTTGGGCAATCACCAAAAATTTCCAACAGGCCACGCGGGTCGCTTCGATCAGTGGACAGATCGTAGCCTTTGGTTTTATCGGTTTCGGAATATTCACGCTGTTTGGCGGGAACCTGGTCAACGGGCTATGGCTGGCCTTTATTGGCTGGTTCCTCCAGAACGCCGCACTTGCTTCGCGCCAGCATACCGACCAGCAGCATGTCCTGGATACGTTCAAGGTATCCCAGGTGATGTCGCATGACCTGGAGAGCGTTCCGGGGAAGCTTTCGATCACGAAACTGGTCGAGGAAAAATTTTTACCCAGCGGGAAGCACCTCTTTCTGATTGCCGAAAACGGCCAGCCGAAAGGAATGATATCCCTCCACGAGGTCACGGTGATCCCCAGGATGGAGTGGGATACCACCGCCATCGAACAGGTGATGACCCCCTGGGACAAACTGGTTCAGGTGCAGGCAGATATGGCGTTGGGTCTGGCGATCGATGCGATGGATTTTGCAAAAGCCAGCCTGGCCCCGGTTGTGGAGGAAGGGCAAATCGCTGGCCTCCTCTCAAGGGAGCAAATTGCCCGCTATGTCAGATAGCATAACAAAATTTGCAAGAAATTCTGGCGGTCCGCGGACCTGTGAACCGCTTTTAGAACATCGAGAAGATATTATAATCATAGCAATTCACTCAATGGGTGAATTGCATAGGAGTTAAAAAAATGTATCCTTTCTTTTTCCCTGGGTACGGACTGTATATTCTTTTCAGCCTGCCCGCACTGTTGCTAGGCTTTTGGGCGCAGATCAAAGTCCAATCAGCCTTTCAAAAATTTTCCCGGGTACGCAGCTATACCGGCCTGACCGGCGCGGAAGTCGCCGCGCGTATGCTGAACAATACCGGTTTGAACGACGTCCACGTCGAGGAAACAGGTGGTTTTCTCTCGGATAATTACGATCCCAGATCGCGCGTTCTGCGCCTGAGCCCGGATGTGTACCGTGGAAACAGCCTGGCAGCGGCGGGTGTCGCCGCGCACGAGGCAGGGCACGCGCTGCAGCACAAGGAAGGCTATGCCTTTCTGAGCGCGCGAAGCGCAATGGTGCCAGCGGTCCAGGTGGGAAGCTGGCTGGGTCCAGTGATTTTCTTCGTCGGCCTTTTCCTGTCTGGGCAAACCGGTTATATGGTGAGCTGGATTGGAGTAATCCTGTTCGCTGCAGTCGCCCTGTTCGCGCTGATCACCCTGCCGGTTGAGTTCGACGCCAGCCGGAAAGCCAAAGCCTGGCTGTCGACCTCGGGCGTGCTCTACCAGCAGGAAATGGGCGGCGTGAACGCTGTCCTCGACGCAGCCGCATTGACCTACGTGGCCGCCGCGGTCCAGGCGATTTCCACACTCCTGTATTATGGCTTCCTGCTGATGGGCAGAAGGCGGAATTAGTCGTCAATGAAAAGTTTGCAACTGACCCCCGAAGATCATTCGGGGGTCAGCTAATTTATATTGGGTAGGCTCGCCGTTTCATCGTACAATCGGATTGGCTTGGATGTTTTTATGAGATGCGCCCGTTCCCCAAAATTTTCCGCTGCCAGGGTTTCTCTGACGATCCTGGTCGGTTGGCTGCTGGTCAGCGCCTGCCAGCCTTACCAGCCTGTTCCAGATAGAATCCCTTTCCACTTCCAGGACTGGAAGCTCGCCGATCTGCGCCTTCTACAGAATCCGCCGGAGGAGGTTCCGGCTGAACTCGCCCTGGTCGCGTTATACACGCGCGAGCTTGCAGCGGATATCCAGATCCGCGTGGATTTTCTCGCCAGCCGGCCGGAGCCGGATTGCGACCTCTATCTGTTTTTTGATGCTCAGCCCGGAGGCGGAGGAGGAAAACCACTGCTGGCGGTTAAAGACCAAATCCAATGGGATTTCGCCATCATCCTGCCGGCTGGTGGTCCCGGACTGGTTTTCCGGCCGGATGGAAGCACCATCCCGGCTCTGATCCCCAGGTATTCCCGTGACAGCCTGATCGGCGATCTGGTTTTAACTTTGCGGAAGGAGCAGTTCCCCGGAAACCCGCGCCATTACCAGGTGGTAGTATTTTCAACATCGCCGGGAAGTAAGCTGCCGGCGGGAAACATCGGACCTGCCTGGAACGACACCACCCCACCACGGCCCGCGCCGGTGCTGCTCGCGTTCTGGAACACCTTGCCAGCCGCTACCCCCGCTCAAACTCTGCGCCGTTGGGATGGTGCGCACACCGGCCCGCTTGGCCAGCGCCATGGCCTCAAAGAGCTGATCGACGCAAGCGCGTCCAATAACGTTCCGGTGGGATTGCTGGATTTAAAAAAACCAGCCAGCCTGCAAGCGCTGGATTATCTGGGCGTAATCCCATGGATCCAGGATCTGACAGCAAGCGGCCTTCTGCTCCTGCCTGACACCGCCTGGGGAGATCCGTATCTCCTGCGTGGACTGTATTCCAGCCGGGATAGCGCAGCTCGATTCGGGATCAAGCCGAGCGCCTTCCTGTATGGCGCCTTGCGATCCGCGCTGCCAGAGGAATACCGTTTCGTATTTGCCCGTCTCCAGGATTCCAGCCACCTGGCAAGGAGGGGGAACCATATCTTCGTACCGCTTCCCGCTAACAACGGCGCCGAATTTGACCTGGAACATCCAGAAACCGGCCTGACCATAGCGGCCCGGCGGCAGACCATAGCGGTCGCCCTTTCACCCGACCCATCTGACCTGCTCGCGCTGGGTGGCTCGCTCCCGGAAAGTCTGTGGGGCGACTCGATCACCGCGGCCCAGGCGATGGGCTATCTCGGCGGTCATCCCTGGATCCAGATGCTCGATGAGAGTGGATTGGAAACTCTCCCCCCTGCCGCAAACGGGTCCCACCCTCTTTGCCCGGATTGGGCCTGCCTGATCCCGGCAGAAAATGACGCCCAGGACCCGGCTGTAGCGGTCCTGCGACAGGAGCTGGAGGCTATGCCACAAAGCGCCATCCACGATCTGGCCTGGGATACTTACCTGCGCCTGACCGATCCTGATCCTGACTCGAAACGGATGGCATTAAACCGGGAATACCTCCCCGAGATTCGGGAACTGGTCCGCGCCGCAAGCTGGGCTAACGACCCTGTGAACCTCTCCACCTGCACGTTCGAAGCCGGGGTATTCGGAAAACCCGGCTGCATGCTGGCAAATCAGAATTTATTCCTGATCATCGATCCTGAAAAAGCCTTGATCCAGTATGCTTTCGGGTTGATCCATAACAAACCGGTTCAGATGATTGGGCCTTCCTCCCAATTAGATGTGGGACTGGGTGACCCGGCAGAATGGCAGCCAGGGAAAGGCTTCTTCTCCGATCCGCAGGTGATCCCTGGAGCTTTCTGGGACCAAACCACGTCTACAGGATCTTTCAGGGTTGAAATTCATTCCGGAGAAATGGTTTTTTCACGGGCCGAGCCGCACCTGACCAAACTCATCCACCTCGAAGGCAGCCACCTGATCGTCAGCTTTGAGACGCAATCTCCGGTTCAAACCACCCTGCCGCTTTTGGTGAATTCGTTACAGGGTGGCATACAGGACCGGTTTGGAAGCTATGCGTTCGAACCCACCGATGGCGGCTGGCGTTGGGGGATCTCTCAAGGTCCAACCGTCGAGGTCTGGACCAACGGGTCCGGTGAGTTTACCTCATTCCTGGAATCGCGTTCCCTGATGGCAAATCCAGAAAACCCCGACCGGGATTACCCTGCCGGACATTACCTGCCATTTCCGCTGGCAGTGATCCACATTTCAGTGGAGAAATATTTCACAGTCAGCATGGCCATTCAGTAGTATTTGTGATAAATTTGACTAAATGACCCTTTTTCTGCTATGATTGTACTGATCTCATACACTGGATGGAGTAGATGACTGATAAACCAATCCCTGATGTCATTGTCGGCCGATTACCCCGCTATCTCCGCGCCCTGCGGCAAATGAGCGAAGCAGGGGCTCAAACCACCTCTTCACAGGAATTGGGCGAACGTCTGGGCATCTCCGCTGCCCAAATCCGCAAAGACCTATCCCAGTTTGGTGAGTTTGGAAAACAGGGTACAGGATATTCGATCTCCTTTTTGGTGAGACAACTCCAGGCAATCTTGAAAGTTGACCGCACGTGGGAGATGGTGTTGGTCGGCGCCGGTGACCTGGGACACGCGATCGCCGGCTACAACGGGTTCGCCAACTGGGGCTTTCACGTAGCTATGGTATTTGATAACGACCCGCAGAAAATTGGTAAAAAGATCGACGAGTACACAATCTTGGATATGTCCGAGCTCAGCCCAAAGATAAAAGAATCAGGGATTCAGGTCGCCATGATCACCACGCCAGCTTCCGCGGCGCAAGAAGTGGTCGATCAGCTCGTCAAGGCGGGAATAAAATCGATCCTCAATTACGCTCCAATCAATTTACACGTCCCGAACAGTGTAAAGGTCCAGTATATCGATCCGGTCATCCACCTGCAGCGGATGACCTATTACCTGGATTAACGCTTGTTGGCGAGGGACAAAAGTACGTCCAGATTGGGAACCTGGTAGACCATCACCGGGGGTTGAGAGGTTGTGAGTTTGCCATCCGGAGCCAGGCGGACCCTCACCTGGCCGTCCAGAACTGCCAGCTCGTCGAGTTGGCTCCAGTCATAGACGTGCGTTCCGATCCGAACCCCTTCGTGCAGGCTGACCTGCACTGGTCCAAAATGAAGGATCTGGCCATTTTCCAGAGCCTGGGAGTAGCGCGCCAGGATATAAGGGGTGGCCTTTTCCCGGATCGAACTGCCTAAAACCTCTATCCGATCGAGAGTATCATCCAGGGTAACTTTATTCCCATTGCGGCGAGTCAATGTGTAGACGTAGCTGGGAGCGCTCGCCCGGTGGAGAAAGACCATCCTGGTGATTGCTGCCTGTATGGAAGAAATATCCTCCCAGTGCCAGGAGCGCATCTTTAGCAGGGTAGAGATCGCCACTCCCCTTTCATACAGAACCACAGCCCGGTTGAGACGGGTCAGGGCAATCCAGGCCACCGCGATACCAATGAGGATCAAAACGGCCGCCAGGATCAGAGGCAGGGTTAAACTGCGCCAGATGACCGCCGGGCCATTGCGGAAATAGCGCTGGTAGGTTTGAAACGCCCCCCAGGCCAGAACGGCAATCGCGGCCAGAATGGTGAGGATGGCCAGCAGAAACGGCCCAATGCGGACCATAAAATCCTGGCGAGGTAAAAAAACGTCGATTGGGCGTCCCAGGCCCTGAACTTTGCTGAATTGGGATGGAACCTTATTCACATACCACCCAGTCATCGCAACCCCTTTATTTTGGGTAGCTCATGCATCGTACGAATCACACTCAACCAGTAATATTTTATACCATGGGTAGATTTCGGCGAAGAATTTCGCGCATGGCAAGCCCGCGCGCGGCCCCTTCGGCAGTACAGGTGACCGGGTTATCCACCAGGTACGCGGGAATGCCAAGCGATTTAGTCAGAAATTTATCGATCCCGCGGAGGAGCGCCCCACCCCCACACAACGCTACACCGCGGTCGATAATATCCGAAATCAGCTCGGGAGGGGTTTTTTCCAGGACGCGCCGCGTCGTGGAGACAATCTCGGCCAGCGGCTCCTGGAGAGCTTCGACGATCTCATCGGTTGTCAAGGTGGCTGGTTTGGGTAAGCCGGTTACCTGGTCCTGCCCCTGTATCTCCATGGATTGCTGCTCATCCTGTGGTAGCGCCGCGCCGATGCGGATCTTGAGCTGTTCGGCGGTTGGCTGGCCGATAACCAGTCCATATTTCTTGCGGATATAAGCTACGATAGCCTCATCCTGGCGCAGCCCACCCGTTCGTGTAGTCTCGGCGGAGACGATCCCATTCATGGCCAGAACTGCGACCTGAAAGGTGCCCCCTCCCAGACAGATGATCATATTGCCCGAGGGGGTGCCGATGGGCAGATCGATGCCGATCGCCGCGGCCAGGGGACTCCAGATGAGATATACCTCGCGGCTTCCGGCGCCAAGCCCGGCTTCGTGAACGGCGCGGCTCTCCACGCTGGTGATCCCGTAGGGAACGGAGATCATTACCCGCGGGCGAAAAATTCCAAAAGGACCGCTCAATTTGTCTTTGATCAGGTGCTTCAGCAGGTTCTCGGTGATTTCATAATCCGCGATCACGCCATGAGAGAGCGGACGAACTACCTCAATGGTGTCAGGAACCCTGCCATACATGTCTCGCGCTGCCCGCCCCCACTCGACCATTTTTTGCTCTTCTACTACAACCGCAACCACAGTCGGTTCCTGAACGATCACCTGATTGCCTTCGGCGACAGTCGTATTGAATGAACCCAGGTCAATACCCAATTCTCGGGTAAAAGCAGGCATAACGATTAATTTCCCTTCCTGAAGATATCCTTGAGTGATGATGCGGGCCGATTGTGCATTGACCTGTCAAAATCATACCTGAAAGCCGTCTGCTTGTCCAGTTGGTATTTTCTCAGGAAGAAAAATATTGGAGCGCCAGGCGTAGCCGGGCTTCAACGTCCATGGGTGCATCTTTGGGGATGGCCTGAAGAGCAGTCTGGGCTTCGATGACACTGTAGCCGAGCGCGGTCAACGCCCCAATCACCTCGGTCTCAATATCGGTGAGGGGCGACATAGCAGCAAACTGTTCCTCGCCACTGACCTTTCCCTGCAGGTGGAGCAGGATCTTCTGGGCGGTCTTCTTACCCACGCCAGGCACCCTGCTAAAAATATCCGCCTGCTCGTTGACTACGGCGCGGCGGATGGCGTCCGTGGAAAGGACTGAAAGGATCGCCAGAGCGATGCGTGGGCCAACTCCATTCACCCCGAGGAGCAAAGTAAAGAATTCGCGGGTCTCACGCGTTTCAAAGCCGTACAAAGCAAGCAGGTCCTCGCGGACGACCAGATGGGTGTGCAGGGTAATATACTCGCCGACCCGCACCTGAGCGATCAGCGGTGCCGGGACGAAGACCCGCAATCCCAGTCCTCCCAACGTCACCACCAGATGATCTACTCCTACCTCCAACACTTCGCCACTCAAGGTAGCTATCATATCTTATCCTTTCCATGCCCGGCCCCGGTGCTGGTTGAAAATCTGGTAGAGTATGATCGCCGTGGCGATCGCCAGGTTGAGCGAATCGCTGCGGCCGCGCATGGGGATGGCGACCATCTGGTCACAAAAGCGAATAGCCTCTTCGCTCAGCCCCTGGCGTTCATTGCCCATCAACAGCACCAGGGACTGCGGGTACTCCACTTCGGTATAGTCCCGCGCCGCGCCGCCAGAGGTTCCGACCAAGTGAACGTGGTTGGCGCGTTTCCATTCCGAAAATTGCGCAAGACTTGCCCGCACCAGCCGTTGCGAAAAAAGAGCGCCCATGCTGGCGCGGACGCAGGTGGGATCGAAGGGGTCTGTCGAATGGTCGAGCAGGATCAACCCCGCGCCGCCAACGGCGTCGTTCGTCCGCAAAATAGTCCCCAGGTTGCCGGGATCGGCGATTGAGTCCAGGGCAACCCAGTCACAATTGACACTTAAGCCCTCCAGAGGCTCGACATGCTGGCGAACCAGGGCAGCGATCCCCTGGGGTCCCTCTTTCAGTGAAAAGGATTTGAAAACGTCGCTGCTCACCTCGAGCAGCGGAACTCCCCTTGCCGCCATTTTATCAATGAGCTCCCGGCCAAATTGGCTGGTCACCAGCTCTGGCGCGACAATCAGCGTATCCAGGTCGGCGTCAAGCTGGACAGCCTCAGCCACAATGCGCAGGCCTTCGATCCAGTAGAGGCCGGCCTCATCACGATGACGGCGTTCTTTGAGCTTGCGAATCCACTTGATTTTTGAATTGGATAGGCTGGTGATGCGGCCGCCTGATTGAACGGATGCCCCCATTCTTCCTCCCTCAGGCTGCTTCGACGGCGCGCAACTGGTAACGAGAGCTGTGCAGGTGACAGATAGCAATGGCAAGCGCATCCGCCGCGTCATCCGGACGGGGAACCTCAGGCAGGTCGAGCAGCGCGCGCACCATTTGCTGAACCTGCTGCTTATCCGCACCTCCAAACCCGGCAATCGCCTGCTTGACCTCCATCGGGGTGTACTCGGCAACCTCCAGCCCCGCTTCAGCCAGGGTCATCAGGATTACCCCGCGCGCCTGGCCGACTGCGATGGCTGTGGTCACATTTTTGGAGAAAAACAGCTTCTCCACCGCACATGAAACCGGGTGGTGGAGAAGGACAATTTCTTTCAGGCTCTGATTCAGTTTTAAAAGTCGTTCCGGCATCGCGAGGCCTGGCGGCGTGGTGATGACCCCATAACCCACTGAAACCAGGCTTCCATCCGCTGCTTCACTGACCAGGCCGTATCCGGTGGTCGCTGTCCCAGGGTCAATGCCTAAAACGATCATCCAGCCAGACCTACTCTGCCTCCATCTCGGCCAACGCCTCGTCGGTGATGCGCAGGTTGGTATATACATTCTGGACATCGTCCAGCTCTTCCAGTGCCTCGACGGTTTTCATCACCGAGATAATTTGATCTGTAGGCAACTCAATTTCCTGGTTGGGGATCATACGCAGGCCAGCCTCATCCGGATGGACACCTGCAGCCCGCAGCGCGTCACCGATAGCTTTGAAAGACTCTACCGGCCCAAAGATTTCGATCTCGTCACCGTCAAAAACGACATCATTCGCCCCGGCTTCAACCGCGATCTCAAAGATTTTATCCTGGTCCTGGCCCTCGGCTGGAAAGGCAATATAGGCCGTGCGGGTAAACTGCCAGCCCACGGATCCAGCCTCAGCCATATTTCCCCCACCCCGGCTGAGGAGATGACGAATTTCAGAAACGGCGCGGTTGCGGTTGTCGGTGACACATTCGATCATGCAGGCAACTCCATGACCCACGTACCCTTCATAAAAAATCTGCTCTAAAACGCTGCCATCTTTCGATTCACCGGTGCCGCGTTTAATCGCCCGGTCGATATTGTCCTTAGGCATATTTTGAGCGCGAGCACGTTCAATGGCCATTTGCAAGCGCACATTGGAATCCGGGTCCCCGCCGCCCTCGCGCGCTGCCATCACAATTTCGCGTGCCAGGCGGGTAAAGACCTGGCCTCTTTTGGCATCCGCGGCGCCCTTCTTGCGCCGGATCGTTGCCCAGTGGGAATGTCCTGACATACGTTAATCTCCTCTTTCAAACCATTCAGGATGGGAAGTTTCCAGTTTCGCAAATTATACCATGCAATCCCGGCACCGATTACAGATTTGAAAGGTAGCCCGGTTTATGACATTTGTTCCTTGTGGAATCGCATTGGCAAATAATACAATACAACCAGAATTGGTATCCAAGCAAACCATTTTATAACCAAACAAACTTTCACGACCTGCATCGCTCCGCTATGAACCCGAAGAGAATAATGCGACTACTCACATTACTGGCCTTATCCCTATGTCTGGCTTTTGTCACCGTGGCTTTTACCCTGCCCCCCTCACCTATCACGGATACACCATCCTCGATGAACTTTGATCAGACCGTCAAAATCTCCCAATCCACCGGGATGACCGAATTTATCAGCCAGATCCGCAATGGCAAATCCGGTCAGCTCGTCGGGATCTACGCACCGGATATTATGGCCCTACCGGTCATCCAGCAGCCCGCAAAAAGCCCATCCTTCGTCTCAACTGCGCCTGACACCCTCACCCAATTTGGGATGGCGTCCCAGTATGGCACGATCGGGATCCTCGCCCACAATAACCTGGCGGGCGCGAACTTCTACAAGTTCGCGGCAGGTGATCTGGTGGCCCTGGTCTACGGTGATGGTGTGGTAAAGTTCTACCAGATTGACAGGATCCAGCGGTTCCAGGCTCTTTCTCCGGAAAGCCCATTCTCAAATTTCATCGAACTGGACCACCCGGACAAGCAAATCACCTCCACAGAGCTGTTTAACCGAATTTATTCGCACGGCGATCCGCTCGTTTTCCAGACCTGCCTGGCAGTCAGGGGTAACCTCTCATGGGGAAGAATTTTCGTCACCGCGAAGGCCTTCTCACCTCGCCAGGCTGCTGTGGCCGGTCCACGGGTCTTCAAAGTCAGCACACCTATCAATGCCTTCGCCCGGTAGGGAGAGTCGGTATCCAACCGATACACCCCGAAGAACGATCTTCGGGGTGTATTTTTGGAATCCAGGGGAACCTTACCGGAATGGACGGGCTACGACTACCACCCGGTTTGTGTTGTTGTCCGGCGGCCAGCAGGATACCAACGTGACCCGCTCATCGTCGGTATGCTCCAGCCAGCGGGCATTCTGAAGGCGAATTTCCAGCTCTTGATACTTTTCCGGCAGGATCATCACATTGGAGACGACGTAAACGAACACCTGAGGACCTGAATAGAGCATCACAAAATCGCCGGCTTTGAGATTGGATAGGTGGGCAAATACTTTTCCATGGATGTTGTGATGTCCGATCAGGACCGTATTGCCAGGTACTCCCAGGCTGGCCGAATCCGAATTCCATCCAGCCGCAAGTTCATCGGGCGCATTCCACTGTTCGAAAAATGACTCTCCGATCTTCACCACTTTCAACAAGGAAGGTTTGACCGGCGCATCCAGATTGATCGCCGGAATGACCAGGCGATCCGGAAGATAAACCACGCCCGGTACATGGGTCGGCGCCGGTGTGGGGATTGGCAGCCCCTGAGTGGTACCTGACGCCGGGTCACCCGAGGCAACCGCTGCTTCATCCGGTGTTGGACTGACAGTCCCGTCTGGCGCAGCCTCTGTCGCACTCTGGGTTTCGGCGGGCAAAAAGTATGGCACGAAGCCCTGCGAAGTAGACTGCTCTAACCGGTCAAACTGGTAATCCAGGCTTTCATCCGGATACAACAGATCGTTCACTACTCCTGAAAAGCCCGTGAAAATCATCAGCATTCCAAAGGCGGCCAGCCATTGGTTCAACCGTGGAAAGTGCATGGAACTACCTGGACTTACCTGGACCTACCCAGCCATAAGGTGATCCCATGAACCACCAGAGCCAGACCAAACATGCCGATTCCGAGGTTGATGAACAACCGCTGGAACAGCTCGACAGGGACAGGTGGGCCGGAGAGATCCGCGCCAGTTACTGGGATGACGCCCACAGGAGTGGAACCAGACGGTGCCGCCAGAGTTGGCACAGAGGTATGCGTAGGGGTGGGTGTCGAGGATGGAGTTTCGCCGCTTACCTGGGTGCCGGAGGTCGGCGTGGGGGTGCGGGAGGGAGTGGGGGTATTGGTGGACGCATTCGTCGCTGTGGTCGTGGGAGTCGGAGTGGCCGTGTTCGTCGGTTCGCTGGATGTAGATGTGGCTGTTGGGGTCGGGGTGGGCGTGTTGGTTGGATTGGTTGACGTAGAAGTAGCTGTCGGCGTCGGAGTAAATGTATTGGTAGGAACGCTTGACGTGGAAGTTGCTGTTGGCGTTGGCGTGTTAGTCGGAACGCTTGACGTGGAAGTTGTTGTTGGCGTGGGCGTGTTGGTGGCTGTATTGGTTGGAGTGTTCGTAGGTGTATTGGTCGGCGTGTTTGTGGGCGTAGGCAGCGTTCCCGTGGGCGTCAGGGTCGGTGTAGGGGTAACGGTGTGCGTATTGGTTGGCGTGAGGGTTGGCGTATTGGTGGGTGTATTGGTCGGAACACCAGGGGTATTGGTCGGTGTATTGGTCGCTGTATTGGTCGGTGTATTGGTGGGAAGACCCGGGGTAACGGTTGGCGTATCAGTCGGTGTACTGGTGGGTGTATTGGTAGGAACCTCCGGGGTAACGGTTGGCGTATCAGTCGGTGTACTGGTGGGTGTATTGGTAGGAACCCCCGGGGTATTAGTCGGAGTGCGGGTATTCGTAGGAGTCGCCGTATTGGTCGGAGTTTTGCTGGGACCATGGGTTGGAGTCCGGGTCGGCGTGAAGGTAGGTACAGGCGGAGTAGAGCCGCAGTCCGTGTAGGGATACCAGTAATAATCTAGGCCGGCACCCTGATCCAGGAGCGAGTTGGTGCTGACCGGGTCGAGCAAATTCGCTCCCCAATGGATCTCGACCACCTGATCGCCCGGTCGGACACCTGGCCAGGTTCCATCTACCGAGAACCGGTAACCGTCCGATACTCCCCTGACATAAGAGTAGGTCTGTGGGGTTCTCAAGTCAGGTGGATTGACTATAAAAGCGGAAAGCTGCAAATCTGCCTTTTGACCTTCCGGCAGGGTCACCGTACCATGGACTGTGATCGTCGTCGGGGAGAAATAACAGACTGCATGGTCTTTTTCGTCGAAGGTGACTGCCGGCGGCCCAGCCGCGACGGCGGGCTGGATAATTGCTGATAAGGAGACCCCCAGAACCAAGAAGAGGATACTGCCGGTGTAAAAAGTATATGCCAGTACCTTTAGTATTGAACGAAGCTGAGAAGGTTTCATTTTGGTTTTCCTTTTATCACCGATAATGGCCAGGATTGGAATGGCGTAAACTTTCCAACACCCTGCGGTGATCTATAACAGGGCAGTTTGCAGTTTATATCCGTATGCCTCGTTATTCAGAATCAAGGCCGGATTAGCAGGGTCTTTTTCAAGCTTGCGCCTGAGCAGGTAGATGAGATATTTCAGGCGCTTCCGAGCCAGAGATGTATCCTCACCCCAGACCTCATTGGCGAGGGTCTCATAATGGACCGTTTTTGGAGCATGCTTGGCCAGGACTGCCAGCACCGCAAACTCTTTAATGGTTAGGTGAATAGGACGATTTCTTATGCTGACCTCCATCGTTTCGAGATTGATGATCAGTGGAATGCTGGGAAAAACCAGGGTAGTTTTATGCTCAGGCGCTTTCGAGCGGCGTAAAACCGCCTTGACCCGCGCAATGACCTCCGCATTGAAAAACGGTTTGGTGACGTAATCATCCACTCCGATCTGCAGCCCTTGTACGATATCCTCCTTGCTACCTTTAGCGGATACGATAATCACCGGAGCAGCGGTCATCTGGCGAAGATAATCGAATGTCTGCCAGCCATCCGTTTCGGGCATCATCAGATCAAGCAGAATGATGTCGGGTGGAATATCGGCGCATTTTTTGAGAGCTTCAGACGCATTGCTTGCCCCGATGACGTCAAATCCAGCCATTCTCAAGATCTCCTTGAGCAGGTGAAGCGTTTCCAGATCATCATCGACAATTAACACCCGCTGGCGGGACGGCCCCTGATAGATCACGTCCAGGTCTAATCCAGGCGAACCGGAATGGCGGGTGGAGGTATTCGATGCAATTGCAGACAAACGAGTCTCAGAACTCACTTTTCCTACCAGCTTTCCAATTTGACGGTTCCGGATGAGGGGTTCATTGAGCCAGAAAACAATTTGGCTTTGGTTAGGTAGCTCATTCAAAGATAATATTGTTAAAATAATCTGATCCATGCAGGCGCACGGAACAGGAATTGCCAATCGGATAAGAATGTTAAGTCGAAAAATACTCCTGTAAATTACCCCGATGATTAGGAGCCTGGTTGTGCCTTACAAAATGCTTACACCCCACGCCATCGGACTTAACAAATTTGTAAAGTCAGTATATAACCACAAAATAACTTTGTCAATAACCAATATGGATCTACTTTCTCACCTTAACGATAGGATTAAATAATATCCATCCTAGATATGGCGAGTGTCCCTTCCAACCGGATTCTGAAGAGAGCCAATCCCCTCCACCGTCGCAACGATCACGTCCCCTGATTGCAGCGGCGCGATGCCGGCGGGCGTCCCGGTCATGATCGCATCGCCAGGCGATAAGGTCATGATTGTAGAGATAAAAGCAATCAATTGGCGCACGCTGAAAACCATATCGCGCGTAGAAGCCATCTGGCGGAGCTCCTGGTTGACGTGGCAGGTCACCATAGCGTCCGCCGGGTCGAATTCCGTTTCAATCCAGGGTCCTAATGGGCAAAAAGTGTCAAACCCTTTTGCCCGGGTCCACTGCCCATCTTTGCGCTGCAGATCCCGGGCGGTCACATCATTCCCGACGGTATAGCCAAATACGTGCTCGAGAGCATCTTCCGGGCGGATCCACCGCCCTGTTTTCCCGATGACGACTACCAGCTCGGCCTCATGGTCTACCTGTTCGGCCTGGGGGGGAAGCAGGATGGTCTCATCCGGCCCAATCACCGCGGTAGGGGGTTTCATGAAAAGCAGGGGATATTCCGGAACGGCGTTACCCAATTCTTGAGCGTGTTCCGCGTAATTCCGGCCGACGCAGATGATCTTGGAAGGCTGCAGCGGGGGCAGCAGGCGGACCAACTCGAGGGGAATTTGAGCTTCCAGGCGGCGAAATTCGCCAAACGGCGATCCTTCAAGAGGCCCAACGTGATTTTCATAAATCCAGCCCCACTGCGGCTTTTCTCCGCGGCGCTGAAAACGGACGATGCGCATATTCTCCCTCCTGGTGAAATCCGGCAACCCTTCCGGTAATCTTATCGGCGAGCAGACCCGCTGTCAAGCCGGTTCAATGAGACGTCAAGCCTGGGGAAAAAATGGAAGAAAGCTATGGTACAATCGATGGGGAATGGGCGCTTAGCTCAGTCGGTTAGAGCACTTCGTTTACACCGAAGGGGTCGGGGGTTCGAGTCCCTCAGCGCCCACCAGGACCATCCCGCGGCCGGGATGGTTTTTCCATTCATCTCATCCACCTGCGATCCCAACCCAATCGCACATGTATCGCTCTCATCCCCGCCATCTCCGCGGCAGACTCTTCGGCTGCATCCGGCGGAGGTGATTCCCCGTGAGCTTCGGGAGGCGGCGCATCGGGGACCGGATGAACAATCAAAATGGCTGATCCATTGATGGGTACTATTTAGAGTGTTCTGACGTACAGCAGCATAGTATAATGAACCATCTTTATCCTTAACAAACCCAGGTAGTTCCATGAAACCCCAAAAACCATTCCATCGTTTTCTGCTTGGAGCTGGCCTCGTTCTCGTTCTCGTAATCGCCGGATTTACCATAGTCAATACCATCATCCCTACCTGGGGCTCGACCACGCAAGAGATGCGCATGGCATTGCCAGGCGATGATGCCATCCCCAACCCCAATTTGACCTGGGACCACGCGCTGACAATCCACGCCCCGGCAGAAGTGGTGTATCCCTGGCTGGTGCAGATCGGCGATTCACGGGCGGCTTTTTATTCGATCACCTTTATCGAAAATGCATTCTGTGCTACGAGCGGTGAATGCCGCTACGTGAACGCGGACCGGATCCATCCAGAATGGCAGACCCCTGAGAAGGGGAAACAGGGGATCATCGTGGATTACATGGTTATCCAGGATTATCAGGCTGGCAGCTACGTGCTGGCTGTCCCCACCGAAAAGCTGCCGCTCCAATGGACCTGGCTGTGGTACGTCCAGCCCATCGACGAGAGCACCTCCCGGCTAATCGTTCGCCACCGGATTGCTTTCCCTCCTGACGCACCCAAAGCGATCGTCAACACGGTGTTCTCAGCCGGTTTCATCATGGAACGGGGGATGATGCTGGGCATCCAGTCCCGTGCCGAGGGGATTGTTCCGGGGGCGTTGGAAGAGCCGTTGGGAGCAGTTCTCTGGCTGCTGGTTTTTGGGATGGGTGTTGCCTGCGCAATCCGTTTTATTCGCATCGCTGACGGCTACCATCCCCTGGGAGTGGGCCTGGAAGCCGTAGCGGTATTGTTCATCCTGACCTATATCCAGCCAGCAATCCTCGTTCGGGTTGTCCTGACTCTATTAGTCGCCGCGGGGGTATACGTCGCGTTCAGGCGCAAACATGTCCAGGCCAGTCTTCCGTTGAAGGAGGACCTCGCCGAGGGAAGGTAGTTAATCGAAATGCTCTCGCGCATAAGCGATCATTGGACGAACCCATTTAAGATATGTACCGCCATAAAAACAGCAAGGCGCGTCGCCCCCACTCGCGGGTCGGCTAGAACTGGCCGGCCAGGCTGCCGGCATAACCGGTCAGCTCGACATAGCCATTACCGGTGACCGGCGCCCCGCCGGCGCTCCCGGAGAGCTTCACCGCCCCTTCCCAGTAGGTAAAAGACAGATGGTTTTCTTGATCGGGTATCCAGGGCTGAATTTCCAGATCCAATCCAGCTTCTGGAACCTGCAATCGCCAGCCGGCCGGGTAGACACCTCCCGAATGCGGGCTTTTCCACTTGTCGAGCATCTCGATCTTCACCGTGGCTAGATCGAGAGGCCTGGAGGCGCTGTCCGCCGCAATGAATAGGCCGCTGGAAAATGAGTCCGTAGTCCCATCCGCGCGGCGGAGGCAGTAAACCATCACCTCGGTCCCGTTGCTGAGCTGCAGGGCGAACCAGTCCCAGCCGACCTGGCCTTTGGAGAGCATGCTGGTGGAAAATTCGTGGTCCATCCAGCTCACTCCGCTCACTTCGAACCGTTTCCCGTCCGATTCAACCTGGCCGGTGGTCAACAGGCGGGTCTGGCTGAAGTAATACGAAGCGTTTCCCGCTTCAGGGCCTTTCTGGCTGTACCCATGGTCGCCTTGCAGCGCCAGCCCCTTCCGATCGACGAGGGTCAAATCCAGAGAAATTTCGCCCTGCCTGGCCTGCAGGCGGTAGCTATCGCTGCCAGCTTGTTCAACGCGCCAATCATCCAGCCAGACCCGATAGGCCGGATCGATGCCAGCTCCTGCCAATCCCGCCGCCCCGCGCTCGATGCGCTCGAAAGATTGGAAACGGTTCGCACCCACATCGGTGAGCGCAAAGTGCGCCAGGTAGATTTGGCCAGCAGCCCAGGGAGAGCTTCGCTCAAAAAGCCGGGCAGGACCGGCGAGCCCTCTGCGGAAAAAAGTGAGCTGGAAGCCAAAGTGGCGGCCGTCCTTCGAATCCAGGTTTCCCGTGTAATACCACCATTCGGTCTGGTAAGCAGGGTGAGGGCCGAAATCGCGGGGGAATTCAAGCGGTGCAGGTCCAAGTACGCGCGCAAAATCCGCATCTGGCGGGGGGAGGACCACCAGACTGGCCTGAACCACCTCCGGATGCCGGTTAAACTCCACAGCGGCTGCAATCCAGAAACCCGCCGCAGCGAGAAGAAAGATCAGGCCAATCAGAAAACACCTTTTCATGGCGATTCCCTATTCAGAGCGCATCGCATCCGCCGCAGCCATCCGCCCCAATCGGCGCGCCGGGTAGAGGCCGGCCAGGAGCGCCGCCAAAAGAGCAATTGCCAGCGCCTGCAGAAAAGGTCCAGGGCCTAGCTCCATCCGCAGAGTCCAGCCAAAAGATCGCTGGTTGATGATGTAGATCAGGATCAGAGCCAGTACGTAGCCGGTCGGCATGGCAAACAGGCCGGCCGCCAACCCCATGAGGCCGGTCTCGAGCAGAACCAGTTCCCATAGCTGGCGAACTGTCAGGCCGATGGCGCGCAGGATCCCCAGCTCGCGCTGCTTATCCAACTGGAGGAGCAGCAGAGAATTGAGCAGGCCAACGAAGGCAACCAGAATAGTAAGGATCTGCAGCGCGCCGGTGATGGCAAAGGTGCGATCGAAGACTACCAGGACCTCACGACGCAGAGCCTGGTTGGGTTGGACAACGATTTGCTGCCCAGAGGCAAAGGCATCCTGGATCTGGCGAGATACCTGGTCCGGATCGCTTCCTTTCGCCAGGCGGAGGGAAATCGCGGTGATCGCCGGGTCGCTCCACAATCGGCGGTAAACGTCCAGCGACATCAGCACGATCCCCTGGCTGGAAGAATAATCGTAATACACTCCGGCGACGGGGAAGGACTTCTCCCCCTGCGGAGTGTTCAAGTACACAGCTCCACCCCGATCGCCAATCTGAAGGCGGTTGGCCAGCGGTTCCGAGATCAAGACCGCGCCGGCCTTTAACGCAGGGTATATATCGTCCACCCGGCCTCGAAGGCTGCGGAAGATCCGCTCGCTGGCGATGCTCGGGTTGTCGGTGGCAGAGACCTGGACCGGGCCCAAGGGGGACTCGACTCGGGCCACGCGGAGCAGATCAAGGCGGGCGACGCCCCGCCAGCGGCGCAGGGCTTCCACGCGAGCCGGGTCGATCTCGATTGCGGCAGCGGTGGCGGTGAAACTGGGAGCGGAGATATAGACGTCGCCCTGGAGGCTTTGCTCAAGCCAGGTGATCACCGTCCCGCGAAAGCTGGCGATCATCAGGCTCACCCCGACTGTCACTGCCACGGCGACCATCAACGCCGCAACCGCCACCCCGGTGCGGCTCAGCGCCGAGGTCACGTTGCGGGGCGCCATCCTCCCCAGCACGCCGAAGACACCGGCCGTCAGCGGGGTGAGCAGGCGCATGAGACCGAGCAGACCCCCAACCGCCAGCAGCGCAAAGGCGACCACTAATGCCAGGGTCCCGCTGAAACCGGCCACCAGACTGCGCGTCGGCAGGGCAAACACGCCGGCGCCGAGCAGCGCGGCCAGAATCCCTGTGATAGTAATTGCTTTCACCGAGCCGCGAGCGCGAGACTCGAGGGTCGAGCGGAGCAGGGCCAGGCGTGGAGAGACCAAGGCCGCTTCCCAGGCAGGGGGAACAGTCGCCAGTAGGACGGCGCCCACCCCTAGGAGGCCGCCTTTCACCAGGCTGGAGAGCGGCAGGCCGACGTCGCGAACGGTGGTGGTGAAGTATAGATCGTTGATCGTCTGCAGGACCAGGCGCACGGTCACCTGGCCGAGGAGAATACCCAGGCCCAGGCCGGCGAGCGATCCGATCACGGCAACCAGGCCGGCCTCGCCCAGGACGAGGGTGAATATTTCCCCGCGGGTGACACCCAGGCAGCGCAGAGTGCCGAAGAGCTGGCGGCGCTGGACGACCGAGAAGGTCATGGTGTTATAGATCAGGAACAGGCCGACGACCAGGGCCAGCAGGCTCAGCGCGGTGAGATTGACCTGGAAGGCATCGCTCAATTGGGAGAGGGTGGAGTTGTTCTCCGCCGTGGAAGCCAACTCCACCCCACCCGGAAGCCGGGCGCGGATTCTGGCAACTCGCCCCGGATCGTTTGTGGGCAGGATCAGGTCGATGCGGTCCAGGCGGCCGATGCGCCCGGTCAGCTCCTGGGCGGTAGCAATATCGACCAGGATCAGGCCATCCAACGTGCGCCGGGATAGATCGTCCTGCGGCTCGAGCAGTCCGGCGACAAATCCTTCCCTGATCTTCCCGCCCATATTGAAAGTCAGCGAGGATCCCAGGTTCAGATGGTAACGCCGGGCATTTTCGGCCGAAATCAGCGCCGCGCCGGGACGGGTGAGAAAGTCGACAAGCAGGCTTGAGGAAGGCGCCGGGCTGGCGCCAAAAAAGCCGCGAAACGGGGCTTCCGCCAGCGGATCGACGCCGAGGAGCTGCAGCGGCTGCCCGCCGAGCTGCGGCGAGCTGACGATCGCGCTCACCACCGGCGCGGCTGCCTGGACCAACCCTGACTGGCGCAGGCGGAGATAGACCTGGTCATCCATACCGAGCGAGCCGGCGGAAATCTGGTGGGTCGCCCTGCCGGTCAGCGTCTCAGTGCTGAGGTGGAAGGCGCGGCTGGCCGATGCATTGGCGATATCAATCGAAACGACGACCGCCACCCCAAGCGCAACACCGATCACCATCAGGACCGCCTGCCAGGAGTGGCGGCGCAGATAACCCCAGGCAACCTTCCACAGGACCGGGGGAAAGCGCGGGGTTGCGAAGCGCAGGTCAGCGGCCATTCTGGGGACTGGGGATCTCGACCAGGTGCCCTTCGCGGAGGGAGAACACCCGCCCGGCGCGCGCCGCGGCTTCAGCGCTGTGGGTGACCAGGATCAGGTTTGCGTCCGATGCGGAGACCAGGCGAATGAGCAGGTTGAGGACCTGTTTCCCGGTCTCCTCATCCAGGTTGCCGGTTGGCTCGTCGGCCAGGACCAGGACCGGCCGGTGGACCAGGGCGCGGACGATGGCGACGCGCTGCTGCTCGCCCCCCGAGAGCCGGTCCGGATAGGTTTTCTCGCGCCCGGAGAGGCCGACTTCGGCGAGCAGGCCGCGAGCGCGCTCCAGACCGGATGGAGGCATACTCCCGGTCAATTCGAGGGGCAGGGTTACATTTTCCCAAACCGTCAGGGTTGGGATCAGGTTAAAAAACTGGAAGATAAAGCCGATTGCCTGGCGGCGGAAGAGGGTGCGCTGGTGATCGTCCAGGGCAGTCAGGTTCAGCCCGTCGATGAAGATCTCCCCGCAGTCGACCCGGTCGATCCCGCTGATCAGGTTGAGAAGGGTCGTTTTCCCGCTACCGCTTTTACCCAGGATGGCGATGATTTCGCCCCTGGAGACCTGCAGGGTCGTCGCGTGGAGAACCACGCGTGTCTGTTCGCCCTCCGGGTAGGATTTGCACAGCTCGCTGAGGAAAAGAAAATTCTCGGTTTGGGTACGAGGTCCGAGGGTCGCCTGCCCTGGCGGATAGGCCAGGGAGAACCGGGCACCGACATCTGCTGGTTCTAATCCCCTGTTAATATTTTGCTTTATACTGATTTTCACTGTACTTTGCTGTTCTCCACTTTTATTCGAACCACTGGCCACGAACCACCGACCACTGGCTTTACAATTCTAACGGAAATCCGGTAAACACGTGTATAATATGGATAATCTGGGGATGACAGGCTTCGACGGAGGAGGCTGGTCCCGGATTGCGAGCCGAGAGGTGCCGACCTCGATAAATCAGCACAAACCTTTAAGTGCCAACCGCACGAACTACGCTGCTCTTCCTCTCGCTGCTTAATCAGTGAGGTGAATCAGCAATGACCTCTGCGGAGGTCACGTCCGCCTACTCCGCTGTCTGACCGGCAGCAGGACCGGGCGTCACAAAGTCAGAATGCCGCGCGCGATGTCGCTAAGCGCGCGAAAGAGGGCTTTCGGGTCCGAGCGACTGGCCGGACGTCAATCCCGTTGGCCGGCGGACGTTCCGGCGAAACTGAGAGGCCAACTACGCTCGTAGAGATCCGAGGGTCGAATCTTTCGGACGCGGGTTCAACTCCCGCCATCTCCACCTTAACTACGATCTTGTCCACAAGGTTAGTTCCACTCAAAAAACGGCGAGAAGCCGTTTTTTGATTTCATCGGAGATCCTTTGGTTTAGAGACATTTTCCATGATTGTTCTTTATCATGGAAACGGTTACAATCAAATTGTCCTTTTCTATTAAAAGCGACGGTGGGGATGGAAAAAATCCAGTACATCGATTTTGACATCCGGATCGAACGGCGCGAGGATGCATATCGAGCTGTGGTTTTGAATTCACCGGCTGGAGAGGCAGAGACTCTTTTTCAACTTCCCTGGCTTGGCTCTGACCTGGATAACCTGATCCGCCGGATGGGCCATTTGAGGGGTGGAATTCGCAGGCTGGAATCTCCTGAAAGTGAAACCGCTCGCATTTTTGGCTCAGGCCTGTTCAACGCATTATTTTCCAATGCCGTTCGTTCCTGTTTCGAAAGCTCCCGCGCTCGCTTGAAAGAAGGCAGCGGCCTGCGTCTGCGCCTTCGCCTCTCCGAAGTCCCAGAATTATTGGACGTTCCCTGGGAATTCTTATACGATCCAGAGGCAGACCGGTTCCTGATCCTCTCCGTGGAAACACCGCTGGTCCGGTATATCGACCTGCCGCACGTTGCAGGTCCATTGCAGGTCCAGCCGCCGCTCGAGATCATAGCGGCGATATCTTCCCCCCGAGATTACCGCCCGCTGGATGTTGCGCGGGAGTGGGATAAACTCAAGCAGGCGCTCAGCGATCTTGAAAAGAACGGCCTGGTCCGCATGCACGGCCTGGAGAGTGCGACTCTTGCGAATCTGCATCGCCAGTTACGCCGGCAAGCCTGCCATATTTTCCATTTTATCGGCCATGGAATCTTTGATGAGGCAGCCCAGGATGGGATCCTGCTTTTCGAGGATGAGGGTAACCGGGGCCGCCCGGTTACCGGGCGAGAATTGGGCACACTGTTTTACGATTATCGCTCGTCGATGCGATTGGTGATGTTGAATGCCTGCGAAGGGGCGCGGACATCCCGGTCGGATCCCTTCGCTGGGGCTGCGCAAAGCCTGGTTCAAAAAGGCATCCCGGCGGTCATCGCCATGCAATTTGAAATCTCTGAAGAAGCTGCGATCACCCTGGCGCATGAATTCTACTCGGCCCTTTCTGAAGGCTATCCTGTGGATGCGGCCCTTTCCGAAGCACGAAAATCGATCTATACCCAGAGCGCAGAATATACTTCGAATGTGGAATGGGGAACCCCGGTTCTGTACATGCGCTCGCCAGATGGGGTTATCTTTGATATCCAGGCTCACCCCTCTCCTCTTGAGGTTAGAGAACCTCCGATTCAACCAGATCTTACGGCAGAAAAGCTGAACCGGCTGTATGATGATGGCCTGGAAGCCTACGTGCTGGGCCAATGGGAAAAAGCCTGCGCGGCTTTCGAAGCGGTTTTAAAGCTGAACCCGAGTTATCAGGATGCATCCGCCAGGCTGGAAGAGTGCCAGAAAAAAGCCCGCCTCGTCGCCTTACAATCCAAGGCCAACCTGGCGATTGAGGGTATGAACTGGGATGAGGCTGTTCAGATCCTGGAAGAGCTGGTCTCCCTTGACCCAACCTACGGCCAATCAGAATTGCTGTTAGCCAACACCCGCAAGCAGAAGCAAATCTCCGGGCTGTATGCACAGGCAAAACGCCTGCATCATTCCGAAAAATGGGAGGCTGTGCTTAAAATACGCGACCAGATCCGCACGCTCGAGCCACAGCCTGCCGACCCGGACAATCTATTTCCTGCGGCTCAAGCCGCGCTGGACGAGATCCAGAAACAATCCAGGTTGGAAAAAACTTATAACTTGGCTTTGAGGGAGATTGCGGCCGGGAACTGGGATAACGCTGCTCAACTGCTCTTTGAAATCCAGTCCATCCAGCCAGGTTACCGCGAATCCGACCGCCTTGCTCAGATCGTCGATACCAACCGGAAAGAGACCATCGAGCGGAAGCAGCGCCAGGAGCAGGTCACTCTTTTATACGCGCAAGCCGCGGAACATGCCCGATCCCGCCGCTGGGAAAAAGCGCTGGCAATCATGGAGCAAATCACAAAGCTTGAGCCAGCATTTCCCGATTCTCAAGGAATCGCCAGCCGCGCCCAGATAGAGCTTGAGCAATTGCAACAGAAAGCGGAGACGCAAAAACGGGTCATCGCCCAAATTGTCCATAAAAACAAACCAGAGAACTTTGAACCGGTGTCCTCCGATGAAATTTCTACAGGTATCTCTCAACATAAAGGGATAAATGTAATCCCTGAAAACTTCTCGAATTCCTTTGATTTCAATATATTCTTTAAACAGGTAAGATCAAGGTTATCTACGTATGACCATTCGTTCGAGGGATTTATAAAGCAACTGAATCGGAATCAGAAAATTCTTATGGTGGGAATTGTATTGTTGGTTTTGACTCTGGCGGCAGGATTGGTTTTATTCATATTAGGTGCGGGGGGAAGTTTTCTCAAACCCGCCAATCCAGGTGTTACTGGTTATAGCTCATACATTTACTTTGTGTCAGACCAGGATGGGAAGAAAGAGATTTTCAGCCTCGTAAATGGGAACCGGATCCAGGTCACACACACTCCGGGTCAATTCCAAAGCTGGAATCCGGTTATATCCCCAGACGGAATGTATTTCACGTCCAATCGCAACGGAAAACAAGAAATTTATCTCCTCGACAACCAGGGGATAATGCAGGTTACGCATACACCCGGGAATTTTCAGAGCTGGAATCCGAATTACGCTCCAGATAGAAGTCTGTTGTTTACGTCTGACCGATCCGGCGGGAAAGAGGTTTATAGGCTGGATCAAAAGGGAACAACCAAAGTCACTTCAAGCTCTCAAGGAGAAAGCTGGGATCCATTTGTCTCCCTAAATGGCGAAATCTTTTTTACTTCGAACCGCAGCGGAAAACGTGAGGTTTATCGGCTCAACAATAATGGTGTATCAAGATTGACAAACACACCAGGGAAATTCGAAAGCTGGGATCCCTTCGTAGACGATGATGGGACTATATATTTCACATCTAACCGAGACGGTACCGTAGAAATTTTTAAACTTGAAAAAGGGCAGACTGTTCAAATGACAAATACTCCCAATGGTAAAAATAGCTGGGGAGTCCTCGATGTTAGCAATGGCACGATGATATTCTCTTCCGATCGAAACCAGAAGTCTGAAATATTTCTCATGGATATGAAAGGGGTAATACAAATAACTCATACAAGAGGTGACAGGGTAAGCTGGTCAGTCAGCAGCGAGGATTAATAGAAGATCTTCCTTCTGGGGGGTCATGAAACCATTTGTTATGTTAGATAAGCGTCGAATTGGCAAAACACCTGCTTGACTCCCGCTTCGTGGCGAGGTATAACATAAGTCGAACATACGTTCTTTATTGTGGATATAAATTCGACATTTTGGATCTTTAAGGAAGGTGATCATGTTTCAGCCAAAATCAGCATTCAGCGGTTTTTCGGTGGATAACCTTGCTAAGGCCAGGAATTTTTACAGCCAGATCCTCGGCGTGGAGGTATTGGAAAACGGAATGGGACTGGAGCTTCATTTGCCGGGCGGCGCAACGGTGTTCGTCTATGAGAAACCAAACCACGTGCCGGCCACTTTTACCATTTTGAATTTCCAGGTGGAGGACATCGACGAGGCGGTGGAAGCGCTCACCCGGCGCGGGGTCAGGTTCGAACGCTATGAGGGAGAATACGGGACAGACTCGAAGGGCATCACCCGCGGAATTGCCAGGAATCAAGGCCCAGATATCGCCTGGTTCAAGGACCCGGCCGGGAATTTTCTGGCAGTGCTGCAGAGTCCAGAGAGGTAAAGAATGGGCCAGTTCTTCGATGTAAAGTGGCCCTGGATCGAAGCCAGCCACGGGCAGCGGGATGTCCTGCTCTCCGGGCTGAACGATGCGGATCTGGTTTTCGTACCGGGAGAGCAGCCTATCCTGCGCCCGACCGGCAACACCTTTTCCCCCGGCGATCAGGTAGATATTTACGTCCAGGCGATGATGGTCTTTTTCGGGAAGGCGGTGGTGTATTTCCGGACAATGAATAAGCCGCTGCCTCCCAGCATCGAGGAGTACATTGCCTGATCATTCTTTTTGACAAATCAACCCTTTCAAATAGGCCCCTTCCGGGAAGCTCAGCAGCACGGGGTGATCCGGGCCCTGCTCGAGGTGGGCGACGATGCGCGCGTCGACGCCGGCGTCCTGCGCTGCCCCGGCGACGATCTTCTGAAACAACTCTGGGGAAATTCCCCCCGAGCAGGAGAAGGTGAACAGCGTACCGCCCGGGTTAAGCAGCTTGAGCGCCAGCAGGTTGATGTCCTTGTAGCCGCGCGCCGCCCGTTCGGCCTGGGCAGAGGTGGGAGCGAACCTGGGCGGATCGAGGACGATCAGGTCGAAGGAGCGCGCCTGGTCGCGGAAGGAACGCAGGACGTGAAAGACGTCGCCCTCCAGCCAAGCAGCCCGGTCTCCGGGAAATCCGTTCAGGCGAACGTTTTCCGCAGCCAGCGCCAACGCATCTGTGGACGTATCCACCGAGAGGACCGTCCGCGCTCCGCCTCTCAGCGCCGCCAGGGTAAACCCACCGGTGTAAGAAAAACAGTTCAACACGGATTTTCCGGCCGCCCAGGGGACCAGCCTGGTCCGGTTGGCCCGCTGATCGAGGTAAAACCCGGTCTTATGGCCTCGCTTCACATCGACCAGGAAGCGCAGCCCATTTTCGCAGATTTCGGCCCGCTCGGGCGGTTCCGCGCCGCGCAGCGGACCCACCCGCTCGGGGAGGCCCTCCAGCCGCCGGACATCCACGTCCGAGCGCTCGTACACCTGGTCCAGGCCGGTTTCCTCAGCCAGGATTTCTACCAGGACCTCCTTCCAGGCTTCAGCCCCGGCAGAGAGGATTTGGGTCACGAGTAAACCGGGATAGCGGTCGACGATTAACCCGGGCAGGCCGTCCGATTCGGCATGAACCAGGCGGTAGGCATCCGTTTCCCCTGGGGGGACTACCTCGTTCCGGTAACGGATGGCATCCTGGATGCGGCGGCGAAAAAAATCCGCGCCGACAAGCTCGTCTTCTCGGGTGGTCCACAACCGGGCGCGGATTTGCGAGGCCGGGCTGTAGGCTGCCCGGCCCAGGAATTCTCCGCTCTGGGCGCAGACGGAAACAGTCTCGCCAGGTACAGGATCCCCTTCGACACGCTGGATCGAGCCTGAGAAGATCCAGGGATGGCGCAGCCGGATGGATTTTTCCCGCCCCGCCTTGAGAATAATCCTGGACATCCAATCACTCCAGCAGCTTCAGCAGGCCGGCCTCGTCGATCGTCTTGACCCCCAGCTCTTTGGCCTTATCCAGCTTGGAGCCGGCAGCTTCACCGACCACCAGGTAATCCGTCTTCTTACTGACGCTATCGCTCACCTTGCCGCCAGCCTCCTGGATCAAATGCCTGGCCTCGTCACGGGATAAGCTGGGCAAGGTCCCGGTGATGACGAAGGTCCGGCCGGCCAGGGGCTGGCTGCCCTCCTCCACAGTTTTCTGGATGACCATCGGCCAGACCCCGGCCGCTTTGAGCTTACCCAGAACTCTCTGGTTGTCGGGCCGGGCAAACCAATCGCTGATCTGGCTGGCGATGTTGGGGCCGATCCCATCCAGGCGCTGAAGATCCTCGACGCTGGCCTGGCGAAGCAGGTCGAGACCGGGGAAATAGCGCGCCAGGTCCTGGGCGCCCACCTCGCCCACCCCGCGTATCCCCAGGGCGTAGATTACCCGGGCGAGGGGACGCTGGCGTGAGGCCAGGATAGATTGGAGCAGATTCTCGGCTTTCTTGTCCGCGAAGCCCTCCAGGCTGAGGAAGTTCTCCTTCGTCAGGGTGTAGACGTCGGACACGTCGTGGACCAGCCCCGAAGCGACGAGCTGTTCGACGATCTTGATCCCCATCCCGACAATATCCATCGCCCCGCGCGAGGCGAAATGCTCCAGGTTGCGGACGAGTTGAGCCGGGCAGGCAGCGTTCACGCAATACCAGGCCACCTCGCCGGGAAGGTGCTCGGAAGGCCGCCCGCAGACCGGGCAAGCGCCGGGGGGAGTATAGATCTGTTCCTCGCCGGTGCGCGCATCCACCACCGGCCCGATCACGTAGGGGATCACATCCCCGGCGCGCTTGAGCATCACCCGGTCGCCGACGCGGATGTCCTTCTCAGCGATGTAATCGAAGTTGTGCAGCGTGGCCTGTTTGACGATCACCCCGCCGATCTCGACCGGGTCGAGAATGGCATAGGGAGTGAGGACGCCAGTGCGGCCGACGTTGACCCCGATGTCGCGCATGCGCGTGGTCACCTCGCGGGCGGGAAACTTGTATGCCAGCGCCCCTCGCGGGTCCTTGCCCACCACGCCCAGGTCGCGCGCCAGGCGAAGGTCGTCGATCTTGATTACGATCCCATCCGCCTCGTACGGCAGCTTATCTCGCAGGTCCCCGCTGGCCTTCAGGCAGGCTTCCATCGCAGAATCAATGTCCGGGCACCTTTGGGCTATGTCGGTAACCGGGAAGCCCAGGTCGCGGAGGTATTGGAGCAACTCCCACTGCGTGTTGGGGATAGGCCCGCTGGCCTGGACGACCTGGTAGACCAGCAGGGTCAACGGGCGGGAGGCGGTGAGGCCCGGGTCGAGCTGGCGAAGCGACCCCGCCGCGGTATTACGCGGGTTCAGATAAGTCTTCTCGCCGGCCTCGGCCAGGCGGTTATTGAGCCTGACGAAATCCGCGATGTTAATAAAAGCTTCCCCACGCACCACCAGGGTCGAAGGTGGTTCCGGGCCAGTCGACTGCACGGGGATCGCCATGGGGATGGCGCGGATCGTGCGCAGGTTCGCCGTGACGTCTTCACCGATTTCTCCATCGCCGCGGGTGGCTCCCAGGACAAAGCGCCCATCGTGGTAGTGGAGCACCACCGTCAGGCCGTCGATCTTGGGCTCGATCACGAAACTGGTCCG
>DATKLX010000230.1:0-89606 GCA_035542155.1 Anaerolineaceae bacterium
TTGGGGGAGGTGAGGGGGGTACAACCAGTTCCTGTTAGAAATCTCCCTCCCCCGGCAATCTTAGCCGCTCGATCATTAAAATCCCGGCCCCGCACACCACCATCAACAGCGTTGCCATCGCCATCGCCTGCCCGTAATTGAGCGCCCCCGGCTGCGAGAGAAAGCGGTAAATCGCGATCGGCAAGGTCGGGTACTCCGGCCGGGCCAGGAAGGTCGTCGCCCCGAACTCGCCCAGCGAGATGGTAAAGGCAAACGTGGCGCTGGCCACTGCCGCCCGCGCGATGATCGGCAGGTCGATCTCCCGCCACACCCGCAGCGGGCCGGCGCCCAGCACCGCCGCCGCCTCGCGCAGCTCCGTGGGGATCGACCCCAGCGCTGGCTGGAGCGTGCGCACCACGAACGGCAGCGCTACCAGCGTGTGCGCGATCGGCAGCAGCAAGGGAAAGGTGCGCAGGTCGAGCGGCTGACGGTTGAAGACCAGGATAAATCCCAGCCCCAGCGTCACCGCCGACGTGCCCAGCGGCAGCAGGAGCAGCGCATCCAGCCAGTTGTTGATCCGCGCCGGTTTGGTCAGCGCAGTCGCCGCCGGGAAGCCCAGTCCCAGAGAAAGGATCACCGTCGCCCCGGCGTAGGCCAGCGAGTTCCGCGCTGCGGCGATCGGCGGAACGTAAAACAGCGACCCGCGCCGGTTGATAAACAGCTCCTGGTAGTACTCCAGGGTCACCCCCGTCTGCGTTTCGCCCCGCTCCCCCCGGTTGGCGTCCAGCCGGGTGACCGAGCGCACGGCCAGCGCCGACAGCGGCGAGACCAGCAGCACCAGCAGAGTCCCCACCATCCCCGCCACCGCCATCCGCTGCAGCCAACTTTTCGGCGCGCGCTGGATGGGATAGTGCGCCCGCGCGCTGGCCGGCGCGGCCGCCCGCCGGTTCAGCCAGGAATAGCACCCTGTGATGACCAGGGTGCACAGCAGTTGGACCAGCGACAGCATCCCGGCAAGCGGTAGGTTGAGCATCTGCAGCGCCTGGATGAAGATCTCCACCTCCAACGTGGCGAAGCGCGGCCCACCCAGCAGCAGCACCACCCCAAAGCTGGTGAAATCGAACAGGAACACCAGAAGGGAGGCGGACAGAATCGCCGGGCGCAGCAGCGGCAGGGTGATCTCCCACAGGGTGCGTGGCCCATTGGCACCCAGCACCTGGGCGGCCTGCTCCAGTCGCGGGTCGAGCCGCTCCCACGCCCCCCCGACGTTGCGAATGACGATCGTCGCGTTGTAGAAGACGTGCGCCGCCAGAATCGCCCCCAGCGTATTGAGGAACTGGATCGGTGGATCGCTCAACCCCAGCAGATTCATCAGCGCCACGTTGACCAGACCGCGCGGACCCAGCAGCGCGTTGAAGCTGGCCGCCGCCACCACGGTCGGCAGGATGAACGGAATCGCCGTCAGCGTGCGCAGCAACTCTTTGCCCGGGAAGCGGAAGTGGGCGAACACGTAGGCCGCCGGCAGGCCTACCAGCAGGGTCAGCAGCGTCGAGAGAGCGGCCTGGAAAACCGTGAACCCGAGCGGCCGGATCACGCGGCTCAGGCTCGCCGGGTCCAGACCCTCGACCTCTGCCGCCAGGAAGCCCTGGCGGAAGATCGCCCCCAGCGGCAGGAAGAAAAAGACCAGCAGGAACAGGAGCGGCGCCGCCCACAGCAGGGCAGCCTGCCGGCTGGATCGATCACCGATGCGCAGTTGTCCGCCTGCCTTTGTCAATGCAGAACCGCGTCTGTCCAGGCCTGGATCCAGGCGTCTCGATTTTTCGCAATCTCTTCCGGAGAAACCCGCGCCGGCTCCTTCGGAACCTGGGCATATTTGACGAACGCATCGGGCAGCTTCGCGTCCAGATTCACCGGGTAGACGAACATCTGCAGCGGCATGTCTTCCTGGAACTGCTGACCCAGCATGAAATCGACAAATTTCTGCGCCAGGGTCGCTTTCTGCGTTCCCTTGAGGATGCCGACGAACTCGATCTGGCGGAAGCAGGTGTCCTTTCCCACGATCGAAGCCGTGACCGCCTCTTTCAGCGGCGGGTTGGCAAACACCACCTCGGCTGCCGGGCTAGACCCGTAGGAGACCACCATCGGCTGCGGCCCCTTCCCCGAAGAGGCGCTGAAGTTGGTGTAATAGGCCGCTTCCCAGTCGTTGACCGCCACCAGGCCGTTATCCCGCAGCGCCTTCCAGTAATCCAGGTATCCCTGCGGGCCGAAATGGGCGATGGTCGCCAGCAGGAACGCCAGCCCGGGGGAGGAAGTCGCCGGGTTCTCCGTCACGAGCAGGCCCTTGTATTCGGGTTTGGCCAGGTCTTCCAGCGACGCCGGCACAGCCAGGTTCTTTTTCTTGAAGTAGCCGATATCGTAATTAACGCACACGTCGCCGTAATCGACCGGCAGAGCGCGGTTCTGCGCGTCGAGCCTGAACTCCGCCGGGATCTTTTCCAGGAGCGGCGAGGCATACGGCTCGTAAATCCCCGCGTCCAGGGCGCGCGAGAGGAAGGTGTTATCCACCCCGTAGAAGACGTCCGCGATCGGGGCGTCTTTCGTGAGAATCGCCCGGTTCAGGGCAGCCCCGGCGTCGCCGCTCTTGATAAAGGTGAGCTTCAGGTTGTTGGCCTGCTCGAAGGCCTGGATCACCCCCTCGCTGGCCGCGAAGGAGTCGTGGGTCATCACGTTCAGCGTCTGCTGGCCCTCGACCGCGGCCGGCTGCGCTTGGGTAGGGGCGGGATAAGCGGTCGGCGGCGCCGGCCGGGATGGCGCCGGATAACCGGTCTCGGTCGCCGCGGGCTGAGCGACCGGCGCAGGCCGGGTGGTTGCCATGGGGTTCCCACCGCAGGCCGCCACGATTAGCGTCGATAACACCGCCAGTGCAAGAAAAATTCGTTTCATTTCTTTTTCTCCAATCTTGAAATTAAACCCGGGTGTGGATGCAAAGCAGTTGGCCGGCTGCCAGGCCGATTCGCGCCCGCTCGCCCAGGAACTGGTTGCTGATTCCCCGCGTTTTATAGGGGTAGAGCGTCTCATGATGGAGCGGATAATAGAGGCCCTCGGTCCACACTCCCACAGCGTTCCCCTGGACCGGGATCAGCGAGAGCAGGTCGCCGGCCTTCCCGCGGATCTCTGCCTCGTCCCAGATCGCCAGGGCCTCGAACCGCGCGTCCACAATGCGGACATCCATCCCCCGCAGCCGCGGGTCGAACAGCAGGCCAAAATTCCCCAGGGTGTGGTCCAACCGCCCACCCGTGGCTCCCAGAATGCGGATCTCCTTCCATCTGCGCTGGAAGGCGATCTCCAGGCTAAGCTCGAGATCGGTTTCATTCTTTTCGACCGGGTGGCGCAGCATCTCCATCCCCTGGCGCTCGTACCGGCCCAGCAGGTCCGGTGTGATCGAATCCAGGTCCCCCACCAGCAGATCCGGCGAAAGGCCCAGCGCAGCCAGGTGGCGCGACCCGCCGTCCACAGCGATGAGCAAATCCCCCTCTTCCAACCAGCCGCGGATCTCCCTGGGGGAGTCCATTGTTCCGTTGGCAAAGATCCAGGCGCGCTTGCCTTTCGATTCAGAAGCTGCCATAAAAAAACCCTCCGCCGGGGAGGGTAAGGTGAATATTGCTATACAGGTTCCCTCCGCCGGCATTACCCGGATCAGGTTCTGCGGGTCAAGGACTTCAGGTCCTAATCTCAGCCTGGCCCACCAGGCACCCCGTGTGGCGAAACCGCCACTGTTTCAATTGTAGTTCCGAGTATAGGGTAGATGGGATTCTATGTCAAGGGAGTTAGTGATCCCTCGTCATAAAATCATGGTATTCCTCAGGGATGGGAAACCCAAAATACTGGCACAGCGCTTTCACGTCGTGGTAATCGTTTTCGTCGATCGGATATCCGGTGTGGAATTTCACCATCCATTCGGGCGTGATGCTTTTGACCGCCTGTCCCAGGATCGAGCCGGTCCCTTTGAGCGATTCATAGGGATAGGCAACGCCGTATACCAGGTTCCCCTCTTCATCAAATGTGTAGGTATGGATATCGATCAGGTGACCCAGATCGTCGCCCATGACGTAATTGCATTCCCGCGTGTCCGGGCGAGGCGCCTCCGTATACCCCTGGGCTTCCAGCAATGCCCGGGCTCGAGCGGAATCCTTGTGCTGGATGGCGATGTCCAGGTCGGCGTGCCGCCGGGTCTGCTTCCCCAACAGGGCATCCACGCCCCACCCGCCATCGATGCACACGTCGATGTGGTGTTGATCGAACAGCCGAACGAGCTCGATCACATCCGATGCGGCAAAATCACTATCGGTGGAAGTCATTCGTTGTTTTATTGATTTCCGGCAAAAAAACCCAATCTTCCAGGAAAGAGCACGATTCGTCCCATCCACCGATTTTTTCCAAAGAATGCCATCGGGATGGAGTTGGATAGAATATAGCATGGTCGAAAGAAAATCAGAATGCCAGGTATTATCCGAGTCCAAATAGCACAAATAAGGATTTGAGGCCTGCAATGCCCCGAAGTTGCGTGCAGCAGAGGCGCCTTGGTGCGGTTTCGTGAATGTCCGGATACGAGGATCGGGGAACTCCTCCATAAGCCGGCATGTATCGTCAGTGGACCCATCGTTAACGACAAGTAGTTCCCAACCCACTTCACTTTGGGCCAGCACACTTTGGATGGCTCGCCAAAGGATGTATGCCCGATTATAGGTGGGGAGGATAATCGAAAAATATGGTTCCATACTCCTGGGCGACATAGATACAGTCTTCCAAACGCTCCTGCAAAGCAATGAGGCCGAATAGACCAACGGGACGATCAAATTCGACCAGCAGATCCACGTCGCTGTCCGGACGAGCTTCGTCACGAGCAACCGAGCCGAACAGGGCCAGGCTTTTTACCCCGAAAGAGCTGATCTCAGCCCAGTGCTGCCTCAAGATGTTCAAGACCCGTTCGCGTTCCACGGTCTCATTATACGTTCATTGGTGAATAAGGCAATCATGTCAATAACAAAGAAAGTATCACTTTCCTTGGTTGACTTGGAGATTGCTTCGTCCCCTTCGGAAGAGCCCCGAAGGTGCCTCGCAATGACATGACTGGGACATGAAGAAAGAGCAGCGCTCGGTTAAACTGCCCTTCAAATCGCATGACTGATTTATTTTAAAACATCAGGATTTGGTGGCGTGAAAATACTTAGCCGATTTCATCGTACAAATCTCACCAATCAGGGTTGAAGCGATTGATTAGATCCAACTTCTTCTGCCTTGAGCCGGCTTTGAGCTGTTTTTCCCTGGCGATGGCCTGGGTGATGTCGCAGCCTTCTTCGTAATAAACCAATTTATTGACGTTGTACCTTGTGGTGAAACCAGGAACCAGCTTTTCCTTGTGCTCATAAACCCTGCGGCGAAGATCGTTGGTGATACCTACATACAAGACAGTATTGTATGGGTTGGTGAGAATATAGACGTAATAGGTATCGCTCATAGGTGTCTGATCCCTTGCTTTCGTTGCCTCGCTTCACTCCATTGCAAGAACATCCGAAACTGATAGCGTAGATCTTTCCTTTAGGAGTCATCAAGAAATAAGTCCGCATTTTCCTTGCTCCGATACTAGCGTCATGTCATTGCGAGGAGGGTCGGTAGAGGATTCATCCAGGGCTACGACTTAGCCATCCGACCCGACGTGGCAATCTCCAAGCCAACCAAGCAAGAGAATATTTAGCCTGGAAGGGATCTGGATCACCGAGGCTGGGCTTGGTGAGTTTGGAGATTGCCACGGCTCCTTCGGAAGTGCACCGAGGGCGCCTCGCAATGACATGAATTGAGTAGTCTTGCCTGGTAATTTATGAAATTCCTTCTATAACCAATGAATGACTGGGTAGTTTTGCCGGTTATTCCAGGAATTTTCTACCGTACTCTTCTCTTCCACTCTTCCTTGAGCTGCAACTGCCTGGGCGTGTCCCCCGAAGGCAGGTTGAGAAAATCGGCCAGCAGGCGGTTGAACTTCGAGCCCTCATCCAGCATCGGAAAATGACCCGACTGGTCGAACACAACCTGGTGCGTCCCTTCCGGCAGATCGGCGTACTGTTCAATCCGCGGCGCCTCGATCGCCGGATCGTTCAGCCCATGCACCAGCAACCGCGGGGTAAAGACCCCGTAGGTAAATTCCTTGAAATTCAACCCCGGGAGCAGCTTCAGCGAGGCCTGGATGGCCTGCGGGTCCGCCTTGGGTGCGTCGGTCCGCGCAGCCTCGGTCACGTCGATCGGCCCGCGGCCCAGCAGCCAATCGGTTAGCTCGCCCGCCGCCGCCCCGCGCAGCCGCTGGCTGACCATCCCCGCCTCCAGAGGGCAGGAGATCGCCATCAGGCGGTCCACCGCTTCCGGGTGGGCACGGGTGAAGAGCGTCGCCGCCACCGCCCCTAGGCCATGTCCCACCAGGGCGACGCGTCCCATCCCCATCTGGTCCATGAAGCGCTCGATCAGCCCGGCCTGCTGCTCCAGAGTGTATAACCGCTGGTTTTTCGCGCTGTCGCCAAACCCCCACAGGTCCAGCGCGTAGGTGCGGAACGCCATCGACGTGGCCTGCATGGCCGGTATCCAGTATCGCCACGAGCCCACCCAGCCGTGAAAGAAGAGGATCGGCCTCCCCCGGCCCAGGACTTCGTAGTGAAGGAGTTCGTCGTCCAGCAGGATTGCGCTCATCGGTGATCCGTCATCGATGTTATCTCAAACTTTATTTGCCTTGTTGGGCCAGCAGCGCGCGCACCCGCTCCGTCAGTTGGTCCGGCGCGAACGGCTTGAGCAGGTACTCGACCGCCCCGGCTTCCAGGCCGGTGCGGATCTCCGCTTCCTGTCCTTTCGCCGACAGAAACACCACCGGGATGTGCGCGACGCTCGGCTCGATTTTGATCCGCTGGCAGGCCTCGTAACCGGTCATCCGCGGCATGCGCACGTCCATCAGGATCAGGTCGGGGATCTCCTGGATGGCCATCTGGACCGCCTCCTCCCCGTTGCTCGCGGCGACCACTTCGTATCCCGCGAAGCGCAGGGTGAAAGAAATCAGGTCGCGGATGTCGCGCTCGTCTTCAGCAATTAAGATCTTTGCCATTAGGTTACCTCATCGCTCTTCGGGAAACACCGGCAGCGTAAAGGAAAACAGGCTCCCTTCGCCCCGGATGCCCTTGCTCTCGAACCAGATTTTCCCGTGGTGCATATCCACCAGGTTCTTGACGATCGCCAGCCCCAGGCCAGTCCCCGACGTGGCCAGAACGAGAGGATCTTCACCGCGGTAGAACCGCTCGAAGATCCGCCCCTGGGACTCGGGTGCGATCCCGATACCGTTGTCCTGGACGTCGACCTGGACTTCGTTGTCCCTGGCCTGCATGCGCACCACCACCCACCCGTTGGCGGGCGTATAGTTATAGCTGTTGATCACCAGGTTGGCCAGGATCTGGCGCACCCGTTCCAGGTCGCCGTTCACCCGCGGCAGGTCCTGGGGGATCTCCAGGCGAATGTCCATCGGCTTCTGGTCATCCCGCGAGCGGCGTTGCATTTCAGCGGCCACGTCCTCGGCCAGCTCGTGCAGCCGCAGCGACTGGAGGTTCAGCGTGATCCGCCCCGCCTCGATCCGCGACACGTCCAGGAGATCATTGACCAGCGCCCCCAGCCGCGTGGTGTTGTTGCGCACGATCTCCAGGAAGTGGCGCTGCTGGTCGCTGAGCGGCCCGGCAGCGCCCATCAGCATGATCTCTACGTAGCCTTTGATCGAGGTCATCGGGGTGCGCAGCTCGTGGCTCACGTTGGCGACAAATTCAGACTTCAGCCGGTCTACCTTGACCTCCGCGGTGATGTCCCGGAAGATCGAGACGGTTCCAAGAAACTGGCTGCGCCAGGCGACTGGCGCCAGGTGCACAGCCACGACGCCCCCGTTGTCCAGGTTGATCTGTTCCGCGTAGGTTTCCCCCGCCTGGTAAGAAACTGGATCTTGCGACCAAATGCGGATGGTGCGGACCCAGTCCTGGCTGGCTTTGCCGAACAGGCCGGTAAACTGCTCCAGCGATTGCCCGATCACCTGCTCGGCCCGTAGCCCCAGGATCGTCTGGGCCGATATATTGAACAAGGTGATCTTGTTCTCCGGGTCGGTGACCAGCACGCCGTCGGCCACCGCTTCGAGGATCGCCCGCGAGCGGCTGGCTTCCATCTGCTGCTCGCGGAGCATCGCGCCCAGCCGCTCCGACTGGTCGCGGATCAGGCCGAACAGCTCCGAATTGTTGATCGAGATGCTGATCTGCCGCGCCGCTGCTTCCACCAGGTCCACCTGCCGGCTGACGAACTGTCCCGATGCGGGATGGTAGAGATGCAGGCTCCCCAGGACTTCCTCGCCCAGGATCAAGGGCACGGCGATCAGGCTGCAGAACGGCGGCTCCGCGCTCGTTCCCTGCAGCCAGCGTTCGTCCTTGCTCAGGTCGGGGCTCAGGACCGGCCGGTGGTTTTTTACCACCCAACGAGCGATCGTTTTCTCCAGCTCCCACGCCGGGCTCTCGTCCGAGCTGTCGAAGCCAGCGCCGGTGCGAAAATAAACCTGCAAGTCGCGCCCGCGCGAGAGCAAAATCGCGCACTGCTCGGCCCCCGAAGCTTCGTTCAAAACCCCCAGGGTGCGGTTGAGCACCTGGGTCATATCCAGGCTGGCGGAAAGCTCGGTGATGATCCGCAGCAGGGTCTCGGTGTTATGGTGCTCGCGGGTCAGCTCCGAGGTGCGCTCCTCGACGCGCCGCTCCAGGTCCTCGGTCAGGCGGCGGGTCTCGGCGAACAGGCTCGCGTTCTGGATGGCGATTGAAGCCTGGTTGCTGATCGTCCGCGCCAGCTCGATCTCCGGCAGCGAATAGCGGTAGGCAGAGCTGGCTTGCAGAAAGAGGATTCCGTGCAACTCGGTCCCCGCCACCAGGGGCAAGGCCAGCAGCGAGCAGGACCCGCGCTGGTCGAAGAAGAGGCGCAGCGGCTCCAACTCGGGCTCGCTGCCGATGTTCCCGGCGCTGAAGATCCCCAGCGTCTGGCGCAGCCGGTCGAAGACCGGCGCGCCCGGCAGCTCGCAGGGGTATTCAACACCCTCCTGGCGGGGGACCTCCACCGGCACCCGCGGGCCGCCCTGCTCGTCGAAGATCACCGCCGAAACCACCGAGCCGTTCAAGGCCTGGAGCAGCTCCTCCCCGATCAGGCTCAGCACCCGCTCGGGATCCAGGGTCTGGCTCAGCTCGCCCGAGAGACGGTTCAGGAGCGCCAGACGCTGCGAGCGCTCGTCCAGCTCCGCGGCGCGCCGCAGGCTGTCCTGGTACAGGCGCGCGTTTTCCAGGGCAACCGCGGCCTGGCTGGCAAAGGTGGTCGCCGCCTGGATGTGGTCGGAGGTATAGAAACCCGCCTCGTTTTTCTCCAGCGCGATCGCACCGATCAGCTCCCCCTTCGCGATCAGGGGAATCCCCACCCAGGAGAGGCGTTCGTAGCCCAGCAAGGATGGGAAGCGCGGGTCCTCGCGAATATCTTTGACCAGGATCGCCTGGCCCGTCTCAGTCATCTCGCTGAAGAGTTGGCTGTCTTCCACCGCCACGCTGATCCCCAGCCGCTCTTCGTTATCCGGGAAACCCAGCGCCGCCGCCACGCTGAGCGCGTTCCCCCGCCGCAGCCAGAGGATCCCCGTCTCATAAGGGACCACCGTCCGGAACTGTTCCAGCAGCGAGCCGATCAGCTCTTCGCTGCTCAGGCTGGAGGTGATCGTCCCCGCGACCTGAGTCAGGGCCTGAAGCTGGCCGGCGCGCTGCTCCGAGGCCTGGTACAGCCGCGCATTCTCCAGCGCCAGCGCTGTTTGCTGGGTCAGCGAGCTGGCCAGCGCCTCGTCTTCCGCGGTAAAGGCGGCCAGCTCCTCGAAATTATCCAGCACCAGGATCCCCAGGTTGCTCTCCCCCGAGCGGATCGGCACCAGCAGACTCGAAAGCGGTAGCAGCGCCCCGATTGCCTTGCGGTAGCACATCAGGTCCACCGGCGACAGGTGATAATCGCTGGCAAACTGGACTTCGTCTACCCGCCGCGGCTGCCCGCCCAGGAAGACGTCCACCGGCAGCAGTTGGGCCGCGGGAGCTTCTGCCAGGGGATAGCGAATTTGCAGCATGCTCGCGCTGTCGGTGTACCCGGCCGCGACCTGTGGAACCAGGCATTTATCTTTTTCATACCAGAGCGCTACGGTTCCGGCCCGCGCTGCGGGGATTACTCTCAGCGCGCTCTCGACCAGCCTGGAGACGATCTCGGCCGGGTTCAGGCTGCCCAGTTGGCGGCTGAACTCGAAGAGCAGCCTCACCTCGTCAAGCCGGCGGCGCGTCTCGGTGAGCAGCTCGATGTTTTGCAGTACCACACCCACCTGGCGGGTCATCTGCGCGTAGATCTGTTTGTCCACGTCGCTGAAGGGGGCCAACACCTTTTCGCCAACCGCCAGAATCGCGGCGAAGATGCGCTGGTTGACCTGGATGGGCAGGCTAACGAAGCTTCGCGCGTTCAAAGCTTTCAGCAGCGGGCTCTCGCGCCATTCTTCCGCTTCTCCGGCGTTCGGGCCGTTCATCAGCAGAATCTCGCCGTTTTGCAGGCTCTGCCGCAGCGGGTTGCGCTGGCCAAACAGGGCCTCCGGTTTGGCCCCTTCCGGGACTTGGCCGACCACCTGGGTGATCGCCGGCCCGCCGGGTGTATTTTCCGCAATCAGTGCCACGCCCATCTCCAGCCGCGAGATCAGCTCCTGGGCAACCGCGCCGAGCACCTGCGCCGCGCTGAAATGACGGTTAGCGATTTCGGCAATCTCCAACCCGTCCCGGATACGCTGCGCCTGGCCGCTCAGGCGGTGGATCGCCAGTGTCTGCTGCAGGTCTTTCCGCAGCAGGAGCGGCAATGAGGATTGCCCGGTTTGCGTGGTCTCTTCGATCCGCGCCAGCTCGGCCTCGACCCGGCTCACCTGGCGGCTCAGCCGATCCAGCCGCCGGTGGTTTTCGATCGCCAGGCGCGCCTGGGTGGCGAAGATTCCCAGGGTCTCGAAGGTGGGCCGGTCCGGGCGGCGCCCATCCGAGGGCGCGTCCAGGCTGATCAGGCCGAGCGGCTCGTTTTGCGAGTCGTAGATCGGCATCAGGAGGAAATCATCCGCATCCCAGGCGTCGACCACCTTTTCCACCTGCGACGGCAGGACCGCGATCGAATGCACTTCCTCGGGGATAACCGGCTGCTCGTCCGCGGGGATGTAATACGCCTGGTTGTACCGGTATTCCGGTTTTAAAAGCTGAACGATCCCTCGCCAGGGCTGCTCGTGCGCCGCCAGCTCGCTCCAGGCTTCCAGGCTCAGCCCGGCGCTGCAGACCCGCTTCAACATCCCGCTGACCGGTTGGTACAGGCTGATCAGGACCACCTGGAAGGGGGTGGTTTCCTGGATCCCCCCGGCGATCGCATCCAGCGCCTGCTCCAGCGGCCGGTCGATCTGCAGCGCCTGTGAGGTCTCGAACAGCTTTGCCAGCGTCTCCACCTGGCGGTTGAGCAGCTCGCCTTTGCGCAGTTGTTCCTGGTATTGCAGCGCGTTCCCCAGCACCATAGAAGCCTGTAAGGCCAGGGTCTGGAGGATTTCAAAGACGGTTGGATCGAAGCGGTTGGGCGCATAGCTGTGCAAATGGATCAGGCCGGCCGGCCGGTCTTTGTAATAGATGGGAGCCAGCAGAGCCGCCTGGACCCCGGCGTGGCCCGGCTGCATCCCGGGCTCGCCGAGATCCACCAGTGTGATCGGCTCGCCGCCCACCATGGCCTGTTTTTCCACCTCGTACAGCTCTGCGGGGTGTGGATCGCCGATGGAAAAGGTCACCGTGGCATCCTCTGGGCTGGCTTCCAGGTCCATCAACAGGATCGAGCCGCAGTCCGCGCGGGTGGTGCGCACGGCTTCGTCGTATACCATCTGGAGCAGGTATTTCAAATCCAGGGTGGTGCTCAGCTCGCGGGTGATGCGGGTCAGCGCGGTCAGTTGTTCGACCCGCCGGCGCAGGCTTTCGTCGGTCTGCTCGAACAGGATTGAGCGTTCGACCACCCCGGCCAGTTGGCCGCTCGCCGTTGCCACGACCTGAACGTCGTTGCGGTCGAAGGCGTTTTCCTCCCGCCCTCCCAGCCAGATCTCGCCGATCCCCCGGTCGCGAACCACCAGCGGGGCAACCACCGCTGAGCGGATGCCGAAGGCCTGGATCAGCGGGCGGTAGACAGGTAGAACCGTCTTATCCTCCTCCAGGTTCCCCGAAACCAGCGGGTGCTGGCTGCCGGTCACCGTGAAGTGGAACTGTGGGTCCTCGGCCAGGACCCGCCCCAGCGTCTCCATCGCTTCGGGCGGCGCGCCGGACAATGACAGGCGGTGAAGCTGAAGGCCGCCCAGTTTTTCGTCCAGCAGCAGGGCGGCGGCCATGTCGGCGCGCAGCAGGTGGGCCAGTTCCTGGAGCGAATATTTCAGGATCTCGTCCAGGGTTGCCGCCGACGTCGCCAGGCTTCCAATCCGCCGCAGTGCTTCCGCCCGCTGCGCCCGCTGGCGCGACTGCTGGACCAGCGCGGCGTTTTCGATGATTGGCGCGGCCTGGTTGGCGATTATCATCAACAGATGCAGCTCATCCTTCGTAAAGCTCTCGCCCGCTACACGGTGGTTGGAGGCCTGCAGATAGCCCAGCATCCGCCCGCCGGAGATTAGCGGGACCAGCACCGTGTCGCGCACACCTGCCGCCCGCGCCAGGTTCACCAGGCTCAACTCCTTCCACTGCGGGTCCTCGGCGGCGTTTTCGCTGAGCAGGACGTCCTGCGAGAGCAGGATCGCTTCGGCCACGCTTCCCGGCGGGACAGGCACCTGGAACCATTCCCCTTCGATTATCTGGGCCGGAATGCCCTGGAATGGGACCTGCCCTTCCAGGGAATGGTTGCTCTCGTTGTAGATCAAAAATCCCAGGATTTCCACCGGCATGACCGGGGCAATGCTCTGCACCAGGCGCCCGTATAGATCTTTCGGATCGCGCAGCGAACCGAAGGCCTGCGCAATCTTTGCCAGGCTGTTCAGTTCGGCCGCGCGGCGCTGCTCCGCCCGAAACTGCACCGCGTTGCGCACCGCAATCGCCGCCTGGCCGGAAAGCAACTTGAGCATTTCCAGGTCGCTTGTCTGGAAGGCTTCCGCGGACAGCGAGCCCAGCTCCAGCGTGCCGACCACCTCCCGCCCGACCTCCAGCGGCACTCCAATGTACGATCGAATCGGCACCGCCTGCCGGTCGGTCGCCGGGCGCAGGTCCTTGCGCGCGTCCACGTCGGTGATCAGGAGTGGGATCCGTTCCTCGAGCAGATATCCCGGGTATCCTTCGCCCGCGCGGTACCGCTCTTGCGCTTTTGCCAGCCCACGTTCCACACCCGCCAGGCCCATCAACCGGTAGGGCGCCAGCCACTGGCTGGCGGGCTCCCACAGGTTGATCTCCATATAATCCGCCGGGAGAAGCTTCTCGACGCTTTTCAGGATGGCCAGGAGGGTTTGTTCCACGTCCAGGCTGGAGGTCATCGCCTGGTTCAGCTCGTTGAAGGTCTGCAGCGTCTGCGCGGCCAGGCCGCCCTCAGCGGGAGAGCGCCCACCGAGCTCCGTCGGCCGGATCGCCACCAGGATGAACCCCTGCGGCTGCATAGGCAGCAGGTAAGAAGTGGCCTCCATCAATCGCCCGTCAACGGATATGCGCGCCTGGCCTTCCGCGGCGCATAACCGCAAGAAATCCTCGCTCGGGCGCACCTTCCGCACCAGCCGCTCCAGGTTTGGCGCTTCTTCCTCGGGAAGGTTGAACATGGCTCGCGTAACCGGGCTGATCTCGGCGATCCGCCCACCCGGCTCGATGATCAGCACCCCATCCGTCTGCTCGCCCGGGCTGGCGGCTAATCGGTTCGGAACCGGCGCGATGTTCGCTGGCTGGATCCTGGGGGCGACGCGCATGAGCAGGCGGACCGCCACCAAGAAAGCGGTCCCCACCAGGATAAAGCCGATCCCTAAGCCGATCCCATCCGCCATCGGTCAGTTGGCCGCGTCCTGCCGACGGGCTTCCGCGGCCATCTCCGTAATCTCGCGGATATCCGCGAACCCCTGCGGCCCCGGAGATACTACCCCGACCGCCAGCGTCATCAGGGGCGATTTTTCCTGCTCCCCCTCTTCGTTGGGGGCTATCAAATATCCCTGCTGCCGGTCTATGAAGTTATAGTGGGTCAGCACTTCTGCGTTGAAGCGCTCTTTGACCCGCTGCCGGATGGCAGGCGCCTTTTCCGCAGAGGTGATGATCACAAAGTTGTCTCCCCCGGCATGGCCCAGAAAGTCCATCGGCGTCCCCAGTTCGTCGACCACCTCCCCCAGCAGCATCGCTGTAAAGCGCAGCACGTCGTTTCCAGCGATAAACCCGTACACATTGCGAAACGCATCGAAATAATTCAGGCGGATGTCCAGCAGTGCCCAGTCTTTCTGGCGGATGATCTTGCGCAGTTGGTCCTCGATCAACCGCCCCGCCGGCAGGCCGCTTTGCGGGTCGGTCAGGCTCTCCCGCTCGGAGCGGGCAATCGCGTTTTGGACGCGCAGCTTCAGTTCCTCGATGTCGAACGGTTTGGTGATGTAATCGTCGGCTCCCAACTCCAGCCCCTGGAGCTTGTCGCTGCGCTCGTCCTTTTGGGTCAGAAATATGACCGGGATGTGACTGGTGCGGGTGTTGGTCCGCAGCGTCCGGCAGACCTCGTAGCCATCGATGTCCGGCAGCATGATATCCAGCACGATCAGGTGCGGCATGATCTGGCGGGTCTTTTCGAGGGCGTCGCCGCCGCGCGGGGCCAGGTCCACGGTATATCCCTGCGTGGAGAAATAGATCTTCAGCATATTGGCGATATCGAAATCGTCTTCGACGATGAGCAAACGTGCTTTACTCATTCACACCTCCCTGAATTGCGTATCAGTTTGTGTTTAAAAACCTCACCACGAGACCAGCTCCCGTTCTTCGAGGCGCGGGTATAACCGCCGGTGCAATTCGGCCGCCGGCAGTTTGTGGTGATCGCTGTCTTCATAGGTTACGTCCCGATCGATGATCCGCCGTTGCGGCGATGCGACCAGGATTACGTCCGATTCGATCGCTCGCGCGGGATAGATCAGCATCCCAGCCCCAATCCGGCAGTTATGCCCCACGCAGCTCCCCAGGACAGGCCGGTTGGACGGTTTCAGCTCATTATTTCCATCCCGCGCCTTGATCGGGGACGGGATGAGGTTGTAATCGGTGAACGTCGAGCCGGCTCCGATAAACGTGTTTCGCCCGACCACGCACATTTGCAGGCATGTGTTCTGGGCGATCATGCTGTTATCCATCACCGTGGTCATGAACAGCGAGGCGCGGAAGGGCAGGAAGGTCCCCGCGCCCACCACCGAGAGCATCAACTGGCAGCCCTGGGAAACGTTCACGTTGTCGCCGATAATGCAGTTTTCGATCACCGCCCCCGCCCCCACGGTGACGTTATCCCCGATCGTCGTCGGGCCATGAATGACCGCCGAGGGGTCAATCGAGCAGTTGCGCCCCATCTTGACCACGCCCGAGCATTCCAGGACCTGTTTTCCCTCGTACAGGGCCCTTCCGAAAATCCCCAGCTTGAAGAACGCATCCCGGCGCAGCCGGTCCTCGAAGCGGGCTCCTCGCGAGAACAGGCCGAATACCGAATCGGCGATGAAGATGTGCACCCAGGAATCGATCGCGATCAGGCTGCGCAGCGGCACCTGGTAGACCAGGTCGCCCTGCTCGTGGGCCATATACGTGGGGATGTGATAATAGCCCATCTCGACCGCCTGCAGGTCGACCACCAACGCCTCGACGTCCGCCTCCGGCCCCTCGGGGAAATACCACAGGTCTGCGAGGTAGACGTCCCCCGCCTGGGAGTAGGATGTTGAAAGGGGGAGCATATGCTCTCGAAAGGCGGGGTCTTTCAGCGAAAAAGCCGCCCGGCAGGCATAATTGCGCTTTTGCGCCTCTTCCATAAAGGCGCTGAGATACTCGGTGTCGAAATAGAGATTGTCGCGGTAAACGATGCTCGCCTCGCGCGTCACCGGCAGGCGGGTTCCAGGCGGCAGCTCCAGCTCACGAGTGGTGTACGGCGCGAGGACATCGCGCTGGATCAGCCACAGGGGTTTATCCTGGATCCGCAAATCCCGGGCGGGTTCATTGAAGGGATAAATGGGTCTCGGGGCCTGGAGGATGATCTTCAGCATGGCAAAACCGGTCTTTCAATCCAACGGCTGTTTGTCGATACGGAACAGGCAGGACGCTGCGCCCGCGGCGGCGCACTCCGTTTCGACCACGGAAAAGAACTTCCCTTCGGAGGCCCAGAAGAGAAATTCTTCCAGGAAACCCACCTGCAGGTGGCAGACCGGCCCGTCAGCGCGCCGTCCCCAGCACAGCGGGCAGCGCTCGATGCTCCAGTAGATCGCCTGGTCATCCTCTCGCATCTGGACGCTCTGGTCCGAGATCCGGCTCAAAAGCGCAGCCAGCGACCCTGCCCCCACACTCAGCTTGGATTTGTGCGGAAGCAGACGGTAATCCAACTCTGCCAGGCCGGTGTCTTTACCAAACAGCCGCAGGCCGTAGCGAAAAGAAGCCCGGCCGCTGCGTACTGCCAGCCCCTTCCCACCCAGCGGGCCGTAGAGCTGTTCCATAGTTTGTTGCAGCACGCTGATATCCGCGTAGTGGATACAAAAATCCGCGTCGTTCGGGGGCGGAACCGCCATCCGGTCGGCAAGGCAGGCCCTTTCCAGCACCCTCTGTACGCCCCCCTCGCCCATAATCTCCTCCATCCCCAGGAGAATCATCCTCCCCATCTGGTTGGAACAATAATAATTTTGTCCGTTTCGAGTCATGGTCACGTGATCTCACCGTCTAAAAAGTTTTTCAGCTTCATCCGAAAATCAGCGGGCTCGTCCAGCATGATAAAATGGCCCGCCTTGGGAAACCGTTCGATCTGTGCGTGGTGGATCCCTTCCACCATCGGTCGCCATTGGTGTGGGCTGACGATGTTATCCATAGCGCCGTACATGCCCATCGCCGGGATCTTGATCTCGCCCAGGCGCGGGCGCAGGTCTGTCCGCCGCAGGGATGCGATGCTGATCAAAAACGACTCGAGGGTCGTCTTCGACAGGTCGCGGTCCATCATATCTGGAAAACACGGGTCGTGGCAGATAAATCGAGAAGCGACCCGCATCACCGCCCGGAAGAGCGGGAACAGGGTGAACAGCGCCCAGGCGTTCAGCCGGTAGCCGGCCAGCTTGAGCATGAATGCCAGCGAGTTGCCCACGATCGGCGACCCGACCACCACCACTTTGCTGACTTTCTCGGGATAATCCATCGCCATCCACAGGCTAACCGTGCCGCCCATGCTGTGGCCCACCAGGGGAGCTTCCACGATCCCGAGCTGATCCATAAACTGGCTGACCAGGCTGACAAAATCGGCCACCCGGTAGGTGCTGCGCTTCTTCCCTGACTCGCCAAACCCCCAAAAATCGAGCGCATAGGTCCGGTAGTTTTTCCCCAGCTCAGTCATGGTCTCCTGCCACAACCCCCAGGATCCCAGCCAGCCATGCAGAAGGATCACCGGACGTCCCCGCCCGTAGACCTCATAGTGAACGATACCCTGGTCGGTAGTAATTGAGGACACCGGACCTCTATCGAGGAGCCTTTTCAGGACCCTCCAGCCTCCATTTCCGCGAGAATACTGTACAGCAGCTCCAGTAAGACTGATTTCACTTTCTCTTTGTTCGTCGCCACACAGGGCAGCAGCTTCGTCTTCTGGTCAAGGCGTAGCGCGTGGCGCATGTCATCCATCTCCCAGGCGTCCAGCCGGTCCTGCTTGTTGGCCGCCACCACGTAGGGGGTGGGCGCGTAGGCGCGGAAGGTCTCCAGGATGCTGCGCGCTTCCCGGAATGTCTCTGGCCGGGTGCTGTCTACCACCACGATAAAACCCAGCATTCCTTCTGACAGGATTTCCCACATAAAATCGAAGCGTTTTTGCCCCGGGGTGCCAAACAGGTACAGCACCAGGTCGTCATCAACGGTAATCCGGCCAAAATCCATCGCCACGGTCGTGGTGTCTTTAATTTTTTCGGCCTCCGAAGAGATTTTTCTTTCGGTAGAGACCACGTCAATTTCGCTTACAGAACGGATAAATTCTGTTTTTCCAGCGTTGAAAGGTCCTGTGACCACCATTTTGACCGTCTGCATAGAAGGACGTCCTCCCGAAAGGGAAAAAAAGAAGATTAAAGAGAGCGGATTCGACTGATCAGTCGATTGACCAGGGATTTTTGTTCTTCCTTGTTCTGGGTGGGGAACGCACGCACGCCGACCGGAATCGGCATCCCCTCGGGGCGGATGATCTCGATCAGCCCGGCCTGAAGCAGGCTGTACACCACCCGCCGGATCTCCAGGTCGTTCATCTTGGTTACCCGCGCGATCTGCCGGATGGAATTCTTCGGGTTAATGTACGAGACTACCCGCCATTCTTCTACGCTCAGGTTGATATTGCGCAGATTCGCGCCGGGCCGGTCGGTGAACTTGAGCGCCATCTCCAGGCTGGGGATCTCCTCCTGAAGCTGCTCCCACTCCCTCAACTGGCGCGATCCTTCGATGATCAGGTTTTCCAGGTCGATCCGGACCGTGATTTTTTCTTCGGGGGATACTTGATCGTTATCGAAACGGAAGAAGCCTTCCACCCAGGTGTATAAACGCCGGACCACATTAATGGCATAGCTCTGCAGGCTGGATAAGACGTCTTCCTGGGTGACGTATCCGGCATTGATCAATAACAATCCCAATTCCTTATCGCTCATTTGCGCCGCGCGGGTCTTCAACACCCGGTATTGCGCCTGGTTGATCTTATTATTGCGCTGCAACACCGCCGCCAGGCTGTTATCTTCTTGACCGATTTGCACGTAGGCCAGCTTGCCTTCCCGAAAGGCAACCCTGGCAACCTCGCTGGGCCCCTCGACGATTAAGGTGCCCGTTTTATGCGCAAGGTTGATTAAATTCAAGAGCTGGGTAATCGTAAAATCACGCAGGTTGCCTTTAAGAGCCATATCGGGAGGCCTCAACGAAAACGGCTATGTCTTTTTTGGGAGCAAAAAGGTCACTGAAAGATTATACATGCAAGGAGAGAGGCCGTCAAATCAAATAACTCCAGCTTACATTTTTGTCATTCCTGTTCCAATCTTCGTGCCAACCGCCCAACCCCCCCGGCCCTCCCTTCCCTCAAAGGGATCTTCTCCCCGTCTTCCCTCGATTCACCGGAAAAACTTTATAATATATTCGGTCAGGCTTTGATTTCCTGAAGTTACAATAACTGTTGCCGCCTGACTGGATAATGGATCGAGAGAAAAATGGGTAAAGGTTTAGAACCAGCTCATGGCTGAAGAACTCGCTTTTTCAGGCGATCTGAAAACCAGGGCAGCCGCCTTCGAAGCCGTTCACCGGGTAAACCTGGGGTTGGTCTCCAATCGGGATACGAGTCTTACCTTAAATACCATACTCACGGAGATAACTGCCCTCGTCCCGAACGTCTCCGCCGGCCAGGTGTTCCTCTACGAGACCGGCCGCCTCAACCTGGGCGCTGCGCTCCAGGCCGGTGGAGCTGAAGGCCAGCCATCCCCCACGCCGCGGCTGGATGGGCTGTCTTACAGCGTCGCTCGCCTGGGAAAGCTCATCTCCATCGCCGATCTGAGCGCCGACCCGCTCTTCACCGACGCGGCCCTGGAAGGATCCGGTCTCGGCCTGCCCCTGAAGATTGGCCAGCGCGTCGTCGGAGTGCTGACCCTCTTTCGCAGTCCGGTCCGGCCGTTTTCGTCAGAGGAGACCGCCCTGGTCGCGGTGTTTGCCAACCAGGCCGCTCTTGCTATCGAAAACAACCGCCTCCAGCTTCTCCTCGAACAGCAGACTCGCCTGGATCCCCTCACCGGGCTGCATAACCGCCGCTCCTTCGAGGAGCGCGTCGAGGTCGAGATTGCTCGTAACCAGCCGCCCGAGGACCAGCCTGCCATTTCCGGCCAGGCCCCTCACCCGTTTTCGATCCTCATCATGGACCTGGACGGCTTCAAGAAAATGAATGAAACCTATGGCCGCCTGGCCGGGGACTATATCCTCAAGGAAATTGCCAACTCGATCAACCAGGCCCTGCGCAAAACGGATTTTCTCGCCCGCTACGGCGGCGACGAGATCGCCCTCGTCCTCAGCGACTCCAATCGCGAGACAACCCAGATGGTGGCCAGCCGCGTCCAGGACTTTGTTTCCAGGACCCGCTTCAACCTGCCAAACATCCCCCAGCATTCCCTCTCGATCTCCATTGGGGTGGCTCATTTTCCCGAAAACGGCGCCATTCCCCAGGAGCTTCTCGCCGCGGCCGAAGGAGCCACGGCCCTGGCCAAACGGGACTCCGAGAATAGAATTCGCTTTGCCGGTCCCGCCCAACCCTCCGGCGACGTCCGGGACGAAAATTCTTGAGTTTCGCAATGCCAGCCTACTTCCAGGAACAGGATCGCCTCACCATGGCTCCCAAAACCAAGCTGATTTTCAACCCCATCGCCAACCTGGGCCGCGCCTGGCCGGTGGCTGCCTCTTTACGCCCGCTGGTCAACGAGCTGGGCGGCGCGGATTGGTCAGGCACCGTCTATCCAACCCACGCCGCCGAGCTGGCCCGCCAGGCCGGCGAGCAGGGCTATGAGCTCGTCGTCGCCATGGGCGGCGATGGCACGGTCCATGAAGTGGTCAACGGCCTGATGCAGCTCCCCCGCGAGCGCCGGCCGCGCATGGGAGTTGTACCGGTCGGCACCGGTAACGACCTCGCCCACGCCCTGGGGGTCTCCAATAGACCTGAAGAAGCCATTCGCCAGGTCTTGAATGGCGTCCCTCGCCCGCTCGACGTGGGTCTCCTCCAGGGCGAGAGCGACCAGAAGGAATATTGGGTCAACACCGTGGGCATCGGCTTTGACACCATCGTCACCATCCGCTCGCGCAAAGTGCCCATTTTCCAGGGCTTTGCCGTTTACTTCGCCGCCGTCCTGCAGACCATCCTGCTCAATCACGATCCCTTTCGGATCCAGGTGACCACCGACCGCGAGACCTGGCAAGATGAGTCGCTCATGCTGGTTCTTTGCAACGGCATGCGCGAGGGCGGTGGGTTTTTGATGGCCCCCCAGGCTGATCCGCGCGATGGGCTGCTCCACCTGGTCGAAGTGCGCAAGATCTCCCGTCTCCAGATGCTCGCCACCATCCCCTATTTCCTCAACGCTACCCACCCCCGGCTGCCTTACGTGCGCACCGCCGAATTTCAGACCCTGGAAATCGAATCCAACCGGCCCCTTTACGTCCACACGGATGGCGAGATTATTGCCGGGCTGGGGTCCGACCTCCGCCGCCTCAGCGTCCGGGTCCTCCACGGCGCCCTGGAAACGGTTAGCTAATCCGCGCCCCTGGACTGCCTGCCATGCCTGACCTGATCCACAATCTGCAAGGACGCGACATCGGTTTTTTGCGCATCGTCGCCCGCCTCTGGGGGCTGGAGCTGAACGCTCCCGACGCCCACACGGCCTTGCCCCTCCTGCTCAGCGGGCTGCTCAACCCGCCCCTCGTCTTGGAGGTGGTCGAATCCCTGCCGCACGCCGCCCAGGCGGCTCTGGCGGCGCTCGTCCAGCGCGAGGGGCGCATCACCTGGAGCGAGTTCGTCCGCCGCTTTGGCGCCCTGCGCGAGATGGGCCCCGGCCAGCGCGACCGGCGCAGACCCTACGAAACCCCCACTTCCCCCACCGAGATCCTCTGGTACCGCGGCCTGATCGGGCGCGCTTTTTTGGAGACCTCCTCCGGACCCCAGGAGTTCGCCTACATCCCGGACGACCTGGTCCCCCTCCTGCCCGCCTTGCAGGCCGAGACTCCAATCCCCCCCGGCCGGCCGGCTTCCCCCCTGGAATCCGCCCACCCCCTGCCGGCCACCGACCGCATCCTCGACCACGCCTGCACCATGCTCGCCGCCCTGCGCCTGGGCCGTGAGCCGGCCCAGTTCGACGGCAGCCCCCTCGCCATCCCGGCGGGTATCTTAATACAACTATTGGCTGAGGCGGGCCTCCTCGACAAAAAAGGGATCCCGCTCCCCGAGCCGGCCCGCGCCTTTTTGGAAGCCCCCCGCGCCGCGGCCCTGCTCAGCCTGGTTCAGGGCTGGCAGACCAGCCGCAAATTCGACGAGCTCCGCCTGGTCCCCGGGCTGAAGTGCGAGGGCGAGTGGCAGAATGACCCACTCGCGGCGCGCAAGGCGATCCTCGTCCACCTCTCCCAGGTTCCCCCCGCCACCTGGTGGAACCTGAACGCTTTCATCGGCGCGATCCACGAGCGCCAGCCCGATTTCCAGCGCTCCGCAGGCGAGTACGACGCCTGGTTCATCCGCAGCGAGGCCAGCGGCGAGTACCTGCGCGGCTTCGCCCGCTGGGAAGATGTCGAAGGCGCCCTCATCCGCTTCGTACTCAGCGGGCCTCTCTTCTGGCTGGGAATCATCGACCTGGCCGCCCCGGCCCCGGACGCCGCCCCAACCGCCTTCCGCCTCTCCACCTGGGCAACCGACCTGCTCTCCGGCAAAGCCCCTTCCGGCCTGCGCAAGGAAGATGGGACCATCCAGCTCCGCTCCAACGGGCAGCTCCGCCTTCCAGCTCAAACCCCGCGCTCCGTCCGCTACCAGATCGCCCGTTTTTGCGCCTGGGAGCCCGCCGGCGAAGGTTTGGAATACCGCTACCGCATCACTCCCTCTTCGCTCGAGACCGCCCGCCGGCAGGGATTGCGCCCTGGCCAGCTCATCGCCCTCCTCCGCCGCCACGCTTCTGCCCCGCTCATGCCCTCCCTTGTCCAGGCTCTGGAGCATTGGGACCAACAGGGCGCCCAGATCTACCTTGAAGCAGTCACGGTCCTCCGCGTGGATTCCCCTGAGATCCTCGCCGAGCTGCGCAGCTCGAAAGCCGCCCGCTTCCTCGGCGACCTGCTCGGCCCGACCACCGTGATCGTCCGCCCCGGCGCCCAGGAAAAGGTCCTTGCCGCCCTGGCCGAAATGGGCTACCTGGCTGAGCTCACCCTCTCAGATTAAGATAACCATCTAAAAAACGCAGACGAAACAGCGGGTCCGGGTAAGTCCACGGTTCTCGAGGATCGGTTTTCTTACTGTTCTCTGTTCTCATTTTATTGTGAGTTATAATTTTATACACAGAAAATTCATCCTCCATTCCCAATCAACGAGGTGGAAATGTCGACCAAACTCCAGTGGATTCAAGAAGAACTCGATGGATTGATGGCGGCCGGCCTGTACAACCGCATTCGCACCCTCGGTTCGCCCCAGGGCGCCTGGCTGGTGGTGGACGGCAAGCGCGTGCTCAACTTCTGCTCGAACAACTACCTCGGCCTGGCCAACCATCCTCGCCTCGTTCAGGCCGCCAAAGACGCGATGGACTTCTACGGCGTCGGCCCGGCGGCCGTGCGCACCATCGCCGGGACGATGGAGATTCACCTCGAGCTGGAGCGCCGCATGGCCGCCTTCAAGGGCGTCGAGACCGCCATCACCTTCCAGTCCGGCTTTACCGCCAACCTGGCGACCATCCCCGCCCTGGTTGGCAAGGAAGATGTCATCTTCTCCGACGAGCTCAACCACGCCTCGATCATCGACGGCGCCCGCCTCTCCGGCGCAAAGATCATCCGCTTCGCTCACGCCTCCGCGGAGGATCTCGACCGCGTCATTCGCGAAAACGCCGGCTCGTACCGCCGCGCCCTGATCGTCACCGACGGCGTCTTCAGCATGGACGGCGACGTCGCCCCCCTGGACAGGATCTACGCTGTCGCCCAGGCCCACGACATTCTCCTCATGGTCGACGACGCCCACGGCGAAGGCGTCCTCGGCAAGGGCGGGCGCGGGATCGTCGACCATTTCCACCTCCACGGCAAGGTGGACATCGAGGTCGGCACCCTCTCCAAGGCTTTTGGCGTGGTCGGCGGCGTGGTGGCCGGCAGCCCGGTGGTGGTCGAATGGCTGCGCCAGCGCGGCCGCCCGTTCCTCTTCTCCTCGGCTATGACCGTCCCCGATGTGGCCGCCTGTCTTGCCGGCCTGGACCTCCTCGAAAGCTCCACCGAGCTGGTCGACCGCCTCTGGAAAAATGCCCACTACTTCAAGACCGAGATGAAGCGCCTCGGGTTCGATACCGGCAACAGCGCTACCCCCATCACCCCCATCATGCTCGGGGAGGCGCCCCTCGCCCAGCAGTTCAGCCGCGAGCTCTTTGAGGAGGGCGTCTTCGCTATGGCCATCGGCTACCCGACCGTACCCAAAGGCAAGGCGCGCATCCGCGTCATGATCTCCGCCACCCACACCCGCGAAGACCTCGACAGAGGCCTGGAAGCATTCGCCCGCGTCGGCCACAGGCTGAGCATCACCGCCTGAACCATTGCAGCCATAGAGAATTTGCCCCGGCCCGCCCCCGGACATGGATAACCGATGACCCTCCAACAGCAGCTCGACCTGGTTCGCAAGCTGGACCACATCTTTGACCAGGATCAGGATGAATCGTCCCTGGCCCTAAACCTGGCCTCGCTCCTCTCCGAAGCCCTCCCCGCCGACCTGGTCCTCGTCGCCCTGCCCGATCAGGAGAACGGTCCTAAGATCCACCCCGCGGCGGTCATCGACCGTTCCCAGACGCTTTCGCTACTGGCCGAGGGTATTGTCGACGATCTCCTCGCCGGCCTGGTCCGCCTGCCTCCGGGTGACCTGCTCCACCGCCGGGTGAAGCTTCCCTCGGGGAACCTGTATCTGGCCGGAGTCCCGGTGCACATCCTCTCCGGCCTGACCGGGGGAATCCTGATTGCCAGCGGGCAGAAGGATTTTTCCAGGTCCAGCCTTTCTATGCTCCAGATGGCCGCCAGCCAGTTCGATAACGCCCTGCGGCTCTCCCGCTCGATGCGGATGGTCCGCCAGGAATCCCTGGCCTTGCGCACCGTCCTTAAGATGGACCGCATCCGCGATACCAGCGCCAGCCTGGATGACCTCCTCGACCGGGCGCTCGCCGAGCTGTGCCGGGTCATCCCTGCCCAGGTGGGTTTCATCATGCTCTACGACCGGGGCGGCAGGCGCCTGGAAATGCGCGCGGTCACCGATCAGTCCTTTTTCGGCCTGGCCAATACCCAGCGCGAGCTCTTTGCCGCCGCGGACGAGGCCATCCAGAAGGGTCACGGGGTGCACCGGCAGTACCCCTCCGGCCCGATCCATGCCCTGCTCGGAATCCCCCTGATCCTCAACAAGCGGGAGATCGGCGTGCTGGGTGTGGTCAACCGCGACCAAGAAAAGGATTTTACCCAGGGCGACCGCCAGTTGATGCAGTCCATCGCCTCCCAGATGGACACGGCCATCTTCGAGCGTCTGCAAACCCAGCGCCTGCGCGATACCTTCGAGCGCAACATCGGCCCCATGGTGATGGAGCGCCTGCTCCAGATCGAAGACCGCGATCTGCTCAAAGCCGAGCGGATCGATATCTCGGCCCTGTTTTCGGACATCCGCGGGTTTACCGCCGCCTCCGAGCACCTCGACCCTAACCGCCTGGAGATCATGATCGACCAGCACCTGGACGCCATGGCCAGGGTGGTCCTGAAGAATGAAGGCACCCTGGACAAGTTCCTTGGCGACGGAGTGATGGCCTTTTTCAACGCTCCCGTCCGCCAGCCGGACCACCCCCTGCGCGCCGTCCAGACCGCCCTGGAGATGCAGCAGGCCCAGAAGACCGTCATCCAGGCCTGGCAGGAAAACGGTCTCCAGCCCCTTCCGATTGGCATCGGCATCGCCACCGGGGAAGCCATGGTGGGTAACTTCGGCTCGACTGCCCACGCCGAATACTCCGCCATTGGCTCGCAAATCAATCTGGCCTCGCGCCTCTGCCACGTAGCCGGCGGCGGCCAGATCCTGATCGACGAGGGAACCTACCGGGCCGTGTCCGCCCAGGTACGAACACAGTCCCTCCCGCCCATGGAATTAAAAGGATTCAGCCAGCCCGTCCCCGTCTGGGAGGTATTGGGATAAGGATCGGATCACTCAGCCGATCTTGTGCAGTTTCATTAATAAAGTCCCCACTCGTTGGTATTTGAAACCCGGGATCTGGTCCCGGGTAAGGCGTTTATACCCGTTTTCATACCCCTCGGTAAGCACGTCGGGGTTGAAGACTACGTTCCAGATTTCCAGATCTTTGACGGACCGGAAATTCATCCCCAATGTCGCCATCACCAGCCGCGTGTAAGCCAGTGGCGTCGCGAAGCTGTAACGTCTCCGCATAGTTTTGGGCGCAATGAAATAGAATTGATCAAATAACAGCCCGGCCAGGACCTTCTTCAACCCCAGGTTGGATGGGAAATTAAAATCCACCGAGTGAATCATCTTTCCACCCGGTTTCAACAATAGATCCATGTGTTTCCAGACCGCTGGCGTTAAGGCATACGGCACGTGCTCAAGCGCCGAGATGCTATAAATCACGTCAAAGTAATGGGCTGGCAAGGAGGAATTCCCCGGGTCTCCCAACCGCTCCAGCACATATTTGATGTTTGGATGGCTTTGGATATATTCATCAGGGGACCTGTCCCGCGTCCAATACGGGTCGTTGGCATCCATGCCAAAATCATCCGCGGCCCATACCTCACACCCGAATGTTTCCTGTAAGAAACAGGGAAATGGCGAATACGAAGCGCCGACATCCAGCACTTTCTCGCCCGCTTTCCAATCGTACGAATTCAACGTCCAGGGGTAATCGAATCCCTTGAGGTTAAACTTCGTTCCGTGGACATTTTTTTGAGCATACTGATATAAACGGGAAAGATTTCCAAGTGAAACTTCCTCAACCTCATACATGAATATTGCCTCTGATTTGATCAGTTGGATGAATTCGTTGAGTATATCACACTTACTCAGTCCTCCGAAATGGTTGGCGCAGGGACTGTGCAGGTGAGGCACTCGCCTCACTGGAATACGCTCTGGCAGGTTGTCAGCACTGATTTGCGTGCCTCCCGCTCGTAATTCCGAATGGCATTCACGTACCCCAGCATGCCTTCACGCCAGCCAGAGCCCTCAAATGAATTGATCCAGTCAGAGACTGGTAAATGATAAGAAAGGACCCCGCGACATATCGCGGGATCCCAATTTTATATATATAACTTTTTCTTCATCCCTGGAACGGATCGTAATTCGGGTTCGTCCCCGCCCAGATGCAGGCCACTTTCGACGACTTGTTGCACTCCGCCCCCAACGAGCAGCGGTGCGCCAGAATGCGCGGCGCCTGGTCGGGCAAAAATTCCACCGGGTAGACCACTTCGGCCTCCAAACTGACCTCCGCATCGGCGCGCTCGCAGTAACAAATCTTCAAGGTTTGCCAGGTCTTTTTTGCCATTCCAGCCTCCCGCGATTTCTGATCGCTGTTCTCTACGGTTCTGGATCCACACCAGGCTGCCCACAATCTGGTGTATAATTATCTGATTTGTTGTAAATATAACCTTCCCAGGTCCATTTTTCCAGTGTCAGGCGTCATCTTCCCACCTGACAAATGACGGGTCTTGTCAATTCCTCTCCAGCCGGTAGATTCCGCCGCTGTAATCCACCAGGTAAACCTCCCCGGCCTCATCCTCCCCAAACGAGGTGATCGAGAAGTCGCTGTCGTAGAGCATCTGGTTCGACCACTGGTCCCCTTTGCGCAGCAATCCCCAGATCTTCCCCGAGCAGTAATCACCGTAGAGATATACTCCCTGCCATTCGGGCAGCGCCGCTCCGCGGTAGACAAACCCGCCCGTGACCGAGCAGCCGCCATCGGCGTGGCTGTACTCTGCCACCGGGTCGACCAGGTTGGCGCTCGCGGGAGGCGCTCCTTTAAACCGGTGCTTTCCTTCGCGGAAGGCCCAGCCGAAATTCGTCCCCGCCCCGCTCCCCGCCGGGAGAAAATCGACCTCCTCCCACAGGTCCTGGCCCACGTCGGCGATGTACAGATCCCCCGTCTTGCGGTCAAAGGAGAACCGCCACGGGTTGCGCAGCCCGTACGCCCAGACCTCCGCCTTCCCCCCGCCCGAAACAAACGGGTTGCCCGGCGGGATCGCGTACGGGTCTCCTTTCGAAACGTCGATGCGCAGGATCTTCCCCAACCAGGTATTCGTGTTCTGCCCGTTCCCGTGTGGATCTCCCGCGCTGCCGCCATCCCCCAGCCCCAGGTACAGCATCCCGTCCGGGCCGAAGGTCACCTCGCCGCCATTGTGGTTAGGAAACGGCTGGGCCTGGCGCAGGAGGACTTTCTCGCTCCCTGGGTCCGCCCGGTTTGGGTCGCCGGTTACCTGGAAGCGCGAGATGGACGTATCTCCATTCTGGTCGGTATAGTTGACGTAAAAATAGCCGTTGTGTGTATACTGCGGATCGAACGCCAGCCCCAGCAGGCCCTGCTCGCTTCCGCCGCTGCCCACCCGGTCGGTGTTATCCAGGAACGGGTCCGGAAGCAGTTGGCCGCCCTGGATGATCCGGATCCGCCCCGGCTTTTCGAGCACGAACAATCTCCCCGAGCCGTCTCTGGCGGTCGCCAACCCGATCGGACTGTCCAGTCCCCCGGCAACCTGCTTCCATCCGAACCCATTCGGGTCGGGCAGCGCCTTGGCGTCGGCGAGTGTGGACAATTGGGTGGGAACCGGCGCCTCCGTCGAGGCCGTGGAGGGCGCAGCCGTGGGTTCAGCGGTTGGAACCGCCCCCGTAGCGCCCGGCTGGAAAGGGGTCGGGTTGGTTCCCCCGCCGGTTTCCTGAGCGGTTTGCGGGATCCCCGGGGTGGGCAGGCTTGTTTCCGCCCTTGGTGTCGGACCGCCCGCACTCCCACTGCAGGCTGCCAGCAGCAGGCCGAGCAGGGCGGCGGCAGTCAGGATCCGCAGGCCAGGCATGGATTTCGGAGAAGGTTTTGGCCGGGGTTCGGGGATTTTCACTCCCTCAGCGAACACGGTGTTCCTCGGGCGGCTCGCCATGTTGGCCAGGCCGCGGGCCAACTTCGCGGAATTCCGCGTCGACGGTGTTCTCGTCATCCGCGACGTTTTTCCAGCGGGGAGGCGCCGCCCGGCGCAGATCGTCCAGATGCTCCTGGACGACTGCCTGCGGGCATAGCTCCACGAATATCGATGTCCCCAGCCAAATCACCGCCGCGTCGTCGATGGGTCCCGGGATGAGATCCGGGAAGAACAGGTAAACCAGAGTCGCCAGCGGCAATAGCTTCAAAAACGGACTGACCCGGGAATCCCCCATTAACCGCAGGATCAGCCTGACCCGCAGGGACAGATCGTTGAAAAAGCCCCCGCTCTCCGGCTTAATACTGCGCGGTGCATTTGAAGACATAGCAAATTACCTCCATGACTTACTCTAGGATTATAAACAAGACTGGAGGGAATTGCGAATCGACTATCGCCAATACACTCTGCCCTCTTCCACCACCAGTTGCCGCCCACGGTGCTGCACCTTCCGCCGTGCGCTCCGCCAAGCCAGGAAGAGCTGCGATACCCCCAGTGCGCCGCCCAGCGCCTGCACAACCTTGAACCATACCCGCAGCGTCTGCGCCGGGGAGAGTCCAAATGCTTTGCAGAAATACCACAGCGCCTCGCCAGGCTGGCCGGCGTCGATCAGGCGCCGTCCGTGGAAGATATTCAGCCCGGCCAGGATCTCGCGCCGGTGCGCTCGAAACGTGCTGGCAAATGGCTCCTCGTTGGCCAGGTTGCCCACGAACTTGAACGCCTCCGGCCCGTAAAAAGCCGCCCTGGAGATGGTCTTTGCGTCCTTATGCGTCCGCTCCACCGCCCAGAATTCGCCCACGTGGACGAGGGGATAATACCCCGCCAGGCGGATCCACAGGTCGTGATCCAGGGTCAGGTCGTAATCCTTTTCCATCGGCAGGTACCCCGCTTTTTGCAGGGCTTCGTGGCGCATGAAGACCGTCGGCTGGAGGAGAACGTGAAACCCCATCAAATCCTCCAGACGGTAGGGCGGATAACAGTGCCAGTCGAGCAGATACCCGTCCGCGTCCACCATCACCCCGTCGGCATAGACCATCCCCGCCTCAGGATGCGCCTGAAGCGCCGCCGCTGCGTGGCTGACCACGTCCGGGCGGTAATACAGGTCGTCCGAGTTGATCCACGCCACGATCTCTCCCGTCGCCTTCTTGAACCCCTTGTTGATCGCCTCCGCCTGCCCGTGGTCCGGCTCGGAGACGTAATAGCTCAGCCGCGAAGCGTATTTTTCGATCACCGCCTGGCTGCCATCCTTCGAGTTCCCGTCGATGACGATATATTCGATCCGCGGGTAGTCCTGCATCAGGACCGTCCGCAGGGTCTGCTCGACGAAGCGAGCCTGGTTATACGACGGGGTGATAATCGAGACAAGCGGGTTCTTTTCCATAAAAATATCGTTCCTTTTTTTCTCTGAGCTCTCCGTGATCTCTGTGGTGAAAGCTTTGAACCCAGGTCCTATATGCTCATCGGATCAACGGCATCAGCTCCCGCAACACGAACAGCTTCAGGTCCAGGCGGCTTTCAGCAAGCGCAAAACCGGGCAGCGTCTGTGGATCGAAATCGGGATCGTTCACAAAAACCGCGCAGGGATGGAACTCTTTCGTCCCCACCCCCAGTCGCGTACCCTCTTCCGCCAGTGGATGGAACGGATCCAGGTGGGCAATGCGCCGTTCTGTTCCCGACGGGGCAAGCAGCGCCCAGAGGGGGTACTCGTTTTCTCCCGAGGCAATCACCAGACCGAGCCGGTCGCAGCGGGTGACCCTGACCCAGCGCGCCAGCTCCGTGTAGCCAGTCTTCAGTTCGGGCGAGTTGATGAACAGCAAATCCTGGCGGGAGGAGTCGAGGACGCTAAAATATCTGCCGTTGACCTTGACCAGAGGCCGCGCGGTGTTGGCAAGCAGAGGCGCCAGGCTGGTCAGCACCAGCGCCCCGATCAGAATAGCCCGTATCCCCCGATAGGGTATCTTGCTTACGAAAACGCCAAAGAGCGGCGCAGCCGCCCCAAAAAAGGGCAGCAGCAGCCGCCCGCCCCAGGGCTGCCATTTATACAACCCGCTGAACAGGAGCAGCGTGACAAAAACCAGGCCGCTGTAGAGCAGGGCCTCGCCGCAGATCGATTCAAATGCACCTTTCCGGAAGCGCCACACCGCCCATATCACCGCGCTGGCCAGCCAGAGGCCGAGGATCATCCACATGTGCAGCGGGTTGATCCCGTAATCCTCGCTGGTGATCGTAAAATGGACCGAAAAATCGCGCAGACTCGTGCGCGGGTCGTTCAAATCCTGGCCCATTTGCGTGTGAATCCAACCGATCGTGTCCAGAACCGGCCGGTTCAGCGCCTCGAATGGGGTGACCATCTCCATCCCTGCGTTGCGGGTCAAATTCGATACCACCCCCGTCGGGGTCAGTTCCTGGTTGGCCAGGTATCCAACCGAGCCTGGATCTCCCAGCGGCGAGCCGTACGCGCTGATGTTGCGCGACCAGATTCCCGCGTTCAGCAGGCACACGATCAACCCGCTCCCCAGCGCGGCGGCCGCCGCCTGCTTCAGGCCCACCTTGCGGACCGAAGAGATGAACAGCCAGGTGAAAAAAGGAATGGCGTACGCGTAGAATGTTCCCTTGGCCAGCGCCCCCAGGCCGGCTGCCAGTCCGAACACGATCCATTCATACCGCGTCAGCGGACGTTGGACCCCTACCAGGACCCAGTAGATACACGCCAGCGCCCACAGGGCGGTGGTCAGATCGTTTTGCGTGCTGGTCGCCTGGATGATCGCCATGGGAAGAGTCAGGCAAAAAAAAACGGCCAGCCAGCGCCCTTCCCTGCCTGCCCCCAACCGCTCTGCGATCAGGCTGACCGCCGCCAGGCAACTGAAGAAACTGGCCCACTGCACGAACGGCGCGAAACGATCGCTCCCCGCCAGGATCACCAGGTGCAGGATCGCGTATTCCACACCGGGAGGATTCCAGAGCTGGCGCAGCTCAACGGTCGGGTAATGGGCCACACTCTGGTTCTGGATCCAGTTCATCACCCGGCTCATGTGGTAGGTCAGCGAGTCGTTGGTGTTGGGCGGCGAGAGGAAGGCGATGACCGCCAGGAGAGCTGCGAACACGCCCACCAGGAAAACGCCTCCCCACTCCAGGCCCGCGCTGTCCTTCAGTCGCCGCTGCCATGCCGCGCGGACTTTCTGGACCGCGCTGGAAAAGAGCCCGCCGCGGATCCCCAGCCCGGCGAGGATCCCCAGCGCCAGGGCCCAGCACCCCACGATTCCCCAGAAGGTGATGGCGTGCAGCCAGCCCAGGAGCTCCGTGCTCAATGCAAGATAAGCATACCCCAGGACCAGGCTTTCGAGGAAGGCCTCGCGCCCGCGCAGAACCCCTGGCTGGTCTGGATCTCTATAGCCAATCAGGAGGAGGAAAACACCCAGGAATGCGACGGCGGGGAGAATGACCAGCATCTCAATCAAAGAGGGTGCGGTAATCGACCTTGGGGAAAATAGTCAGCTTTCCATCCACAGTGGCGTCGAGGACTTCCCGGCCGGCCCGCGTATATGCTTCCTGCGCCAGGCGGTAGGCTCGCTCGGAGCCCTCCAGGTCCGGCAGTTGCCAGCGAAAACCCTTGCCAAAGTAATTGGGGGCAAAATGGTTCGGGTCGTCTCCCAGGGAGACGACCGTGGCGTTCGCCAGACCCTGGGTAGTGAAGTTGTGATCGACGCCAATCAGGATCGCCTGGCTGAACCCCATGCTAAAAGCGATCTGCAGCGCGGTGTAGGTGACCGTGAACCCCTCGAACAGCCGGCCGGTCAGGTTCCCGCTGAAATTTTCGGGGCCGGTGAAATCCGTGTCGAGAAACAGCGTGTTCGCGTCGCCGGCGAACCAGCGCCGCGCCCGCCAGGTCACGAACCTGGTCGACGGCGTGGCGCTCATTTCCGCAGCGCACTGCTCCAGCACCAGGTCGTTGGTCGAGACCAGGTAGGTCGTCGCGAACCCCAGCTTGGGGAACGCCAGGTAGATCCGGTTCAACCCGAAGGTGATCTCATTCTTCAGTGGGCTGAGGTCCATCTTGTTCAGGCTTGGCCCGTTGCCGATGATGAAGCACCGCCCGCCCTGGATCGAATCCTGGTACGCGGCCAGGCGTTCCTTATTCGCGGCCCACTGGCCTTGAGAGACCTGCGCCCACCGGTGCCGTCCCCGGTTATACCACCACCAGTACGAGTTAGAGATGATCGCCCAGATTGGTTTAGGTGTAATGCGCTTGAAGGTCTGCCGGTTCATGAAGCGTTTTCCCTGCCTATTCCGTACTCAGGCGCGCCGTCGCGCCCCCATCGACGATCAACGCCTGTCCGGTCATGAACGATGACTGTCTGTTGTCCGCCAGGAAGTAGATGCAGTGGGCGATCTCCTCCGGCTTGCCCACCCGACCGTTGACCGTCTTGCGCGCCAGGTTGTCCAGCCGGTCGGTGATCGATCCCCCCGCGTGCAGCCCGCGGCTCATCCCCGAGCGCAGCATCGGCGTGTCCACCGCACCAGGCAGCACCGCGTTGACCCGGATGTTGCTCGGCGCGAACTCGATCGCCAGGGCGCGAGTCAGCGCCAGCAGCCCGCCCTTGCTCGCCGCGTACGCAGCGATGTTGACCGAGGTCGCCACCGCGTGGACCGAAGAAACGTTGACGATCGCCCCGCCTCCTGCGGCATTGAGCAGCGGGAATGCCAGCCTGGAGCCGACGAAAACCGAGCGCAGGTTGGACGCCATCGTCATATCCCACTCTTCGATCGAAGTCTCCAGCACCGGCTTGGAGACCTGGATCGCGGCATTGTTCACCACCGCGTGCAGGCGGTTCGTAAAGGCCCGGGTCTGCTCGAAGATCAAGTCAATGTCGTCCGGGTTGGAGATATCCGCGCGGACGAATTTCCCCGTCGCGGGGAAATCCTCCCCAAATTCCGCGCGATCCACCCCAATAACACGCCAGCCGGATTCGGTAAACAGGTGCACGGTCGCGCGGCCGATGCCGCCGGCCGCGCCGGTAATCAATAAATAACGGATAGTTTTATCGTCCATAGTCCTTCTGTGCAGCGATCACTTCTGGATAGTCGTCGTGGGCGATCCCCAGCCCCTCCAGCAGGTTGCGGATGGTGTTCCAATGCACCCGTTCCCAGGCCGCCGGGCTGGAGTTCGAGTTGTGCGGCGCGAGCATCACCAGCTCCATCCCCAGCAGCGGGCTGTCCAACGGCAGCGGCTCGATTTCGAACACGTCCAGGGCGGCCCCCGCCAGCCGTTTCTCCCGCAGGGCAGGGATCAGCGCGCTTTCCTCGACGATCGGCCCCCGGGCCGTGTTGATCAGCACCGCGTGCGCCTGGACGTGCTGCAGAGTTTCCGCGTTGATCAGGTGAAAGGAGCTCGGATTTAAATCGCAGTTGACGCTGATAAAATCTGCGCGGGAGATTAGCCCGGTCAGGCTCACCATTTCGACCCCAAACTCGGCGATGAAATCCGGGGCGATCTCGACGATGTCGTTGCCGAGGATGCGCATGCCGAACCCGCGCGCCCGGCGAATGACCGCCTTACCCACGTTCCCCACCCCAATCACCCCCAGGGTGCACTCCGAAAGGGAGCGTCCGGGGATTTTCTGCCACTCGCCTCGCTTCATCGCCGTGTCCATCCACGGCTGCTGCCGCGCGAAGGCCAGCATGTAGCCCAGTACGCTGTCCGCGACCGGCAGGGTAAACGCATTGGGGGTGTTGCGCACCAGCACCCCCAGCCGGGCAGCCGCTGCAAGGTCGATCGAATCGATCCCCGTCCCCCATTTGGAGATCACCTTGAGCCGCGGCAGGCAGGCCTCCAGCGCGCGCTCCGTGAAACGGTCGTCCCCGCAGATTGCCCCATCGAACCTCCCAGCGTACCCGAGGATCTCGGCTTCGGACAATCTTTCGCGAACTTCTGGTACAATCAGATCCAGCCCGTAGGCCGCGAAAACCGGGCGGAAACGCTCGACATATGGGATCAGATATGGGGCGGACAGTAGAACAGTGTGCATGAACGATTTTCCAATTTTTGCGGCGTCTGGTGAAGTTCGTTTGAGATTATACCATCAGGATGAACGGTTAATAACTGCCCCGGCGGCAAAAAAGGACCGCTCGGGTTATACTCGCTGGATGCAATCATTGGCCACCGGTTGGTTAGAGATCACAGGAATTTACAGGTTCTATCAATGAAAACCCTTCGCTCGCCCCGTTTTTGGATCGGAATTGCTATCAGTTTCCTCTGCCTCTGGCTCGCCTTCCGCAACCTGGACTGGAGCGAGATGCAAAACACGTTGTACAATGCCCGCCTCCTCTGGCTCGTCCCGGCCATCCTGATCCAGTTCCTCGCCGTCTGGACGCGCGCCCGGCGCTGGGCCGCGCTCCTGGATCGCAAGGGCCTGGTAACCAACGCCTTCTGGTCGCATAGCATCGGCTTTCTCTTCACCAACGTCCTGCCCTTCCGCCTGGGGGAGGCGGCCCGCGCAGTGGTCATGTCCGAACGCAGCAACATTCCCTTTTTTCAGGTCGCCGCCTCGATCCTGGTCGAGCGTATCCTCGACGTCGCCATCGTGCTGATCGGCCTGGCGGGCGTGCTGCCCTTCATCCCGCAGATCCCCCCCCTGATATCCAGGGCAGGCCTGACCTTTGGGGCCATCGTGGTCGTCGCCCTGATCGTCCTGGCCATCGTCGTCCGCTTCCGCTCTTTCGGCGAGCGCGTCCTCAGCGCCTTCCTCAAGCGCCTGCCCTTCCTCCCCGCCAATGCGATCATGGGCCGCTGGCGCGAACTGGTCGATGGTCTCGCTCCCCTGCTGCGCTGGCGCAGCGCCGGAGCAGCGATCTTCTGGACGATCGCCGCCTGGGCCTGCTCGCTTTCGATCTACTGGTTCGTCATGCGCGCTTTCCAGCCCGACGCGACCTGGATCGAGGCCATTTTTATTATCGTCACCCTCGCCCTGGCGATCAGCATCCCTTCCAGCCCGGGGTTCATCGGCGTCTTCCAGTACGCCGGGCAGCAAGCTCTCGTTCTGCCCTTCGCCGGGAAATATTCCGACTCCACTGCCCTGGCGATCACCATGGTTGCCTGGCTGGTCTATTTCGTGATCACCACCTTGCTTGGCATGGTCGCGCTCTGGCAGATGGGCGAATCCTTCAGCAAGATCGGGCGTTTAATCTCGTCCCGCGCCTCGAAACCCGGCGAAAACCTCGCCCAGGAAGAGTAATTCTCGTTCCCAGGCTCCCACGACCGCAGGAAATTCCACTACTTCTTCCCCATCAGATAATCCACGATCCCAAAATCCAGCTCGTTATCGATATCCCACGCCTCGGCGGCGTCGATCTCGAACAGCATAGGCCGCTCCCCCAACCGGTTGCGCCGCTGCTCCAGCGTCGCCCGTGTGAACAGGTACAGGCACGAGTTTTCCTCGTAGATCGGCGGCAGGTCCTGCGTGCGCAGCAGGATCGCCGGGTTGTGGTTCACCGGCCGTCCCAGCGCGTCCCACAGCCGCGTCTGCACCCTCGTCACCGAAAAGAGCGAATCGTAAGCCGGGTATTGCTCGAGTAGCGCGCGGATCGCCCGCGAGATCGTCTCAGCCCGCAGCAGCGGGTTGGTGCTGTGCGTCTGCAGGTAGAAATCCGCCGCGACCTGGGCCGTATCGTACAGCAGGATCTCGTTCATCGGCACGTTGCCGGCCCGCAGCCGTTCCGGCCGATCCAGGCAGGCCACCAGCGGAAAAAATTCCTTCAGCCCCGCGGCAATCACCGGGCTGTCCGTGTCCACCACCACCTGGGCGATCTCCTCACAGGCCAGGAGCGTGGTGAGGATGTGCTGGTAGAGCGGCCTGCCCCCGATCAGGCGGTAGTTCTTCCCGGCAACCCGTTCGGAGTGGTGGCGCATGGGAACAAGGGCGACGATTTTGGGCATTGGTTTTTCAATCCTCCTCCAGCAGAAACGGTTTCCCCATCAGGATGCCCTCCAGGATGACGCGCATGGTGGCGGAGTTTTCCGGGAGGAGATCCGTCCAGGCAAACCGTTTCAATCTCACGAATCCTCGCCAGACGCCATCTTCTTCGAGATACTGTCCAAATGGCAGCGACGTGCGGAAGAGCTGGTAATACAGAAAGCGCCGGGCGTTGGAGCGGAATTCAGCCGGGGCTTCCACCCGCCCGGCGCCCAGGAACTCCTCCAGCCGGGCGCGGAAGTCCGCGCTGTCCCGCGGGAGATAGACGACCGGCTGCCGGGTAAAGCGCGCCTTGCCCCCCGAGAGAACTGGCAATCCCAGAATCGCCGCCTCCAGCCCGATCGTTGAGTTATAGATCATCACGAACTTGGAGCGCTGGATCAGCTCGTACGAGCTGAAATATTCCTGCGCATCGACGAACAGCACGTTCGGCTCTTCGTTGACCCGGTTTTTCAGCACCCAATCCCGCACGCTCTCGCGGCTCTCTTTGCCCGGCCGGGATTCGTCCGGATGGGCCCGGATGACGAAGAACGTCTCCGGATGCGCGCGGATCGCCTCTCGAACCGCGTCCAGCCAGGCGAACATATCGGAGAATATCACGTTGGCGTGCCCCTGGCTGGTATCGAACACCACGTTGGTGAACACCGGGACGATCTGCTTGAATTTCCCGGCCCGCTCCCAGAAGTCGTCTCCCAGGCTGCGGATCTCCGGCCAGAAGCGGATCCCCGCCATGCTGAAATTCCCGTGGAAGCGCTGCACCAGATAGGCGTCCAGCCTGGCATTTTGTTCCGCGGAAAGCCCGAAATCCGCCGGAATCTCGATCGGATAGGCGGTTGCCTCGCCCTCCGTAAAGAAAGCGCTGGTTGGCTGCAGCGCCACCTCGTGGGCGATCACCCGGATCCCCCGCTGGCGGGCGATCCAGCGCGCCGTCGCCTCGGGATAGAACATCCCGTTGAACACCACCACCGCCTGCGGCCGCGCTTCCTCGACCAGCGACTGGAACTGTTCCGCCACCCGCCAGGCCGAGAGAATGTACTGGCGGTAGAAGTACAGCGTCGCGGCGTCGGGTTCCAGGTGGTGCCGGCGCAGGATCCAGCGCAGCGATGGCAGCACGATCTGGCCCAGGGGGATGTCGCACTTCGTGAAATCAATCAGCCCGTCCAGGTCGAGCCGCTCCAGCTCTTGCTCCAGCTCAGGATCGTGGGTTTCCTCGAACAAGCGGATCTCGGCCCTGTGGTACAGGGTCAGCGATTCTTCCACGCAGGCCATGCAGGGCGGCACTGCCTCTGGCCGGCTGCGGTCGGTGCCCAATACGCAGGGGGTCATCGCGGATTGGCAGACGAAATGGATCACCGGGATGCCCTGCAGTCGCAGCGCCCAGCCGGTCAGCAGCCCGTACGCCGCATTCAGGCTTAAACGGGTCAGCCGCGTCGAAGCGTTGAACACGATCACCGGCTGGATATCCGGCAAGGATGGGCTATGCTCCGCGACCTGGCCCGCCATCTGCGCCACGCCGCGCCGGACGCCGCGGTCGACCCACAGCTCCTGCAGCCTTTTAGCGATCGTTTTCGTCGATGGAAGTCTCAACCGGATCAATCTCGCGATCTAGCTGGCGTTTTGGACCCGGCGCAGCCTTTTCAGCGACGGCATCTCGCTGTCATAGACTTTCTTCACCCCATCTCCCAGCGATTGTTCGGTCACGCGGATGTACTTCACCAGCCGCTCGAACCCGCCCGGCTCGACCGACGCCGCCTGGTCGCTGCCCCACATCGCCCGGTCGAGGGTGATGTGCCGCTCCACCAGGCACGCCCCCATCGCCACTGCCAGCACCGAAGGGATCAACCCCACTTCGTGCCCCGAGTACCCGATCGGGCAGGGAAAGGCGTCGCGCAGGGTCTGGATCATGCGCAGGTTGAGCTCTTCTGGCTCGCAGGGATAGGTACTGGTCGTGTGGGTAATCGCCAGGTTTTCCATCTCCAGGCAGCTCACCGCCTCGCGGATCTCGGCCATGGTCGACATCCCGGTCGAGAGGATCACCGGCCGGCCCGTCGCGCGCAACCGGCGGAGCAGGTCGTGATCGGTCAGCGAGGCCGAAGGGACCTTGTAACACACCGGGTTGTACGGCTCGAGAAAATCGACCGAGGGCTCGTCCCACACCGAGGCGAACCAGGTGATCCCCATCTCTTTGGCGTACCGGTCGACCTCGCGGTACTCTTCCGCGCCAAACTCGACCTTATACCGGTAATCCAGATAGGTGATATAACCCCAGGGCGTCTCGCGCATCTGCCCGCGCTGCTGGGGCGGCACGCACAGCTCCGGGGTCCGTTTCTGGAGCTTGACCGCGTCCACCCCGGCGTGTTTCGCCGCCTGGATCAACTGCCTGGCGATCTCCAGATCCCCATTGTGGTTGATCCCGATTTCGGAGACAATGTAGGTCGGGTGTCTATCGCCGATCAGGCGGTCTCCAATCCGTAACTCTCGTTGCATGGCTTAAGCGCTCCTTTCGGTCATTTTTTGCATGATTAGATCGCACAGCTCGCGGACGGCCCCGTGCCCACCCTTGCGCGTCAGCACCAGGTCGGCCTGGCTCAGCACGTTGAGGTGCGCATCGGCGACCGCCACCGCGCAGGCCACCAATGGAAAACAGGGCAGATCGTTGATATCGTTGCCCACGTAGACCGCCCGCGCGGGATCGATCTTTTCCTCGGCCAGGTAACTGCTCAATGCGGTGGCTTTATCATTGATCCCTTGCAGCACCGGCACCTTGATTTTCTTACAGCGCGCTGTGACCACCGGGTTGGTTTCCTTCGAGAGCACCAGGGCGCGAATCCCCGTGGCCCGCCGCAGGAGCTCCAGACCGTACCCATCACTGCGGTTCGCCGCCACCTGCTCGCGCCCCGTCTCGTCCACCCAAACCCGATCATCGGTCATCACGCCGTCGAAATCGAACACGATCAGCTCGATCTGCTCTGGCAGCGGGCGGGGGAGCTTCCCCGGGGTGACCATCTCCAGCGGTTCCTGGCGCAGATTCTTCTCCGCCCGCTCCAGGTCCGCCAGCTTATCGATATCCACCGTATAGCGCGGATCGATCATTAGCGGCAGGATCACCGTACCGCTCATTGAGCCCTGCTCCAAAATCGTCCGCGGGCGAATCGCATCGATATGCCCGGTCTGCCAGTAGACCGGCGGCAGGTTCTGCCGCGGCGCGTTGTACGGCTCGGCAATCCCCTCCACGCTCAGCAGCGGGCGCATCACCCGGTCTTCGATCAGCCACATTTTGTACGGGTTTTGACCCGCCGGCACTACCCCGCGGACCGAATCGGCCTCCGGGTTTTCCCTTAACAGCGCCACCGCCCGGTCGACCAGGTCCCGCGGCCGCACCGGCGAGGTCGGCCGGAGCTGCACCACGATCTCCGGGCAGTAACCTTCGTGCTCCTGCAGCCAGGTCAGCGCGTGGACGAACACCGGCAGGTCGGTGGTCTGGTCCTGGGCGAATTCCGCCGGGCGCAGGAAGGGCGTCTCCGCGCCGTATTCGCGCGCCACCGCGGAGATCTCCTCATCGTCGGTCGAGACGATCACCCGCGTCACGCTCTGCGCCTGCCGGGCGGCCGCGATGCTGTAGGCGATGAGCGGATGGCCCAGAAAGCCGCGCAGGTTCTTGCGCGGGATGCCCTTCGAACCGCCGCGCGCGGGGATCACCGCCAGGACTCCGGCTACCATGCCGTCCAGCCCCCGTCAACTACCAGGTTGGAACCGGTCATATACGAAGATGCCTCCGAGGCCAGGAACAGCACCGCTCCGTTCATCTCATTCTTGTGCGCCATCCGCCCCATCACTGTCCGCGCCGAATAATTGCGCACGAAAGCCTCATCGTGGTTGTTGAACACCCCGCCGGGGGTCAGCGAATTGACACGGATATTCTTGCCGGCGTAATAGGTCGCCAGGTAATGGGTCAGGCCGAGCACCCCCGCTTTGGTCACCGAATAGAATACGGGCTTGTACGACTGCACGGCCTGCCCGGGGCGCTGGTAAATGCGCTGGTCCGGCCCCACTAGCCCGTAGGTCGAGCAGATGTTGATGATCGAGCCGTGGTCCTGGGCCAGCATCGGTCGCACCGCCGCCTGGCAGCACAGGAACATGCCGGTCAGGTTGACGTTCAGCGCCTGGTTCCACGCTTCGAGCGGATAGCTCTCGAAGGCGTTGGCCCCCTGCTCGGATTGGTGTTCCTGGTCGAACTTGGGATCCATCGCTGCGCTGTTGACCAGGATGTCCACCCGCCCAAAAGCTCGCAGCGCCTGGTCCACCATCGCCTGCGTCGATCCCGGGCTCGTCACGTCGACCTCGACCCCGATCGCCTCGTACCCGGCCCGGCGCAGCCCTTCCGCCGCCTGCCGGACGGCCGTTCCATTGATATCGGCCACGACCACCTTCGCCCCGGCTTCCGCCAGGGTGCGGCTGAATTCGCTCCCCAGCAGCCCGACGCCGCCGGTGACGATGGCCACCTGCTCGCTCAAATCGAAATAAGTCTGGATTGGTTCTGTCATGCGCTTTTCCAATACACAAGATCTTTTTGGACTCAGGTTTTAAATAACCTCTCAAAGCTGGACCGTTCGGCCGCTTTGCGCCGCCTCGTGGATCGCCAGCGCCAGGTGCAGCGCCCGCTCGCCGTCCGCCAGCGTACAGACCGACTGCGCTGCTCCCCGGATCACCTCACGGAAATGGCGCAGCTCGTCGAGGAAGAGTGTGTTGCGTTCGAACCCCTCCGGCGGCGGGCAGATCTCCCAGACCTGCGCCGAAGCCCGGTACAAACGCGCGGCGCCATCTGCATTGTCCCAGCGCAGCGTCCCCTGCGTCCCGATGATTTCCAGCCTGTGCGTGGGCGGTTGTTGATTATAATCCAGGTGCAGGCTTCCCAGGCACCCGCTGGCAAAATGCAGCCCGATCTCAGCCGTGTCCTCGACCGTAAGCTCCAGGTCGCCGAGCCTGCCGGTCATCGCCATCACCCCGTCGACCTCGCCCAGCAGCCAGCGCAGGTAGTCCAGCGGGTGCGAGAGGGTCAGCACCACCCCCCCGCCCAGGTCGCCGCGCGCGCTGTACGAGCGGCGGTAATCTTCCCAGGGATGCCAGTTGGGCAGGTATTCTCCCCAATGGGCCCGCGCGCTGAGCGGCCGGCCGATGGCCCCATCTCGCAGCCAGCTCTCGGCCTGGCGCAGCCCGGGGTGAAAGCGGAACTGGAAACCGGCCAGCGCCTGGACGTGGTTCTTTTCCAAACTGGCTTGCAGCTCATCGATTCCCTCCAGCGCGTTCGACACCGGCTTTTCGATCAGCAGGTGGCATCCGGCCCGCGCCGCCGACAGCGCTGTCGGCAGGTGCAGCGCCGTCGGGTTCGCCACGATCACCGCGTCCGGGTGGCGGCGCAGGGCTGCGTCCAGGTCGGTCTCGACCGGGATACCCGCGATCTCGTCCTCTGGCAGCGTGCTCTGCCGCGTGCGGTAGAGGAGCACGTCCAGCTCCCCCAGCGCGAGCAGGTTGCGCAGGTGGCGGCGGCCGATCGAACCGAATCCGGCGATCAGGAATCTCATGCCGTCTTTTTTCCCTCTCCGGAGAGGATCGAGAGGATGAACCCGGCCGTGCGCCGGCCCGCGCTCCCGTCCGTATAGGTGACCTCCTGGCGCACCAGCGCCTCGCGCTCAGCGCGGTCAGCGTTCCGGTCGCGCAGGTAGAGGTTGACCGCGTCGCGCAGGGCGGCCTCGTCCAGCGCCACCCGGCCTGCCCGCGTGTCGCGGAAGCGGCTGTGCGTCGGCCAATCGCCGATCTTCGAAAGCGGCAGCGAGAACTTGCGCGGCGTGTTCCACCCCCCGGGCGTGTCCAGGCAGACCGAGACGATTGGGCTGTGGTTGACCGCCGCCTCGACCATCATCGTCGAATAGACTGTCAGGAACACGTCCGCGTGGACCATCATCGAAGCCTTTTCGGGCATATCTTCCCCGGAATAGTATCCCAGCTCCCCGCCCAGCGGCACCGGCTCGACCATGTGCACGTGCGGCATCACGCGGGTGAGCTGGCGCATGGCCTCGCGCTCTTTTTCGAACAGCGATCCGGGCATAAAGTGGTTGGGGTGCAGTCGGATCAAGAGCTGGCTGGGCTCGGCCAGCTCGCCCGAGCTGACCAGCCGCGCCAGCGCCTGCACGTTACGCAGGTTGGGCGAAAACGAGACGAAGCTGCACGCGTAAGCCAGCAGCTTGCGCTGCGGGTCCAGGCCGTGCATGCGGAAATACTCCTCTTTGGGTAAAACCCATTCATTGCAGAAGTATCCATCGTATGAGGGGATCCCCCCGATGTGCACCAGCCCAGGGTCCCAATCCGACCCTTCGACCAACTCCTGCTTCTGCATCTCCGACCAGCAGGTGATCCATTCCACCGGCGCGCCGGGCAGCGCGTAGCTCGAGGGGTTGTCCCAGCCCACCACCGCCGCTGCGGTCGGGATTCCCAGCGCCGCCGCCTGGCGCAGCAGGTAGCGGTCCTGCCGCCACCCCGGGGTGCTGGCGATGACCAACCCGGGCTGGTAGCGCTGGAACAGATCCCCGTACAGGTCGGGAGTGAACTGCTGCTGTATCCCCACCAAAGCGCGCCGCGCCGCCCGCGAATTGCGCAGCGCCGCGATGGTCAGCCACGCCGCCGGCATCAGCAGCCGCCGCCGGTTGGGCTCTTCCACCGCCACCTGGCGGATGTAGCTGTCCTGCGCCTCGGTGTTGATCCGCCGAGAGCTGCCCACCCGCCGCAAAAACGCCAGCCACCACTGCCGGTCGCGCGCATGCCCTTCGGCGTAAGCCCGCGCCTGCTTCAGGCGCAGCCCTTCGACCACCAGCCCGGGCCGCCCAAAGCGGCGCGTGATCTGCTCCCGCAGCGCGTCGTCCGTCAGCAGCACCACCTCGATCCCCTGATCGATCAGCGTGGGCGCCACCGCGCTCTGCAGGAAATATACGATCGCCAGCCCGTGGTCGGCGCAAATGAAGATCCGTTTCGAAGCCATCCAGTTCTACTTTTCCTTTTTCCGGTAAATTCGCGCCACGTGGTAGGCTGTGCTCAACCCCGAGATCTGCGGCAGGATCTCTTCCACCACGAAATTCTGGTAGGCCGGGTAGCGTGATCGGTCGCGCAGGGGCAGGCGCACCAGCAGCCCGGCGATCCGCGCCAGGTCCGCCAGCGCGCTCCTCGCCCACGACGCGCGGATCCGGTATTCCGGCCGCGGATCGCTGCCGGCGAAATCTTCCCGAAAGATCCGCGCCTTGGCTTTGCCGTGCAGCCACCTGCTTTCGACCATCCAGCCCAGGTTCATCCGCTTGCTCGGGCTGTGGTGGTACACGTACAGCTCCGGGTCGTACCACAACCGCACCCCGCGCTGTACGGCCCGCAACTGGAACTCGGTCTCCTCGCCGTACTCGTAGCGGTAGCCGATCGGGCCCAGGCGGGTCGAGAAGCCGCCCAGCGCCTCGACCAGCCCGCGCTCCCAGACCATGTTCCCGCCCAGCAGGTATTGTTTGGAGCCCAGCCAGCCCGCCTGCTTGCCCATCGCCAGGATGGCGTACTCATCGCGGAACCAGGCCGGCTTCGCCTGGGTGTAATACGGCCGGTATGGGCCCCCAAACACCTCCATCTGCCCGGACTGGATGGTGGCGATCACCTTTTCCAGCCATGCCTCCGGCAGGCGAATGTCATCATCCAAAAAACCGATCCAGTTTCCCCGCGCCCGAGCGATACCGCAGTTGCGCGCCTCGCTCGTCCCCGGGATCGGGTGGCTGACGTAGCTCAGGTTCAGCCCTCGATCCGCCTCACCGCGGCACAGATCCGCCGTGGCCTCGTCCGCCGGGGAAGCGTTGTCGACCACAACCACCTCGAAGCGTTCCTCGTTCACCGTCTGCGCCCGCAGCGAAGCGAGCAGGATCTTCAGCAGGTCCGCGCGGTGGAAGGTCGGCACGACCAGCGAGATCTGCGCTCCGTTGGGGGCGTCCGGCGCCAGGGAATGGGGGTCAGCGTTGAGCATAATACTCAAAAAGCAAATGATAAATCCGCTGCAGCCGCTTCTGGAAGGGCCGGAAGCGAGACAGCGACTCGAACAGCTTCAGCCAGCCCCGGTCCCCGGCGGGGACTTCACTCTTTCGCGCCTCCCGGCCGGGCTCCATGGCGCCACCCAGATCGCGCTGAATCTCCGCGGCCAGGTCTTCATCCAGGCGGTTCCCCATGTGGTAGACCAGTGGCTCCAGCGTAGAGAGGTGCAGCCGGCCCGCCCGGTCGATCCGCTCGTCCAAAGCCCGGTCCTCTTCGCTCGCCAGCCCGCGGGTGGCCGGCAGGGGCAGGATCTGGCGGGCGAGTTCCCGCTCGATCAGGAACTGCATGTGCGTCGCCCCGACCACCGCCTCGACGCTCCCGTCGGCTTTGGAAACCACTGGGACCGGCTGCTCCCGCAGCCCCTCCGCTCGTTCCGGCGGCGCGCCGATCCCCTGGCAGTATTCATTGACCACCGCCGCCGGCAGCTTTCGCTCGCCCAGCCGGTTCCCCGGCTCGCCCGCCAGTTGCCGGTGCGCCGTCCCTTCCCCATGGAGCACGTCGAAGAAGGCCGGCTGGGCCGAGATCATCCCCGCCGCGGGGAACGCCTCGCGGATCTTCAGGCTGGCCTCCAGCCAGCCCCGGCGGAAGAGCACGTCCGAGTCGGCGTAGACGATCCACTCGTTGGGCATCGCCCCAAAGATCCAGTTCAGCGCGCCGGTCTTGCCCAGGTTGTGCCGCGAGGCCAGCAGCCAGTCGATCCGTCCGGCCTGGAGTAGCGCCTGCAGCTCCGCCTGGACCGCCGCGCAGCTTCCATTGTCGAAAACGAACAGGTCGAAATCGCCCGGCGTGGAAGCCCGCAGGCTCTCGATCTGGACCTTCAAGATCGCCAGCGAGTCGGCGAAATACCCCTCCAGCGTGGGGATAAAGCTCAGCACGGCGACCCCCAGCCTGTGCGGCTGGTACGCCGGAATGCCGAGCTTGGCCGGGTTTTGACCTTTCCGCATAATCCTGCCTGCCTACCCTTCCTTCAGAGCCTCTTCCTCGATAAACACTTCTCGCAGGACTCGCACGAAGGGTTCCACCCCAAAAGAGGCCAGCACGTCATCCGCCTGGCGCTGCAGCGCCGCGTAGGTTTGCTCGTAGCGGCGGTTATCCTGGATCAGCTCGTCCAGCCGGCTGCTTTCGTCGATCGGGATGATCGTGTCGAGAGGTACCAACCGGTCCGCGTCCGGGGCGCCCCAGTACAGCGGCACCGTCCGCGTCAGGTAACAGTCCAGCAGCTTCTCGGAGATATACCCCGGCTGGCGCTGGTTTTCCATGATCAGCGCGAAGCGGTAGCGGCGCATCACGTCCGCCTTGCTGACGCACAATCCGCGGTAGTTGGGGATATCGTTGGGCCAACCCGCCCCGAACACATCGATGTACTCGCCCCACTTACGCACCATCTCGAGCCGGTTCAGGTAGTGGTCGAGATACTGGCCGTGCTTGCGCTGCAGCGTGGCAATCAGGATCGCTTTCTTTTTGCGCGGCGCGAAGCGCAGCCCGTACACATCCATAAAAGCTCGCCGCGAATAGCGCCACTGGATGGTCAATGCTTCCAGCCCGCGCTTGTCGCGGTGCGAGCTGGCCATGGACGGGATATACGGGATGTGGATCAGCTTGAAGCCGGGGTGAGAAGAGTAGTTTGGGTCGAAATTGATCAGCCGGTCGAAGCAACGCGCGTTCTCGTAAGCTGCTTCCCAGGCGGTGTACCCCTCCATCTGGAGCAGGATCCGCCGCCCGTATCCCGGCAGCGCCTCGCGGACCGTCTCCCACACCCTGGCATTCAGGTTGATCACCATCAGGGTCGCGTCGCTGGCCGGAGAGCGCTCGCCAAAAACGTACACCGCCGCCCCCGGCGCGATCTCCCAAAAGGGGAAGAACTGCGGGTAATTCCAGGCCGTTCGGATCTGGTCCCGGTTGTACTGCACGATCTCCTGGATTCCATAACCGCCGGCCAGATGGATTTCACGCATAGCATCCTCTTTTCATTGGTTATCGATAATACAGCCTGAAAATAGCATCGTACATCGACAGCAGCCCATTTTTCACCGGCGCGATGTTGAACAAACGGTCCTTCAGGGTCGACTTCTTCCGTGAGCCGCCCTTTCCATCCACCGTGGCATGCGCCAGCGCGGTCTGGTTGCTCAGGTTCTGCACCAGCGGGTCGGAGACCATCAGGCGCAGCAGGCCGGCTTCGTTCATTCGCTGGTCGAGCATGCGCACCTGGCCCATCGGCCGGTCCATGTCAAAGGGCAAAAACTGCTGGATCCGGCTCTTATAGGTCACGAACTGCCAGTGGCTCGCCCCGATGTGCGCGGTGACCCCTCTGTACGTCACCCGCATGTCGCCTGCGCCTGCGTACCATTCCCTTGCCTGGTCTTCCGGCGTCCCCAGGCTCATCACGAAATCGCGAAACACCTCCCAGGCGAGGAACTGCCCCACCTCGTACCGGACCTCAGGAGTGCTCTCAGCCCAGGCGATCGTCCGGTCCGAAAATTTCTCCGGCGTGCGGAACGGGCGGCTGGTCACCATGCCCACGTTGGGGAACGTCTCCAGAATCTCGACCGAGCGCGACAGCCAGCCCGGATAATAAAACACGTCCCCATCCCCATAGGCGATGATCTCTCCCGGGGCGCCGGCCAGGATCGTGTTCCACGCCCCGCCCTTCCCCACGTTCTTTTCGGAAAGGACCAGGTACTGGATCTGGCCCTCGCGCTGCGCGTCGAGCAGGAACTCGCGCACCTCGGGGCAGCTTCCGTTGTCGAAGACCATCAGGTCGTAGGGCAGGTCCGCGCTCTTCCACAGGCTCTCCAGGCTCATCTTCAGCACATCCAATCCCTGGCTATAGAAACCGCTCAGGAAAGGCACGTAGTTCAGCACCGCCACTGTGATCCGTTCCGGTCGCGTCACCTCTTTCACAAACTTCGCCGGGTTCTGCCCAATCCGCATAAAGAATCCTCATCCTCTTCTATCTTTTTCTTCCGTAGGGGCGAAGCAGTGCATTTCCAGGCTTCCATCTGCAACGTCCAGCTTCGCCCTCTTTCTAATCTACCCGATCCTCGCTCCACTCACACCACCGCCCGTTCCCAAACCCTTAGGGTCTTTTTTTCGCTTGCTCCCATCCATCCGATCCCTACTCTCCTTGCCACAATACCAAATTGAAAATCGAAAATTTCCTAGTGTTTCGGCAGCGCCACCTCTTTCCCCTTGATCTTCCCCGCCAGCCACGCCCGCAGTTCCAGGTACCCCTTCTGCGGGTGGAAAAGGCTGTAAAACACCTGGCCCAGAAACGCCGAATGCAGCCGCACCAACGGAAAAAGCTCCACCTCTCTCACCACCCGCTCCGGGGTCACCTCCTGGCCGACCAGCCTGCCCTCACTGGTCATCCTCCGGTTGGCGTCGCGCAGCAAAAAGATCGAGCGCATCCCCCCGGCCAGGCGGATATTTTCCGTAGTCTCCGGCAGGCGGTAAGGCGGCTCGTTGTTCGGCAGGTGACTGTAATCGTGGTTCTGGTGGATCACCGTGATCGCCTCGCTGGCGTCGATGACGTCCAAGCCCAGCCGCCGCCCTTCGTAGATCATCCAGTTGTCCCACCCCGAGCGCCCGATGGCGAAATCGGGGATCCGCTCGAAACAGCCCCGCGGGTAGATGAAATAATCGCTGCCCATTGCCCGGTGGCGCTTCCCGCGCTGGCGCACGTCCTCCGCCAGGCGCCCCTCCCACCCCGCTGAGAGATCCAGCAGGCGGGTCACGTCCAGGTCCCAGCGCTGGCCGACCACCAGAAAGCGCTCAACCTGCGCCTGGATCTTGCGCGCCGCCGAGAGTAAATCGGGCAGGAAAAGGATGTCCGCGTTGGAATAGGCCAGCAGCGGGCTATCCGAGATCTCGTTCCCCAGGCGGAAGATCGAGCTGACCAGAGGCGTGCCCTGCGCGTTGCAGCGCACCTGCGCCAGGTGGCGCACTCCGCACTCGGCGGCAAACTCGGCCATGCCGGTCTCGTTCCCCACCATCGCCACCTCCACCTCCGGGCCCAGCTTCATCCATGAAAGGATCGCGTTGCGCTGGATCATGGCGATGTGTGGGTTGGTGAACTGCTTTGGGGCGGTAAATAGAGTGATCAGGGGCATGGGTTATCCTTGATAGCGGCTGTCCACGTCTTCCAGCGACTTGTGCGCAACGTGCGTGTTGATCTCTATCCAGTCCGGGTGCTGCCTGACCAGCGCGAGGACCTCCCGCCAGGAAAAATCCTCCCGCGGCGCCAGGCCATCCACGATTTTCCGCAGCAGCTCCAGATCCGCCGGCGTATCCAGCGTCCAGCGCATCTCACCCGCATCTGGCTTGGTTTGCAGGACGAAGGTCTGGAACCGCCCGGGTTGGTCGTACAGGTAAGGCATCACGTGCTCCCGTTCGAATTTCTCCTCCGCCTCGCGCCAGGCACGCTCCAGCGCCGCGAATGAGCACACCTCCGTGTCCAGCCCGATTGGGTAGGTCCGCTTCCACGGCGGAGGCAACCGGTTGGCGGCGAAGTCGACGCCGCGCGCAAAAAACTCCTCGACCACGTGATCGATCTCGCCCGGGTCGATCAGCGGGCAGTCCCCGGTGATGCGCACCACCACGTCCGCCCCCACCTGGAGCGCGGCCTGGTAATAGCGATCCAGTACGTCGAAGGCGCTTCCGCGGAAAACCGGGTAGCCGTTGGCCTGGCAAAAATCGACCACCGGCCGGTCGCAAAAATCGTCCGTGGTAGCCACCATCACCTCATCCAGCGACCTGGCCCGCCGCGCGCGATCGAGCACCCACTCCAGGGCCGGCTTCCCGCCCAAATCCAGGAGCACCTTCCCCGGAAGCCGGCTCGATCTCATCCGCGCCTGCACAATCGCCACAACCTTTTTCGAATTCATCTCCTCGCCATCTCATACGCCTCGAGCAGCCGGGGGAAATTCCGCTCCCAGTCCGCCCGCTCCTCGGCCGTCCGCCGCGCCGCCGCGCCCATCTCCTTCAGCTCCTGGTTCCCACGCTCTGCGTGAGAACCGCGGCTCGCCGCCAGCATGCACTTCGCCAGCTCCTCGACCGCGCCGTCCGCGAACAGCCACCCGTTCTGCCCCTCGCGGACCCATTCGCAGTTGCCAGGGATATCCGAGACCAGAGCCGGCAGCCCGCAGGCCATCGCCTCGAGCAGCGACACCGATGACCCGTCGCTGTGCGACGCGCTCACGTACAGGTCCGCCGCCCGGTACACCTCCGGCAATTCCGTCTGGCTGACCTGCCCGCCAAAATAGACCATCTCCTGCGCCTCGGCCAAAATCTGGCGGATTTTGCCCGCCTGCGAGCCGTTGCCCAGCAGAATCAGGCGCAGCTCCGGGTTCTCCCGCGCCGCGAGCACGAATGCCCGCGCGGCAACGTCGACCCCGTAGATCGGCTCCCACGCCCGCGAGCAGAGCAGCACAAACTGCTTTTCCCAGCCCAGGCGCGCCCTCAGCCGGTTCGCGCCGTCCCCGCGCGAAAACTGCTTCAGGTCCACGCCCCATGGGAAGAGCACGGTGCGCTCCCGCGGGAACCCGAAGGAGGCCGCTTTCTCACGCACCGCCGCGCAGTCGCCTACCAGCGCTGCCGTTCGGTTCAGCGTGAACTGTGTTGCGAAGCGCATCCCCGCGCTGCTGTCGGCGTCCCGCAGCAGGTCGGATCCCCACGACATGCTCACCAGCGGTCGAAACCCCGCCAGCGCCGTCAGGAAGCTGGCCGATTGGATCGGCCCGGCGTGGATCACGTCCGGCCGCACCGCGCGGATCACCCGCTTCAGGTCCCACCACAGCGCCGGGCCGTCGCTCAGCCGGGCTGGTTTTTGGCCGCCGCGCCACAGGACCTGTTCGACTTCGACTGGTAAAGGTCGATCTTCGCGCTGGAAGCCGCGCCGCTCCAGCCGCAGCGCGGTAATGCTCTCGCCGGTCTTCGCCAGCGCCGAGAGAAAGCGGTGATCGTGCGGAGTGTAGTCCCGCGTGAAATACAGGATGCGCATTATTCCAATCCCGTCTTTTGTAGAGGGCGAAGCAGTGCAATTCCAGGCCTCGATCTATAACGGCCAGCTTCGCCTTCCTGCCCATCAATCCACCAGGTGGGTCCAGCGCAGCTCCTGGCCAGCGATCAGGTCGGTCGTCACGCACTTTCCCAGCGCCGTTTCGATCTCGTAGGGCAGGATCGCTCCCGGCGTCGCCGGGCGCAGCACCGCGATCATCTCGCGCGTCAGCCGCTCCCCTGCCCGGATCGGGCGCGCCGCGCGCAGGCAGCGCCGCTGCAGCACCACCGTTTCCTCCTCGTTCCCGGTCACAAACTTGTCCCCGGATCCCAGCGCCCGCTCCAACTGGCGCGTTGCTTCGACCATCTCAGCCCAACTGTCCGGGTTCATTGCGAATTTGTGGTCCGGCCCCTCGCGATCGTTCTTATCTGTGAAGTGCTTCTCGACCACTCGCGCCCCCAGGGCGACTGCCCCCAGCACTGTGGCGTGGCCCGGAGTGTGGTCCGAAAGGCCCAGGATCAGCTCGGGATACATGCTGTGGTAAGTGTTCAGCACCCGCAGGTTGATATAATCGAAATTCTCCAGGCTGGCGGTGTAATTGGTATTGCACTGCATCAGCACCAACTGAGGGTTGATCGGCAGGATGAGCTGCACCGCCCGCTGCACGTCCCCGATCGTCGAGGCTCCCGTTCCCAGCATCACTGGCTTGCCCTTTCGAGCGATCTGCTCCATCGCCTCCGGCCAGGTGATATCGCCCGAGCCGATTTTGTAGGCCGGGACGTATGGATCGAGCATATCGATCGCGTTGAAATCGTAAGGCGCGGAAAAATAATCGAGGCCCACCTCGTCGCAGGTGTCCTTGAGGATTGGAGTCCACTCGAAGGGAATCGAGGCGTCCGCGTAGACCTCGAAAACCGACTTCTTCCAGGCCGCCTGGTGCGACTGCTGCCCGCCCAGGTTCTTGAACCCGTAGTCCGAAACGATCTCCGGCGCGCGGAAATTCTGGAACTTGGCCGCGTTCGCCCCCGCCTTTTTAGCCAGGTGGATCAGGTACTTGGCTCGCTCGATGCTGCCGTCGTGGTTGGCGGCGATGTCCGCGACAAAATAGGCGGGGTGGTTTACGCCGATGGTGTGCTTGCCAATTTGAATTTCCATGGATGCTCCTTCTTTGGTAAGTTCACTGTGAGATGGAAAATCCATTGCAGGATCAATCACTCGCCGGCCCGCTGCCGTAATCGCGCAGCCGTTGTGGGTAACCTTCGGCCCAGAGCTGGTAGAAGCCCTTCAACCCCTCTGCCTGGCCGGGCAGCGGCCGGCTCAGCGCCAGGTTGATCTTTTCGCTGCACATCCGCAGGTTGGGCGAGCGCGCTGCTTTCAATCCCGACTGCGTCAGCGGCGTGGGCCGGATCAGGGTTTCATCCAGGCCGAATTTGCGCGCAATCGCGATCCCAAATTTGTACTTGCTCATGCACTCCGGGCTGAAGAGGTGATACAGTCCGGCAAGCCGGCTCTCTGCCAGATCGATCAGTAGCTCCGCCAACTGGTTGACCAGCAGCGGGCAGAAATACACGTCGGTGAAACCCTGCATCGGCCGGCCCGCGGCGAGGTGGTAATAAAACTGCTCCGCCAGGCTGCGCTTTCCGCTCAGGCTCCAGCCGTAGAAGTTGACCCGCGCTACCAGCGCTTCCGGGTTCGCTTCCAGGACCTTTCGCTCGCCGGCCAGCTTGGTCCGTGCGTAGACGCCCAAGGGATTGGGGGCGTCCTCCTCGCGGTAGTCGCCCTTCTCCCCATCGAAAACCGCGTCGGTGGAAAGATGGATCAGCCTCACTCCACACCGCCGCGCCTCACCCGCTAGCCAGCCGGGCAGATCGGCGTTGATCCGCATCGCCCGCTCGGGTTCCGCTTCACACTCGTCGATGTTAGCCATCGCAGCACAGTGGATCACTGCCTCCGGTTGGACCTCGTCGAACAGCGCTGCGGCGGCATCCGGCTTACCCAGATCGCGGGCCAGCACCGGGAACGGCAGCCCCTTCAGGACGTGCTCGTGGACCACCCCGGTAACCGCGTGCCCGGAAGAAGCCTGGATCGCCAGGTTCAGCCCCAGCAGACCGCTTGCCCCACTGATCAGGATGCGCATCAATCCAACCTGTCGGCGAAATAGGCTGCTTCAATCGGTTCGATGATTTTTCGGATCTGGGCGATGTCCAGCCATTGATCGTTGGTATTGCTGGCGTAGCGGAATCCATCCTTCAGCTTCCGCCCACGCTCTGCCCACTCGCGCCCGAACCCGCCGGTTGCCCACAGCGTCTCGGCCGGTTGGACCACGAACAGGTCGTCCAGCTCGATCGTCGAGCGCGCTTCATCTTCCGAGATCAGCACCTCGTGCAGTTTTTCACCCGGGCGGATCCCCACCACCTCGATTTCCGCGTCCGGCGCCACCGCTCGCGCCAGGTCGACCACCCGCATGCTGGGGATTTTCGGCACGAACACCTCACCGCCGTACATCTCCGCCGCACAGCGGATCACGAAGCGGACCCCCTGCTCGAGCGAGATCCAGAAGCGAGTCATCCGCTCGTCGGTGATCGTCACCCGGCCGTTCTGGCGCTGCTTGAGGAACACCGGCACCACGCTCCCCCGGCTGCCGACCACGTTGCCGTAGCGCACGCAACTGTAGCGCGTTGCCGTTCCCGCGGCGTAATAGTTGCTCTGCACGAACAGCTTTTCCGCCGCCAGCTTGGTCGCCCCGTACAGGTTAACCGGGTTCACCGCCTTATCCGTGCTCAGGGCGATCACCTTTTTGACCCCGGCGTCCAGGGCGGCTTCGATCACGTTGCTGCTGCCCATGATGTTGGTCTTGATCGCTTCCATGGGGTTGTACTCGCACGCCGGCACCTGCTTCAACGCCGCGGCGTGCACCACCAGGTCGACGCCGTGAAACGCCCGCCGCAGCCGCTCGCGGTCGCGCACGTCCCCGATGAAATAGCGCAGGTTGGGGGCGTCGAACCCGCTCACGCGCATCTCGTGCTGCTTGAGCTCGTCCCGGCTGTACACGATGAGCTTGCACGGGTGATACTCCTTCAGCATCACTTCGATACATTTCTTACCGAATGACCCCGTTCCCCCGGTAACCAGAATGACTTGGTCGCTCCAGTCCATCTTCTCTCCTGTGTTCAGTGTTGCGCGGGCCCGGATTTGCGGATGACGATCAGCGGGTACTGGCCTTTTTCTCCCATGAAGCGTGGGAAGCGCTCCTCCAGCCGGTAGAGGATGCACAGCCAGGCGTGCCCTCCCAGCCAGGAATGGATCAGCGCCCGCAGGAAGCGCACGTGCACCGTCCGCCAGGAGCGGATCTCGTAGGTCATCTGGCCGTCCAGCGCCCCCTTAAGCCAGTCCGCATCGAATTTTAACGTGTACGTGCCATTCGGCTGTTTTTGCTCCAGCCTGCCTGGTTCCCTGGCGGGGACCGCCTGCCGGCTGGTGGGATGGCGTAGCGCCTGCAGCCATTCGGCCAGGCGGACCAGTGGGTCCACAGCGGTCATCAGCGCCGATTGAGTCCAGCCGTTCACCACAACCGCGGTGCTTCCTGGGGCCAGCATCCGCTCCAGCTCAAAGTAAGCCTTGCGGTGGTCTTCTGGCGGCAGGTGGTGCAGCGTGTGGAGCGACACGACGCCGTCGAACGCTTCCGGCCGGAAAGGCAGGTTCGCCACATCGGCCACCACGCACAGCGCTTTGGCCCCCAGCCGCTTTCGCGCTTCCTGCAGCGCCACGATCGAGATATCGGCGCACACGCGGTAGCGATAGCCCTCCGAATAGGTCAGGTATTCCGGGTACTGGATCGGGCCCGAGCCCGCGTCCAGCAGGTAGTTCCCTTCCGGCTTCAGGTACTGACCGACGCGCAGGTGGCAGCGGTGGATATATTCGCGCGAGACGGGGCGCAGGTCCTCGTAGCGGGCGTTCTGGTACTGGCCTTCACTGACCACCTGCCAGCCGACCTGGTCGTAAAATTCACGGACCTGGCGCTTGATATCGGCATCACTCATGCGCGGCGGCTCCGTTGGGCTCGATCGCCGCCCAGTCGATCGGCTCGCCGGTCAGGTAACCAAACGTCGCGCCGTAGCGCTCGCGGCCTTCCGAGCTCAAGACCTGGGTCATCGGCCGGTTTTTCACGTCTTCCCACACCCGTACCAGGTGCCAGGGAAATGGTTGCGGGTATTCAAAGAAGAAGCGATAGGCGTACGCCCAGGCCCGTTCGAGCTGGACCCGCGACAGGCGCGCCGCCTGCGGGTTTGCCAGCACGTGCCCGAGCTGCTTGAAGTACATCACCCACGAATCCGGGTCGATGGTAAATCCGCGTCCGCGGTAATGGGTCTGCCCGGCAACGATCACCGGCAGCCCGTTCATCGCCATTTCCAGCCCCACCGTGGTCGTGTAAACCAGGCCCACGTCCGCCACGTCGATCAGGTCGTAGGTGTTGATCTTGTCGGTGGGCCCAATCAGATGGATGTGCTCCGGCAGCCTGGGCAGCACCTGGTGGACCACGTCGACCATCGATTGGCCGTGGGTCAGCACCTCTCCCGGGTGCACGCGCACCACCAACTGCGCGTCGGGGAAGCCGGCGAAATACTGCACCGAGCGGGCGATCCACTCCGCCATCGTCTGCGAGAAGACCTGCCGGCCCAGGGTCAGGCTGTCGCCCAGGACGTTCGTCGCCAGCAGCACCACCGGGCGCTGATCCAGGCCCAGCGCGGCGCGGGCGGTCTCTCCGCCCTGCGACGGCGTCCCCTGCCACCGCCGGGCGAAATTCTCCCACATCTGTCCCCGCTGGCGAGCCGCGAAGAGCGCGTGCAGGCGCTCCATCTGCTCCGGGGTGAGCGGCGAATCCTGCCGCGCTCGCCACAGCCCGTCCGTCTCCTGGCGCATCACCTCGTGGTTCTGCGCCAGCCAGATCCGCTCGCGCTGGTCGCCGAACTCGTAGGTCACCACCGGGATCTTGAGATGCTGCGCCACGCGGTAGGCTACGCCCAACTCCTGCACCGTCCCATTGGGCACGATAACGATGTCCGGGCGGTGGGATTGCAACCAGGTCAGCAGCGACCGCGCGGCGGCCTGGTTGCGCTCCTGGCGCAGTGTGTAGATCTCGCTTTTCCTGTCGATCTCCTCCCGCTGCAGCGTGTACTGCACGTCGTACTGGGTGACCAGGTCGATGGCCTGGAGCAGGTCGCCCGGCAGCGTCCGCGAGTAAGGCCGCGTCTCCAGCATCGGGGCCACCTCGATCAGCGGCTCCGCCCCGCTCAGGATCCGCCGCGCGTAGGCGTTCTGCCGTCGCAGGTCGAAACGCGAGATCGGTTTCTGCCACTCGCCGAAGGGCAGGTATCCCAGGGTCACCTTGTGGCCCTGTCCCGCCAGCGCGATCCCCAACAGGGCGGCGTGCTCGATCCAGTAATGCAGGCTGGCAAAGATGAAGATCCGTTTGCCCACCGGGGCAGTTTTCGCGTAGGGGGCAGCCTCCGCCATGATCAGCGGCAGGTGCTCTTGCAGGTGTTTCAACGAAAAACGGCTGATCGGCTTGCCGCGCTGGCGCATCAGCCAGTACAGCTCGGCCGTCAGTGGAATTTCTCCCAGGATTTCCTTCAGGGTATCTTTTCCAGGGATTGTCATGGTTCTATTGCCTCGATCTGCCATTCTAACCTCGGACGGATCGGCCCCAGCCGCGGTTCGGGCCACTGCATGCCGGGCGCGCCGGCTGCATCGACGTTGAACCCCAGGGCCTGTTCGTCTTGAAAGTACCGCCGCACGCGGAATGAGCTCGCGTTCATCCCAATCACGAAGCGGCCCTCGTTCAACAGATCCGCCGGGATCGTGCAGCGGCTGATGTAGCGACCCGCGGGCCTCACGCCGTAGCGCTCGTACTGCTCGGGCTGGTCCGTATCAAAGGAAGTAAAAATATATTCGCCGCGCATGCTCATTAAATAAATGCCGACCCGCAGCCCGCTCAGCGGCGCGTTCAGGCTGTATTCCACCTCGAAGATGATCGGCTCCGTGGAGCGCACCGTGTCGATCACCTGCCCCTGGCGGTTCATCACCCGCAGCCCGTGCGGGCAGAACGGCGCGGCCTCCGCCGGGATCTCGTCCGCCTCCCAGATCCGCTCCCCCTGGCGCGAGAAACCGCTCGCCAGGTAGTAATCCACTGCCCTGGGCGTCGGCGCGCGCAGCGCCAACCGGCCCTTTTCGATCACCAGCGTCTCTTCCGTCAGGCGCAGGATCGCCGACATGTTATGGCTGACGAACAGAACCGTCCGCCCCTGCTGGGCCACGTCGCTCATCTTACCCAGGCACTTGCGCTGGAATTCCGCGTCGCCCACCGCCAGCACCTCGTCGACGACCAGGATCTCCGGCTCCAGGTGCGCGGCCACCGCGAACGCCAGGCGCAGGTACATCCCGCTCGAATAGCGCTTGACCGGCGTATCGATGAACTGCGTGACCTCCGAGAATTCGACGATCTCGCCGAACTTGCGCTCGATCTCGCTGCGCTTCATCCCCAGGATGGCTCCGTTAAGGAAGATGTTCTCCCGGCCGGTCAGCTCGGGGTGGAAGCCGGTCCCCACCTCCAGCAGCGAGCCCACCCGCCCGCGGATCACCGCCTGGCCCTCCGTCGGCTCGGTCACCCGTGAGAGCACCTTCAACAGGGTGCTCTTCCCCGCCCCGTTGCGACCGATCACACCCAGCACCTGCCCCTGGTGCACCTCGAAGTTCATCCCGCGCAGCGCCCAGATTTTGTTGTTGGAAGCGCGCTGCTCTCCCACGGCCTGGCCGCGCAGCCGGCGAATCGGGGCAACCACCGCGTTTGTCAGCACATCGCGCAGCGTATCGTAGGCAACGGTCCCCTGCTGCCCAAGCCGGTACTGTTTTCCCAGGTTCTCCACCTGGATCGCCAGGTCACTCATCTCGCCCGATTTCTAAGACGTAAAAAAAGTCAGATAAGTTCACTCTACACCATGTCGGCAAACGTTTTTTCCATTCGCCGGAAGTAATACAGCCCGCCGACCAGCAGCGCCAGCACCACCGCGATCGAAACGAAGATCAACTGGTCCGGAGGCGTCCCGCCCAGGATCACCCAGCGGAACCCCTGGATCACGCCCACCATCGGGTTGAGCCCGTAGATCAATCGCCACTTCTCCGGGATCGTCCGCGTCGAATACACCACCGGCGAGGCGTACTGCCACACCGTCATCAGGAACGGTATCATGTGGCTCACGTCGCGGTACTGCACGTTGAGCGCCGCCAGCCACAGCCCCACCGCCAGCGCGGCGGTGATCGTCAGCAGGGTCAGCGGGATCAGCCAGAAGAAATTCCAGGTGATCGGGTAACCGTAATAGAACATCATCACCAGCATGACCAGGAACGAGATCCCAAAATCGACCAGGCCCGCCACCACCGCCGAAAGCGGGATCACCAGGCGCGGGAAATAGACCTTGGTCAGCAGGTTCGAGTTGCCCACCAGGCTCATGCTCGCCCGTGAGAGCCCGCCCGCAAACAGCGTCCAGGGGATGATCGCCGAGACGCTGAACAGCGGATAGGGCTTCCCATCCGAAGAAAGCCCCGCCAGGTTGCCGAAAATCACCGTGAAGATGATCATCGTCACCACCGGCTGCAGGATGGCCCAGCCGATCCCCAGCACGGCCTGCTTGTAGCGCACCTTGATGTCCCGCCAGACCAGGAAATAGATCAGCTCGCGGTAGCGCCACAGGTCCTTTAAATTCAAAGCCGACCAGCCCCGGGATGGCTTGAGCACCACCACCGGCAGGTCGGATGAAACGCTTCCCAGGGACGCCTTGGTTTCCAGCATAGTGCTATTCCTCATGCGGCCCTCGCCCGTTGGTGTCTTTCCAATTGACCTGGACTTTCAGCCCTTGCACCTCCAGCGCCGGGATCTGCTCGTCGGCGATGATCGCGATCCCCTGCTCCAAACAGGTCAGCCGGCAGATATCCGCCACGTCGCCGTCCCCCAGCAGGTTCACCTGGTCGAACCCCGCCAGGCGCACCTCGTCCAGCAAACCCTGGACCCGCTCGCGCGTCGCGCGGTAGAGCCGGAACTGGTTCTGGATGTAATCGAGCGTCAGGTAGGCGCGCAGACTGATCCCCTCGGGCGTGATGATGTAGCGCAGCTTGCGCCGCTCCGCCCGGCGGACCTTCACGTATCCCTTGGCGATCAGGCGCTTCAGGTGCCAGTTCACCGTCCCCACGGCTACTCCAAGCTGCGCTGCCAGTGAAGCCTGCGTGGCATCCGGGTTTTGTTCGATTTTTTCGAGTAAGATCAGGTCGCGGGAGGGGTCAGCATCAGGTTCCATGGAATGACATTCCAATATTCAATCGCTGAATTATAACCCCCTTTCCCCCCGAGTCAAGGGCCGGCTCCTGAAGAGAAGATTAAAGTCTGGTTAGGAGTGGATTAACTGCTTTCCCTCCCCTTTTTCTGGTTACCACGGTCCGCTTGGTAACCCCTCTCTCCCAGGTCGGGCGTCCCGCCCGACCTGCGTTTCGGCAGTCTCTCTTATTCCTCTTAACAGCTCTCCTTCAAACCGAAAAATGCAGGGGGCGATATCCCTCAAAATCTCCGATGTAGCCAATTCCGACTATCCTGGTGCTTCGCTCCTGAAGATATCCTCTACGAACTGGTCTACCAGGTTCTCGCCCATTTCCCATCCTTCTGTAAAGGCAGTTGTGAAAGTAGCTTGATCAAGGTGGGTTGATATTTGATTGCGAATATTCGCTAGCTCCATCTGATCTGTATCAAGCAGATTCACTGAAAGAAATTCCAGTCGACTTTCTACTACTCCGTAGAGACGCGCCGCATCGACTGGCTTTCCGAGGTGGATCGCCAACGCTGCCAGACTGGTCAGGCAGGCGGCGATCCCCCGTTTGTCCCCTACTTCGCGGTTGACCGAAAGGCTTTCCCGAAAATATCCGCTTGCAATGGGAATATTGTTTTCATTTAGCGCCATATACCCCAAACGGCGTAGTGGATAGGCAAGAAAAGATTTACTACCAATTGTCCGAAGTATACTGGCACTCTCTTCATATATCCTTTTGGCTCTTGCTCGATCCCCTTTTTGCATGTCAATGTCTCCCAGAAAATGTAAAAAATTATTGGCATGCACACCCCCCAGTTTCCTAGTAAGGTCTAATCCTTCTTGGAAAGTTGCATCTGCTAGATTGTATTCTTTATCCAAAGCTAAGACCAACCCCAGAAACTGCAGAGACCATGCGAGATTGGTTTTATCCTCAATGGTTCTCTGAATCGACACCGCTTCTTCGAGAGATTTCCTGGCCAGTTCTGTATCTCCGAAGAGGTAATGAAGAAAGCCTGCGGTATTGAGCGCCTTGGCGTGAATCTCTTTATATCGATCAAACTGGTCTTCTGAGGGTGAAGCCAGGACTTTGATAGCAAGATCGCGGCCCTCGCGAGTTGAACCATAACTGAACCAAAACCACAATAGAGCCCCTAACATCCGCAAAGCGTTTTCAGTCTGTTTGCTTTCTAGGCTCCATTCAATCGCTGCTCGTAAATTGTCATTTTCCGCCTGGAGGAGTTTAAACCAACGTACTTGATTCTGAAAAAGGAGCTCAGGCTCGGCAGCTTCAACCAAATGAACATAATAGGCCGCATGGCGATCACGCAGCATCGCGGTTTCCTCAGCTTCGTCTAATTTCCATTGTCCAAAACTGCGAATGGTGTCCAGAAGATAATAACGCGTTGGCATATCAGTATCATGGGAAACCGGTCTTACACTTAATAGCGATTTGCCAGATAATCGTCCAAGCAGGGTAAGCACTTCATCACTACGGATCCCTTCTCCCGAGCAAACAGCTTCGGCCGCATCCATACTACAGCTTCCGGCAAAAATAGATAGGCGGCGGAAAACAAGCTGCTCTGAAACGCTCAGTAAGTCATAACTCCACTCGATCGCTGCCCGCAGAGTCTGATGACGAGGCAATGCGGTACGATGGCCGCCGGTAAGCAGGCTGAACCTGCGATCAAGTCGGGCAGCGATCTCCTGAGCCGAAAGAAGGTTCAGCCGCGCTGCTGCGAGTTCAATGGCTAGTGGAATGCCATCCAATCGCCGACAAATCTGGGCAATTATATATACGTCCGCTTCCCCCAGTTGGTTGGCAGGGAATAATTCGTTACCCCGTTCAATAAACAATCTTACGGCTTCTGATTGCAGGATGCTTTTACTATCCAAAGAGCGTTCTTCTCCCGGCAACGAGAGCGAGGGCAATCGCCAGGCTTTTTCGCCAGGCATACTCAGTGCTTCTCTACTGGTTGCTAAAATAGACACCTCTGGGCTATCCCGCAGGACTCTTTCGATCACGTAGGCACAAGCATCGATCAGGTGCTCACAATTATCCAGGATTAGAAGAAGCTGCTTTGTGTGCAGGTGATCCAGTACTTCTTCTATCAAGGGTCGTCCCGGTGTATCTGGAATCCTCAGGATCTTGGCCACTGCTTGGATAACAAGATCCGCTCCTGCTACCTCTATCCTCTTATCCGTTTGTGAGAACGGCGATATTTGCAAATTGTCTACATTCGCAGACTGGGATGTTTCGATTTTAAAGAGAGAGGCCAGCTCGACCCACCAGGCGCCATCCCTGTAATTGGGGACAAGGGCACTTCCGACCTGGATCGCCAGGCGAGTTTTACCCACACCGCCAGAACCTGTGATGGTAACAAATCTGGCCCTTTGGACTTGTTCCTCTACCTCCTGGATCTCCTTTTCTCGTCCTATAAAACTGGTCATTGGTTCAGGCAGGTTGGTATGACGTACCTTGGGTATAGGAAACGATGAGGCAGCCGATTCTAAGGTGAGTTTACCCTGATACACTTTTGAATCTTGTTTTTCCATATGACGATCCATCTGGAAACCTGCTTTGAGGCGTTTATAGAGCTCCTGGGTTTCCACAGATGGTCCAATCCCCTGTTCTTGCTGCAAAGTCTGGGTTAACCGCTCATAGGTCGCTGCTATTTTTGACAGATCTCCCATACCTGCATACGCAGACATTAAAGCCCGATAAGCAATTTCGGACCCTTGCCCCAATGCAATCCAGCGCATTCCCCAGTCCAGGATTTGCATCCAACGCCTCTCGCTTTCCAGAATTTGTAATAACCTGGCAATCCTGGCCTCGAACAAGGTATAGAAACGATCTCGTTCTATAAGCACCCATTCTTCATAGAAGCCTGGTAATAAATCCCCACCGTAGTTTGAAAGCGCCTCGATCAAGTCATTCGATCTGTTGCTTTCGATGGAGATGTTTTCCAATTTATGCACATCCAAAGAAAAATTACTCTGGGGGTTAAACGCGATTGTCAGATCATCAATCAGGAAGTAGGAGCCATTCCCTGCCCCAATGGCTTTCCGCAATCGCCATAATTCGTGGCGTAAATTGCTGCGAGCATTTTCCTCGCTCGAGTCTGGCCACAATAATCCTGCCAACCGTTCACGCCGATAGGCTCTTCCCGCATTCAGGACCAGGTAGGCAAACAGGGTTTGCGCATTCCGGGTCGGGATGTTCACCCGCTTGCCATCCTGAACGATTTCGAATTGCCCGAGCAATCGGATTTCTAACATGCTTGTTCCTGGTCCGCCCTATCCCTTCTTACAAATTCGACTTGATTTATCTAGTATAGCAGTATCGAAGATGTTTTGCATTAATACAAAATTACACACAGCCTGACATGCAGAAAACACGCTTGCTTACACGCTCAGGGACGGGTCATCGATAGACTGTTCAGTAGATAAGCATCAGCAACTGGTAACCGAAACCATTTAGAGCTAATCAAAGGAGGTTGGTATGTATAAAGTTCGTTTATCGAATGTGATCCTGGGCGTAGCATTGATTTTGATGGTTATTGTGGCTTTAAAAGCCTTCTCGCTGGCGCCCAATGCTGGGAGTGTTAGCCGTTCAAATCCGGGAATGGGAGATGTGCACATTGTAGAGGGCCAACAATCCAATCTGGAGAAAAATAAGCTGTCGTACACAGGAATGGGAGAATGGAAGCGCTTCGAAACAAAGCAGCTCATCCGAGATAGCAGCAAGAAGGAAAGCGGTTCAAGCTATGTAGGAATGGGAGATCTCCATCTTCTCGAAGGTCCATCATCAATCCTGGTTACAGGTTCAGGCGAGATCGTTCATCGGTATGTTGGAATGGGTGATGTCCATTTGTTTGAGGATCTTGCAGGAGAAAAATAATAACAAAGAAACGGTTACCTTACTTCTTTTCCAGTGATCTATGGTAAGGACATCAGCCACCCTTCGGTTAGGGTGGCTGATTAATTTCTGCACGCCCCCACGTTCAACAACCGCCTCGACCTCTCCCCCTCCCCCACCTCCGCGACCACCTTCACGCACCCCTGCCCCAGCGCCCTTCGCTGCGCCTCCGCCATCCCGTTCCACCAACCCCCATCGATGTAGATGTACTCGTACCCCGCCCGCGCCACCCTCACCGGGTCTGGGTCCGCCACCAGCGCCTGCCAGTCCGCCAGCGGCACGTAGATCGACTGGCTCGCCCGCGACGCCCGCCCGAACACCGTCACCCCCCGCGAGGGCGAGGAATCCAACACCTGGGCGTGCGGCTCGAGCCGGTCCCAATATTCACGGCTCACCTGCGCGTCCGGCGTGTCGATAAAGTTGGACAGCTTGGGATCCCTTGCGTTGGCCAGCATCACCGCGAAGATCACCGCCGCCCCGGCCACCGTCACCACGTACCCGGCCCCCAGCACCCCCCTCAGCCAGGCCCGCGAGCGCCGCGCCTGGAACCACAGGAACGGCAGGCAGAGCACCAGCCACAGCCACAGCGCCGTCCCCGGCATGCGCGTGATCGAGCGGTCCACCCCGTACTGGATGAACAGCGGGAAGATCATATTGATCCACGCCCCGATCCCCAGCGCCGCCAGCGCCCACCTCCCGGCCCGCAGCGCCCGCGCGGTGATCACCGTTGCCAGCGGGGCCAGGAACACCGCCGGTCCCAGCTCCGCGATCATCACAATCACCTGTTTCCAGTTGAACAGCGAGAGGATCCCCAGGTGCGCCGAGTAGACTGCCGGCGGCCAGCGCAGGCTGAACCCGTAGGCATTGTTCGGCTCGCCGCTCGCTTGCCCCAGGACCGACCCGACCGCCCCCCGCGCCACCTCGGTGATAAATCCGCCCTGGACCAGGCTCAGCGCCGCGCTCAATCCCAGCGCCAGCAGCCACGGCCCGAACGCCTGCCGCGCAGCTTCCTTCTCCCGCGGGCGGGCCCAGATCAGGGCAGCCGCCGCGCCGATCCACAAAAAGGCGAACAGGTGCTCCGCGCTCAGGGCTAAATTCGCCAGGATCAGCCCCACCACCAGCCCGCCGCTCCAGCTCAGCTTTCGCCCGGGCAAAAGCAGCAGCAGGAGCAGGATGGTCAGGAACGGCAGCGCGCCCGTGCTGCCCAATACCGAGATCACCGGCACGAAGACCCCGTTGTGCGCCGCGAAGGGGAACGGCAGCGGCCCGATCCCCTCCGACGCCCACGGACGGAACAGCGCCGCCTGCAGGTTCGGCGCCGTATCCGCGCCGGTGTTGATCAGCGTCACCGCCTGCGAAAGCGAGGCCAGCCAGGGCGGCGGCAGGAGCAGCAGCAGCCACCTCGCCCCCCCTCCAAAGGTGAAGGCGATCGTCCCCAGCCAGGCCGCGAGCCTGCTCCCGGTGAGCCGCTTCACCCAGATCCAGCCCAACACCAGCGTCAGCGCGATCGCGAACGCCTTGGCCAGGTCCCACGCCGACCAGGGGAACATCCCCAACTGGCGCACCAGGCTCGCCGCCCACACCTGCAGCGCGTAATGGTAGGCAAAATGCAGCTCTGGATTCAGATAAAAATGAGGGGGAAAATCGCCCGCTGCCAGGATCGAGACCAGCGGCAGGTGCAGATAATCGTCGAAGATCGCCTGCCCGCGCTGGATCAGCTCGAACAGAGCAGTCAGCGCCGCCAGCGCCACGAGCAAAGGCCAGGCCAGCCGCAGTTCATTCCAATCGACCCGCTTCTCTCTTCTCCCTCGCCACTCCGCCCCAACCCCCCATCCCAGCACCAGCAGCGCCCCCAGCCAAAATGCCTCGATCGCGGGCAGAAACCCCGCCAGCAGGTTCGCCAGGGTCATCCACAGCACAAACCCCGTGGCAAGCCCCGCCAGCGCCTCTTCCCGCTTGCGTAGCCGGAACGCCCGCCGCGCCAGCAGCCACCCACCGGCCGCCCATGCCAGCGACAGCAGCGCGTACGCCAGGAAGTCCACCGGATTGAAGGAGCGAAGAAAGTAGGACATGGTAGATTAGCTCAACCCGGACCCCAAGGAGTCGTAATGTGATAGTTCCGCATCTTCTTGGCCCCAATACTTACTTCTAGCAATTGCATGGATTAGCTTTGCAAACTGCCTTGCTTCATGTCATTGCGAGACGGGTCGGCAGAGATCCAATCCAAGGTAGTAACCTGACCATCCGGCCCGGCGAAGCAATCTCCAAGTTCACCATGGAAGGAGGCATTTTGCTTGGTCGGTTTGGAGATTGCTTCGTCCCCCTCGGAAGAACGCCGAGGGTTCCTCGAAATGACAGGACCGGTGTAGCAGGGTGATAGACCTGGTTTTTTCTAAGCAACCAATTACTTACCCGCCTTCGGAACCAGCACCTGGATCCCCTCGCCCAGCCGGGCCTTGACCTGGTACTCCTTCAGGATCGGGCGCGACACGTGCTCCACCCAGGTGTTGTTCTCCTCGGCAAAATCATTCTCGTTCGCCCACTGGTTCGACTGCATCTCCATGTTCAGCGGCGCCGTGACGATCAGCGCGAAGCGGTGCGCGCGCAGGTCGCTCTCGAATTTGCCCAGGTAATCCGGCTGGTCTGCCATGGCCATCTCCATCAAGAAGACCGTCTCATAATCCGGCTCCAGATCCCGGACCTGGATCTGGCCAAAGGTCACCAGTTGCCGCTCGGAGATGAAGAGGATCTTCCCTCCGCCCGGCGGCACGGCCGAGATCATGCCTTGCAGCGCAGCCAGGTTCGCCCTTGTTTCCGTCGCCGGCGGCAGGGAAACCGGCCCCCCGGCCTGCAGGGTCGGCAGCAGCGGCAGCGCCAGCAGCAACCCCAGCAACGCCCATCCCGGGCGCCCCACCCACCGCTCCGGCTCCTCGACCGCCCGGTCCGGGGCAAAACGATCGAAGAAAAAGTAGCTGCCGGTCACCAGCAAGAAGACCAGGAACGCGTCCAGGTTGTGCAGGTTGCTCCCCCCGCCGATCTTGACGCTGACCACAATCCCCTCGGCAAAGAGGGCGCCCAGGATCGCTGCCAGGCCCAGCACGCGGATCGCGTTCCACGCCCGCCGTGCCCTGAACCAGCTCTCCAGGATCACCGCCGCCAGCGGCCCCGCCGCCAGCAGGATCCCCAGCAGCACCCCGGTCGAGTAGGTCGCGCTCGGGAACAGGCGGTACCAGAGCAGCGACGAGTTGAAGCTCGAGCCAAACTCGTAAGCCGGCGCACCGGAAAGGGGAATATACGCCTGCTGGACCGCGTACCCCACCCCCAGCCCGGCGACCGTCCAGGCCGTGGGGGGCAGCAGGTAGCGCCAGGGTGAGACCTCTTCCTGCGGCGTCTCGAGCAAGTACAGCGCCGCCGCCAGCAGTCCCGGCACGGGCAGCCAGTTGACCCGGCTGATCCCCGCCCAGGCCGACGCCAGGGCTACCACCCCCAGCGAGCGCCACCACGGCCGTTTCCGGTCGAAGCCCCACAGCACCAGGATCGCGCACACGGCCAGGTGGTAGTAGACCGGCCCTTGCATCAGGAACAGGTACGCCCAGCCGCTGAAGACCAGGAGCAAGGTTGTATTCTTCAGCCGCAACCGCCGCGCCAGCAGCAGCGCCGCTGCCCCGCTCAGGCCAACCCACAGCAGCACCTGCCACAGGCGGTGGGCGACGATCGGCAGGGAAGGGATCAGGAAGGGGATCGACTGCAGCAGATAGCGCGAGGGGTGCAGCGTCGGCAGCGCGAAAAACTCACCGTAGATGCTGCGCGCGAAAAAGAGCGAGGCGTAATAATAGCGGCTGGCCTCAGACCAGCCCAGGGTCAGCGGGTAGTTATTGACCGTGGGAAAATACGAGACGATCTGGTAAGCCACCCCATACGCGATGACTGTCACTGCAAGGGCCTGCAGGTAGCTGGCTTTTTTCCAGCCGGCCTGGCAAAACAGCGCCCCCAGGAACGCCAGGTGCGCGAACAACCAGAAGCGCGGGACGTAGGGGTCCAGCCGGGCGCCCAACGGGCTGAGGACGATCGCCGGAAAGACCGTGAAGACCAGGACAAAAATCACCCGGTTCCACCCGCGCAGCCTGGCCAGGCCCTTCGCAGAAACCGCGCTCGCCGCCCGTCCTCCGCCCGCGGTGAAAAAGCTCCCCAGCAGCGCCGCCGCGGTGATCGCCGCCAGCGGCGCCAGGCGCAACGCAGTCGGCTGCCAGTGATGCAGGGTCAGCTCGCCCGTGAAGCGCGCCTGGAAGACCATCCCCGCCAGCGTCCCCAGCCCGACCAGGGCCGAGAGCCACAGGACGGAGGGGGTTTTGTGCGTCAATTGAACTGGTTGGGTGAAAATCGTTTCCATGCAGTGGCCGAATCGAACCAGCTTACCGGCGATAGGTCACCTTTTCCAGGAGTGAGACCGGCTGTCGCTCCTCTTGCTCGGCCTTGTCGACGTTAATCAACTGCCTCACCGTGTAGGTGGGCTTGTTCTGCGACTCGTGATAGGTCCGCGCCAGCAGTTCGGCGATCAGCCCCATTAAGATCGCTTCGAACCCCAGGCTGAACAGGGTGACGCTCAGGGTCAGCAGCGGGTTGTGGTTCATGTGCAGGCCGGTGATGAACAACCGGTCCGCCAGCACGTAAAGAAACACCAGAATCCCCGCGAACATCAGCCCAAACCCGGCCCCGCCGAACAGGTAGATCGGCTTGTTGGCGTAGCTGTTCAGGAATTTGACCGTCACCAGGTCCAACACCACTTTCAGCGTCCGCTCCAGCCCGTACTTGGCCTTGCCGTACTTCCGCGCGTGGTGGTGGACCGGCATCTCCGTGATCGACGCCCCCACCCATTTCGCGTACACCGGGATAAAGCGGTGCATTTCCCCGTACAGGCGAAACCCGGTAATCACCTCCCGCCGATAGGCCTTCAAGGTGCAGCCGTAATCGTGCAGGTGTACCCCCGTCACCCAGGAGATCAGCCCGTTGGCCATCCGCGAGGGCAGCGTGCGGGTGAGAAAGGTGTCCTGGCGGTCCACCCGCCACCCGCTGACCACGTCGTAGCCTTCATCCAGCTTTTCCAGCATCGCCGGGATATCCGCCGGGTCGTTTTGCAGGTCCGCGTCGAGCAGGACGATAATCTCGCCGCAGGAGAAGTCGATCCCGGCCGCGATCGCCGTCGTCTGCCCGAAATTGCGCCGGAAGATGACGGCCCGCGTGTGCACCGGGTCTTCCGCGGCCAGTTGTTCCATCACCTGCCGGCTGCCGTCCGCGCTGCCGTCGTCCACGTAGACCACTTCCCAATCCATTTTCAATGGATCCAGGGCTTGGTGGATCGCCTGGTGCAGCAGGGGCAGGCTTTCTTTTTCATTGTAAACGGGCACGATGACTGATAATTCCACGTTCAGACTCCCTGCCCTCCCCCCTTCGGGCGTTGGTATAAATTCTTCCGTTGAATTGTACCCCCTCTCCCCCCACCGTCAAGACGCCATCTCAACCTGTAGGGGCGAAGCAGTGCATTTCCAGGCTTCCCGGACGGTGGATTGCGGGGCGACAGGAGTCGGAAAGATTTGAGCATGTTCGCTCCTCCACCCACCTTACGCAGAGGGTTATTAATCAACAATCTCCAATCAGCCATCAGCAATTTCTTTTTCGGTTCTCGATTCTTGGTTCTCGGCTCTTCTCCATTCTCTGATCCATCCCCACCCCAACACCAGCATGCTGAGCCCGATGGTGAGCCCAACCGCACCCCAAAATCCCAGCGGCAGCCCCAAGCCAAGCTTACGGTTCGCGTACCACACCGTGAACGATGCCAGGAAAATTCCCTCTACGGCCAGCAGGCGCCCCAGCCACGCATCCCGATTGGCCCGCGCCCAGTTCCAGGCCCAGCCGGCCAGCAGCGCCATCCAGGGCAAAAAGATGGTCCGGTAGCGCGGGTTATCCCATTGGTCCCCGCCCGCCCGATATGCCGAGGTCAGGATCCATACCCAGGCGAACAGCGCCGTCCATGCCAGTACCTGGCGCTCGCGGAGGTCGGGCTCTTTCCACACCCTCAGCGTCGCGTAGACCAGCAGCGGCGCAAGCGCGTACCAGCCCAGCCCCAGGAGGATGTTGATCGCCGTCCGGATCCAGGAGGCGCTCGGATCGGCCACCGCCGCCGGGAGGACCGGCTGCGCCACCCCATACGCCGTGATAAAGGGGATTTGCGCCGCCGGGCCCAGTCTCTGGACGATCCCCTGCACCACCCCCGAAGCTTTCGTCGTCACCGCGAATTCCCAGGCCGCCCGATCCGCCAGCAGCGCCGGGAACAGCACCAGCCCCCCCACGGTCGCTGCGCCGATCACCGCCCAACCAGGCGCGCTCCCCTTCTCCCGCCGGGCCAGCCGCTCCACTGCCGCCCACACCCCCAGGAACGTCAACACCGCCCCGGCCGCCGGCAGCGAGAAGATCGTCAGCCCCAGCAGGCCGCCTCCCGCAGCCAGGGCCGCGCCCGGCCTACCGCGCGAGATCGTTTCCGGCCTCAGCCAATCCAGAACCCCCCAGAACGTCATCGCGCCGAACGTCAGCAGAAACGGCTCGCGCATCTGTGACGCCCCCAGCAGAATGCTCTCCGGGTACAGCGCGAAGATCCACGCCGCCGGCAAAGCCACGCCGTCCCCCCACCGCTCGCGGGCAGCCCGCCAGAAAAACGGTAGCCCCAGCGCCGCGACCATCGCCCCCAGCGCGACGATCAGCAACGGCCGGTGCGCGTCCGGGCTTAACCCCTCGTACAACAGCGTGCTCAGCGCCGCCAACCCCCCGTACTGGTCTCCGTTAAAATCCCCGCGGAAGGCCGTCCAGAACGGCTGGTGGTAGCGCGCCGTCTCCCAGGCATTACGGTCGCGCACGAATGGGTCGATGAAGAAATAGCCGGCCTGCTCGTTTTCGTGCTGGTACTGCAGTGGCAGGGCTTCGAAAAGCGCCACGCCCAATCCCAGCCGCAGCCCAAAAGCGACTGCCATCATCCAGGCCAGCGCCCGACCTCGCCCCGCCCACTTCCACGCCGCAATGAGAACGGCAAACCCCACCGCGAAGAGGATCGTGAACCCCAGCCACCCCATCCAGAAATTGGGCGCCAGGTCTTCCGCTCGCGTCAGCGCCGACATACCCGCCCCCAACCCCACGGCCGCCGCCGCGAGCAGGACCCATTTCATCCATCGGTTGCCAATGTTAGGCTGCATCGTTCTCATTCTTTCTCGTCCCTGGTTCCCACGCTCTGCGTGGGAACCCTCCCCAGTACGCTCCGCGTGCCGAGGCTCTGCATCGCTTCATGTCGTTGACTGTCCTGCCTGCACCCGCCTGCACCTGTGGTGCGGCACAGGTGTGGTGCGGCACAGGTGGACGGACAGTCCAGTGGACAGGCCGTTCTCTAATCCAACCACCCGCCTGCACCGCCACCCACAGCACCCACACGCTCACCAGGGACTGCATCGGGATCAAAAACCTGGGATTATCCCCGTGATCCGGCAGCGTCTGCAGGATTGACGTCACCCACACCGTCGCCGCGATTAACCACAGGATCGGCCCGATGCGCAGTCTTTTGCGTGCCTTGCGCCAGGCCAGCAGCCCGATCGACGAGGCCAGGAAGAACAGGTTCGCCCCAAAAATCGCCGCTCGCTCCGCCAGGATGATCCCATCCGCCGGCCTGGCGAGACCCGGCGCGCGCAGGTGGTCCGCGCTCCAGTAGACCGGCGCCCGCCAGAACAGCCACCAGCCTTCGGCCGCATAATGCAGATATAGATCCGGGTGCTCCCTGATCAACTGGATCGAGATCTTCGCCAGCGTATCCGACAGATCATTGAAGCTCAGCCCTGACACTTTGGTCATCTCCGGGATCGCGTCCCAGATCGCATTGCCCTGCGTCCCGTATCGGGCGATGCGCGCATCCCGGTAGCGGATGTAGGTATCCCGCAGTTTGGCGTACTGGTCGGGGACGTATTCGAAATAATATCCGGTGTGTTGGATCAAGTGGTACCCGGTGATGGTAGAGACGCCCCAGGTACCAAACTGATTATGGATAAATCCAGCCCACGACCCGATCATCACCACCGGCATAAGGAGGATCAATCCCAGCCGCCCCAGCTCTGCCCGCTGCGTCGCATCGCGGAACCAGTCCCGCAGCCGCGTCCCTCTCAGCGTTACCAGCGCGAGTACCAGCGCCAGCCAGACCGGCAGAAACAGGAACAATGGCCGCACCAGCGCGGCGCAAGCCGCCGCCAGCCCGATCCCCAGCGCCGCGAAGCCGTTCCGCCACCCCGGGTGGCGGATCCACGCCGCCGTCAGGGCAACCGCCAGGATCACCCAGAATGTCGCCAGGGTCTCGCTCATCAGGCTGGCCTCGAAGAAAAGCTGCCCCAGGTTAAAGGTGTGCGCCAGCCCAATCAACGCCGCGAACCAGCCCTTTCCCGAAACCATCCAGCCGATCCAGAACATCAGCAGCGTGATCCCGATTCCCAGGGCGAGCTGCGCCACGTAGACCCGCTCGTCCGGCCCCAGCCAGGCCAGCAACAGCGGGTAACCGGGGGTGCGCACCCCATCGTACCTGCTCCATCCCCTTAAGATCTGCCCCGCCAGCCGGCGATATGTGCCGGTATCGTTATAGTCTTTGATGGCGTACAACCCCCAAAAGATCCACCGTTCCAACACCGCGACTGCCAGGGTGATCGCCGCCCAGGACCACGGGGTTTGTTTCCATTTCGATACAAGCGTCATTGAGACCTATCCCGTAAAGGATTGCAGTGATCGCTGCGCCCGCGCCAGCCAGGTGTACTGCTGGATATCCCGCCTGGCCTGCTCGCCCAGCCGCCAGCGCAGATCTGCGTCGTCCAGCAGTTGCTTCAACCCTGCCTGCCAGGCCTGCTCGTCTTCCGGCGGGACGAACCGCGCGTTGGCCCCGTTCAGCACTTCGTGGAGCACCGCCAGGTCGCTGGTCAGGATCGCCCGCCCCGCCGCCATGTACTCGAACATTTTCATCGGGCTGCAGATGTCCACCGAGTTGCCGCCGCCGCTCCCCGCGATGCTGCGCTCGTAAGGCATCAGAAGGATCTCTCCTGCCGCCTGGTAGACAGGTAAGATCCGGTTGTCGATGAACCCGGTCAGCCGCACGTTACCCAGGCCATCCGCATCGAGCCGCGCCTGCCATTCGCGTACCGCCTCGGGCTTACCACCCACCCACAGGAACTGGACCTGCGGATAGCAGCGCGCCAGGGAGACCAGCACTTCCATCCCCCGCCCCGCGTAGAAATGGCCCGTGTAACAGGCCGTCAGGCACTCCGCCAGCCCCAACTGGCGCCGCGCCGCCGCCGGTTCCGGCAGGTTGCGGTAGCGGTCCAGGTCGACCCCGTTCGGGGCAATGACGATCTCTTTCTGCGGAAAATGGTAGTGGAAGCTGGCCTCCAACACCCGGCGCAGCGCCCCGGTGATCACCAGCACTCGTTTTTTCCCGGGGAAGCGCAAGAAGGTGTGAAAAACCAACGGGCCCAGCCTCCCCATGATCCGGTCGTGGACTTCCAGGATCACCGGATTTCCATCCAGCAGCCCGGCCAGGGCCGCCTGCGGCATCCAGGTGTAGATCAGGTCCGCACCCCAGCGGTTCGCCGCCTGCATCGCCGACCAGGCCAGGTCGTAGCGTCTTCGCCCCTGGCGGATCGGCGTCCAGTGCACCGGGAACGGCTCGCTCAGCCCGTACAGGCCCGCCAACCGGTACCAATCCAGATCTACGGCTTGCTTCCCCGGCACCCACAGCTCAACCGAGTGACCCGATTGGGCCAGCGCCTGGCAGACCTTCATCACCTGGATGCTGTTCGCCGTCGTCGCCGGCACCTGCGAGCTGGAAATGCAGGCGATCTTCATGCCTTCAACCCCGCAGTCTCGAGCACTTCCTGCTCGCGCAGGTGCGCCAGCCCGCGCCACAGGATCAGCCCCACCGTGACCAGGAAATACAGCGAGAGCAGCCCCGCCTCGGCCAGGTATCCATATTTTGGCACGAGAACGAAGGCCAGCGCGACCTTTGCCAGCATCGCCCAAAAAGCCACTTTCAAAGGATAATCTGGCTCGTCGAAGGCCAACAACAGCGAACGGTTCCAGAAAAAGATATTCGCGAAACCAAACCCGACAAGCAGCACCAGCAGGACCGGGTAGGCCGGGCCGTATTCCGCTCCGTACAGCCAGATCTGGCGCCCCCCGGGTAGCGTCCACGGCTGGAAGAGCACCGGCCAGCCCAAGAGGACCAGCCCCATCCCCACGGCCGCCGTCCATCCCCCAGCGATCAGGCTCACCCGCCGCAGCAGGCTGCGCAGCCGGCCCCACTCGCGGGTGACGACCGCCCTCGTGATTTCGGGGTAGCTGGTGCTGATAAAGGGATTGATCGGCATGATCACCAGGTTGATGATCGCCAGGGCAGCCTTATAATACCCGGCTTGCAGCGGGCCAAAGAAGAAGCTCACCCACAGCACTTCGCTGTTGCGCGCAAACAGGTTGATCGTCCCGCTGAGATTGGTTGAGAGCCCAAACCGGGTCATTTCCCGCCACGGGGGCAGCAGCGCAAAGCGGGCGCGTAGCCAGCCCGGACCGAGCTGCTTTTTCAGGTGGATCCACGCCAGCACGATCGGCCCCAGTCCCGAGACCAGCTTGCCCGCCAGGTAGGCCGTCACCACCACGAACAGGCCGGCCCGGGTGGCGTAGGCACAGCCGACGATCACCGCCGTCAGCACCGCCTGGACCAGGTTGATCAGCGCCTGGCTGCGGTACTTGTTGCCAACCTGCAGCACCCCGGTCGCCGTCTCGGTGGTGATGTTTGCCAGGATCGTCAGCCCATAATATGGCAGCAGCCAGCTCGCCTGGGCATCCTTGATGATGTATTGCGTCGCCAGGGGAGTCAACAGCAGCAGCAAGCCGTAGGTCAACAGTGAGGTGGCCCCTTCGGCCAACCCTGCCGCCTTCACCACCGCCGCCCCGCGCTCCCCTTCCCCTTTGGCCACCGCTTCGCCCAGGTAGCGCACCACCAGGTCGCCCATGCGGAACGAGAGCAGTTGGTTGATCGCCGTGACGAACCCGATGGTCGTTCCCAGCACCCCAAAGCTCGCCACGCCTAGCAGCTTGGCCGCCACCAGGCTCAGCACCGCGCTGATGACGTTGCTAGCCAGCAGGTAGCTGGAATTGCGCGTCACGCGCCGCAGGAGGAGGTCCTTCCGCCATTCGCCGGCGGCCTTTGCCAGCACCGATCTCATGGAGTCTGGACCAGGCTTGCCCAGGAGCGTTCCTGCAGGTACCACTCCACCAGGCGGTCGACCCCCTCACTCAAAGAAACCTGCGGCTCCCAACCCAGCAGAGCCCCGGCTTTTTCCACGTTCGCCCAGTTGCCCAGGGCGTCCGCTTTGTGCATCGGAAAATACTCCACCATTGCTTTCCGTCCCAGGCGCTCTTCGAGCATGCAGATCAGGTCGTTGATCTTGACCACCTCGTGCCCGCCCAGGTTGATGATCTCGTACCCCAGCGGCTTCAAGCCCAGGATTGTCCCCCGCGCGATGTCGTCCAGGTAGGTAAACCCGCGCGACTGCTCCCCATCCCCGTTGATCCGCACCGGCCGCCCCTCAGCGATCCACTGCGCGAAACGGAACATGACCATATCCGGCCGCCCCGCCGGCCCGTACACTGTGAAATAGCGGAAAATGGTCACGTCGATGCCGTGCAGGTAATGGTAGGTGTAGCTCATCGCCTCCGCCCCTTTTTTGCTCGCCGCGTACGGCTGGAGGGGCAGGTTCGTGTCCGCGTCCTCGCGGAACGGCATCGGGTTGCGGTTCCCGTACAGGCTCGACGTCGACGCCAGGATAAATTTCGGCGCCCGGTTGCGCCGGGCAAACTCCAGCATGTTCAGCGTCCCCACCATGTTGGTGTTGACGTACTCCCACGGGTCCTCCACGCTGGAGCGCACGCCTGCCCGCGCCGCCAGGTTGATTACCGCGTCGACCGCGCCAACCTGCTCGTCCAATTGCTGGACCGCCTCTCTCTCGCCGATGTCCATCCGTTGAAAGGTGAACCCGGGCCGCTCCTCCAGCCGGCGCAGGCGGTATTCCTTCATCCGCACGTCGTAGGCTGTGTTGAGGTTATCCACCCCATAGACCGTGTCCCCCGCGTCCAGCAGCATCTCCGCCACGCGTGAGGCGATAAAGCCCGCCGCTCCGGTGATCAAATATCTTCCCATGTTTACAACCTCACCACTTTCGGATTGGCTCGTCCCAGTTTTCCCAGGGCATTGCGCGTGTCGACCACCAGCGCCGCCGCTTCCAGGATCGCCGGGTACGAATAGACCGAGTGGTTGGTCACGATCACCACCGCGTCCGCCGCCCGCACCCCTTCCATCTCATCCGCGATCGAGCTCATCTCCCAGTCCTCGTGGCGGATGTGCGCGATGCACGGGTCGTGATAGCTCACCCGCGCGCCCTTGGCCTTCAGCAGGTCGATCACGTCCAGCGCCGGCGATTCACGCAGGTCATCGATGTCGGCCTTATAAGCCACCCCCAGCACCAGCACGTTGCTATTTTTGATCGCTTTTTCACGCTCGTTCAGCGCATCCTGCACCTTCTGCACCACGAAATGCGGCATCTGGCTCTTGATCTCCCAGGATAGCTCGATAAAGCGCGCGTTGTAGTTCATCCCGCGCAGCTTCCACGAAAGGTACAGCGGGTCGATCGGGATACAGTGCCCGCCCACCCCTGGCCCCGGGGTGAATTTCATAAATCCGAAGGGTTTGGTCGCCGCCGCGTCGATGACCTCCCACACGTCCACCCCCAGCCGGTCGCAGATCATCGCCAGCTCATTGACCATCCCGATGTTGACCATCCGGAAGGTGTTTTCCAGCAGCTTGGCCATCTCGGCCACCTCCGCCGAAGAGACCGGGATGACCTTCTGGAGCGCCTGCCCGTACCACGCCGACGCCACCTGGCAGCAGGCCGGGGTGACCCCGCCCACCACCTTGGGCGTGTTCAGCGTAGTCCAGTCCTTCCGCCCCGGGTCCACCCGCTCGGGCGAGAACGCCAGGAAAAAGTCCTCCCCCACCTTCAGCCCGCTTGCCTGGCTGATCTTGGTCAGCACCAGCTCGCGCGTCGTCCCCGGGTAGGTGGTCGACTCGAGCACGATCACCATTCCCGGGTGCATGCAGCTCGACAACGAATCCACCGCAGAAACGATGAACGACAGGTCCGGGTCGCCCGTCTTCTGCAGCGGGGTCGGCACGCAGATGCTCACCGCGTCGATCTCGCGCAGCGTCGAGAAATCCGTCGTTCCGCGCAGCTTCCCGCTCCCCACCAGCCGCCGTAGCTGTTCCCCCGGCACGTCCTGGATGTAGCTCTCCCCCCGGCTCAGCGAATCGATCTTGCGCTCGTCCGGGTCGATCCCCACCACCTGGAAACCCGCCTCGGCGAACACCGCCGCCAGCGGCAGCCCCACGTAGCCCATTCCCATTACCGCCACCCGCGCGGTCTTTTGTTCCAGCTCTTCAAGCAAACTTTGTTGAACGGTCTTCACGGGTCCTCTCAGAACAGGCTCAATTGTTTGGGCTCCTCGCCCTTTTTCTCTTCTGCCGGCGGCTCCTGCCCCATCGGCAGTGTCCCCTGCCGCGCAGCTTCCGGAGCCTGGTTCATCTTCTCGATCCACTGCGGCAGCCGGGCGAAATCTGCCTCCACCGCCGAGCGCAGCGACGGCTGGTGCAGCGCCGCTGCCGGGTGGAACATCGGCACCACTACCCGCCCGTTCACCCGCATCGGCCGCCCGTGCACCTGGCTGATCCGCGCATTGGGAAAGAACAGCCCCATCGAGAACCGCCCCAGGGTGACGATCATCTTCGGGTTGATCGCCTCGATTTGCCGGTTGAGGTAATAATTGGTGCAGGTCGAGATCTCCTCCGGCAGCGGGTCGCGGTTGTTCGGCGGCCGGCACTTCACCACGTTGGTGATGAACACGTCGCTGCGCTTTAAATGGATGCTCTGCAGCAGCTCGTCCAGGAACTGCCCCGCCGCCCCGACGAAGGGCCGGCCCTGCTCGTTTTCGTAATACCCCGGCCCCTCGCCGATAAACAGGATCTCCGCCGTGGCCGGCCCTTCCCCCGGCACGGCTTTTTTCCGCATCTTGCAAAGCTGGCATTTCGTGCAGATCGCCACCTCTCTGGCGACTTCGGCTAAAACCTCGTCTGGTTCCATCGAATACCTCCCGCGAGCTTACCTCGCCTGGTGGGAATTTTGTTCCATCATTTTCAGGATCTCGCGCCGGTCCAGGCGTTCCAGGGTCAGGATCAGCGCGTCCTCTCCGTTATCCCGGTAATAACGCGGGCGCATCCCCGCCGTGGTAAAGCCGAACTGGCGGTACAGCGCCTGGGCGTTGAGATTGCTCCGCCGCACCTCCAGCGTCGCCTGCGCGGCTCCCCGCTCGCTCCCCGCCAGCAGCGCCTCCGCCAGCAGCCTGCGCCCGATCCCCTGGTGGCGGTAATCCGGGTGCACCGCGATCGTCCCGATGTGGATCTCGTCCACGATCAGCCAGATCACCACCATCCCCACCACCCGGTAGGCCCCATCTGCCCCGAGCGCGTCCGCCACCCACAGCATCGAGTTCGGGTTCTGCGTAAGCTCGAACCGGTACGACCGCTCCGTCCACGGCAGGCTGAAGGAGAGTTGGTCCACCCGGAACACCTCCTCCACGTCCTCCATCCTCATCGGCCGTACGCGTACTCCTTGCTCCTCCATCTCTTATCCTGATTCCACCACGCAATCTCTTTCATCTTGCAGGGGCTTCATCTCCCGTAGCCAGGGCGAAGCAGTGAATTTCCAGGCCTTAATCTTCAACGGCCAGCTTCGCCCTGGCGCCCCTCCACCCGCCCTACGGCAACCGTTCTTCTGTTCTCCGTTCTCTTCTTTCGGTTCTCGCCTCTTACCCTGGTATCGCCTCTCCATAATGCAGGTAGTAAGGCGCCAGGCTGATCGGATCGTCCATTTTTCCCGCCTGCCAGCGCGCCCAGGCCAGCTCAGCCAGGTACGCCGGCCGGCGCACGCTGCTCGCCGGCGAAGCCAGGATCACGTTCTTCCGCTTCCGCGCCAGAAGTTGGCGTTCCTCCGCGCTCAGCTCCCCACACACCAGCGTCGGCCGGTGGATCTGCTGCGCCAGCTCCTCCGCCCGCATCACCGCCGGCTCGGCATGGCAGCGCCAGGCCGCGTGCCCGCGCGGCAGCATTTCCATCTTGTACCACGCCACCGCCAGCCGGCCTCGCCCCGCCTGCAGCACCGCCGCCAGCGGCAGGTCTCGCACCGGCTGCGCTGCAACCAGAATATCCAGCGTCGGGATTCCGATCACCGGGATGTTCAGCGCCAGGGCCAATCCCTTTGCCAGCCCCAGCCCGATCCGCAGGCTGGTAAACGACCCCGGCCCCAGGGCCACCCCAATCGCGCGCAGATCGTCCTGCGCTACCCCGTTCCGCTTCAACATCGTCTGCAGCGCCGGCGCGACCTCGACTGTGTGGTGGTTCTGGCTTTCCCAGACCATCTCCCCCGTCACCGCCGCTCCGCTGTACAGCGCCAGGCCTACCCAGCGCGTGGAGGTATCGATCGCCAGCAGCATCAGTCGCCTCCGTACGCGCGCTTGCGCAGCAGGTCTACCAGCCCCTGGTAGCGCTCGCCTCGCGCCGAAAAGATCATCCCGCGGTGCTCGTCGCCCATCCAGCGCAGGTCCACCCACATCCGGTCCACCGGCAGCGCCGCCCGAATCCGCTCCGGCCACTCCACGACCATCGGCCCCTTTCCCAGCATTAGCTCCAGGTCCAGGTCCTCCGCTTCCGCCGCCGACTCCATCCGGTAAGCGTCCACGTGGTTCAGCAAATGCCCGTCCGGCCGGCGGTAGGAGTTGACCAGGATAAATGTCGGGCTGGTCACACTGTCCAGCGAGCCCCACCCCCGCGCGATCCCCTGGACCAGGGTCGTTTTACCCGCTCCCAGGTCTCCCGCCAGACACACCAGGTCCCCCGGCTCCAGGAGCGCCCCCAGGCGCATTCCGATCCGCCGCGTCTGGTCCGGGCTGCGACTGAAAAACTCTAAAGCGTGAACATCCAGTATCGGCATAGGCGTGCCATCCGTGCAGTGGATTACCGGTCAGGCTTCAGATCGGGTTGGGGTAGAGATCCCCAGGGTCTCGGCGATGATTCGCGCGATCTGGCGGGAAGAATCCGGCCGGGCCAGCCGCTTGCAGGCCGTCGCGGTCCGCTCCATTCGTTCCGGGTGTTCCAGCCAGTTGCGCAGGGTCGCCACCACCTGCTCCGCATGCGGAGCCCACACCCCCGCGCCTTCATTCACCACATAAGCGACGTTGCCGTCTTCTTGCCCCGGCATCCGGCTGAAGAGGATCATCGGCAGCCCCGCGATGAACGACTCGCTGATCGTCCCCGGGCCCGCCTTCGTCACCAGCACGTCCGCGGCGCGCATAAAATCGGGCATCTCGTGTACAAACCCATAGACTTTGGCCGGCCCCCTCCAGGCATACCCCTCGAGGCGGTCCTGCAGGCCCCGGTTGCGCCCGGCGATCATCATCAGCGCCAGCTTCAACCCACTGGCGTCGATCGCGTGCGCCGTCCGCTCCACCGGGCCCATCCCTTCCCCGCCTCCCACCAGCAGCACCACCGGGCAGCCTTGCGGCCAGCCCAGCTTCTCGCGCAGCTCGGCCTTGTTCCCCGGCGGCTGCGTAAAGCGCTGCGCCACCGGCAGGCCCACCACTTCGAGCTGCTGCATCGAAAGGCCGTACGTCAGCCCGCGCTCGAGCGCCACCGGCGTCGGCACCAGCACCTTATCCGCCTTATAGTGGTACCATAGCGCGTGCGTGGTGACCATATCCGTCACCACCGTGATAAATGGAGTGTGCCGCTCTCCCAGCACGCGCAGGAACGTCCCATTCGCCAGCGGGTGGACCGACACGATTAGTTCCGCCGGGTGTTCCCGGATTAACCGCCGTGCCGAGCGGCGGAGATACGGCAGCAGCAGCGCTGTCACAGCTCGAGCCTGCCGGTTTCCGTTGCTCAGGTTATATCCAAACCGCCATACCTCAGGGAAGTATGCCATCCGCGGATAGATCTCCGGCGAATACGAGAACGGCGGCGGCGCATAATCCTTGAAAATATCCACCATCTCCATCTCGATCCGCCCCCCGTACTCCAGCTTCAGCGACTCGATGATCGCCTCCGACGCGCTGCGGTGCCCGCCCCCCGTATCGGAGAACAGAAACAGCACGCGCGCCGGCTTATGGATTGGCTGGCTCATTGGAACCTCTGGAAACGACCGTCTTCAGGCGACGGGCCAGATCGCGCCTCGCCAGGATCACCCGCCGCTTGCAGGTCAGGCATTCCAGGCCGATATCCGCGCCCATCCTCACCACCTTCCACTCGTACCCGCCGCACGGGTGCGGCTTGCGCAAGCGGACCACATCATCCAGCTTCAGCTCGGGCAACACCCTGAAATTATACCACCCCCTGAGTTTTGCCCCTTACAACCGCGTGTCTTCCCTCCCCCATCTCCAATCCCCGCCATCCAAGAACGAACTCTGCCCTCCCTCTTTCGGTACTCGAATCTCGATGTTCTTCCAATCGAAATTCGACTGTCCCGGTGTCCTCTTCAGGGAAAATCAAAAATTCTCTTCCCAGGCCGGCCCGGCGAAGAGTTCGGTAACTTAAGAAAGCGCTAACCTGCCCAGCGGTGATAAAAGGCGTTCAACAGAGGAAGGTATTCGCCGGTTGCTTTGAGGTTGCCCGGCTGCGCCGGATGAGAATCACCTGTAGGATAAGCCAGGGTATTGGTTCCCTGGTCGGTGATGTGTTCAATCACGCCGCCGTTCACGCGATGGTGATTGCCGGTGGCCAGGCCCAGATCGTTGTCGCCGCTGCCGGTATTGGAAGTCAGCACGTTATAAAAGTCGAACGCCGCCACGTTCTGATACGGATAGTTGCTCAACCAGCTATCGATCACCCAATTGGCTACCGTGCGGGCATTGGCCGCCTGCTCAGGGGTGGTATCTCCACTGGACAGCGGCGGCGTGACGATCAAAATGAACAATTTGTCCAGGTGGCTGCCGAAATAGCCCAACAGGTCGTTATACAGTCGTTTGATGTTTCCAACCGTATATGTGTCATCGACACTGTGACCCTCCATCGGGTTCGGACCGCTGGTCGGTGGATCGTTCGGGTTGCCATTGATATTGGAATTGGGAAAACAGGATTTGAACATGATGACCGTATTCGGACCACCCGGGTTATTCGCCAGGCGTGAGTATGGAAAGGTCTGGTCGGTTTCATTGTACAAAGCGGAACAATACGTGTCCCGGTCCGGTCCTAAAAACCAATCGTACCAGTAGCCGGTATCCGTCTTATCGCCGATAGGCGTTTCGTCAATATCTTTCGGTCCCCAGCCGTAATTGGTATCGCTCACGTAATAGTTGTTATCGCGCAAGGCCTTGGCCAGCCCGCCGTTGTCATCGTCCATCCAGTTCTGTCCGGTCGAATGGTGGATGAAAATAAGCCGCGTCGTTTGAGCCGGCGGGTTTGTGTTCACCGAAGCGCCAGTCCTGTTTGACACGAACGGCAGAAAGACTTTCTTCTCTTGCGTTCCACCGGGCTCCGCGAACGCGTACATCGCCTTTCCAGAAATTGCCAGTAAAGAAGCGGTTCCAGTTGCGAGTGCAGTTTTTAAAAATTCACGCCTGTTCATCATTCGTGAGATCCTCCTATGAAAAAATGATGGGAATGCCATAACTTTAGCATGGTTTTTGTCATATCCGTCTTAATTCTTTCGTTAGGTTTCAGAAACCAGATAAAAGAAAGGTCCTCTTTTATGGTTTTCGCCCCTCGGTTCTCGTTTATCTCGTTTATAATGAAGGCAAAGGTAACTCTTTTCTCATACCATCTTAACGGATATACACCATGGATTTCGGATCCCTGTTTTCAATACCTGTCCTCATTTCCAAACTGCTCATTCTGCTCGTTGCTCTCCCCATCCACGAGTTCGCCCACGCCTGGACCGCCGACCGCTTCGGCGACGACACCCCGCGCCTCAACGGCCGCCTCACCCTCAACCCCCTCGTCCACCTGGACCCGATCGGCTCCCTGCTCATCCTCGTCTCTGGCTTTGGCTGGGCCAGGCCCGTGCCCATCAACCCCTACCAGCTCGGCCGGCGCAGCCCCTCCGCCGTGATGTGGGTCTCTCTCGCCGGTCCCCTTTCCAACCTGCTCCTCGCCATCCTTGCCGCCCTCCCCATCCGTCTGGGCCTGATGAGCTCCCTCTACCTGAGCGGATCGCCCGTCCTCGCTGCCGTGCCACAGATTCTCGAGACGTTCATGTTCATCAACCTGATCTTGTTCCTCTTCAACCTCATCCCCCTCGCCCCCCTCGACGGCGAAAAGATCTTCAGCTACTTTTTCCCCGCCTCCTGGTCCAATGCCCTCGACCGCATCCGCCCCTACAGCCCGCTGATCCTCCTCCTCATCGTCTTCGTCCTCCCTCAGCTCGGTTTACCCGTCCTCAACTGGATCATCGGCCCGCCGCTCAACGCCATCTCTCGCCTGCTTCTGGGGGGATAAGCCCTTGGCCAGCCAGATCACTCTCGTTGGTCTCGGCCAGATCGGCGCCTCGGTCGGCCTCGCGCTCCACGCGCAGGCCGGCAAGTACCGCCGTGTCGGCCACGATCGCAGCCCCATCATCGCCCGGCAGGCCGAAAAGCTCGGCGCCGTCGACCAGATCTCCTACAACCTCCCCGCCGCCGTTCGCCAGGCCGACCTGGTCTTCCTCTCCGAGCCGCTCCCCCAGTCCCGCGAGACTCTCGAGCTGATCGCCTCCGATCTCAAGCATGGCGCGCTCGTCCTCGACACCGCCCCCGCCAGGGTCAGCGGCGTCTCCTTCGCCGCCAGGGTCCTTCCGACCGGCCGCCATTACGTCGCCCTCGCTCCCGCCCTCAACCCGGCCTATCTCGAAGAGACCGCCTCCGGGCTGGATGCTGCTCGCGCCGACCTCTTCAAGAACTCGGTCGTGGCCATCACCGCCCCTCCCGGCACCGCCCTCGAAGCATTCGACCTCGCCTCCAACCTCGTCGACCTTCTCGGCGCCAGCCCCCTCTTCGTCGATGCCGCTGAGCTGGATGGGCTCCTCGCCGCCAGCGATCTGCTCCCCCGGCTCTCCGCGGCTGCCCTGCTCAACGCCACCCTTCTCGCGCCCGGCTGGCGCGAAAACCGCAAGTTCGCCGGCCGCGCCTACGCCCAGGCAACCCTGCCCCTTGCGGAAGCCGGCTCGCCCCAGTCCCTCACCCAGGCCTCCCTCCTCGACTCGGCCAATGCCGTCCGCGTGATCGATGACCTGATGAACGAGCTCTACGCCCTGCGCACCGCCCTGGAGGAGCAGAACGAATCCCGCCTGCTCGAGCTCCTCGACCAGGCCTCCAAGGGCCGCGCCGCCTGGCTCGAGCAGCGCCGCGGGGGAGATCCGGAGCGCCTCGAGGGTTCTCCTCCCATCGAGTCGGCGCTCCCGAGGAACATCTTCGGCCTCCCGCCGCGAAAACCCGGCCCCGGCTCGAAATAAGCTCTCCCCTGGATGCCGTGTATGCCTTTCTTCTGCTACATCCTCGAATGCGCCGACGGGACCTTTTATACCGGCTGGAGCACCGACCCCGAGCGGCGCGCCCGCGTGCACAACCTCGGCCACGGTGCGCGCTACACCCGCACCCGCCGCCCTGTCCGCCTCGTCTACGTCGAGCAGCTCCCCGACCACCTCACCGCCCTCCGCCGCGAGAAGGCCATCAAAGCCCTCTCCCGCCTCCGCAAGGAAAAGCTGATCAATGAATGCGCAGCGCAGGATAAGGCAGCCAAAGACAGTGAAAGACTGTATAACGCAGGAAAGGGTAGCTCAAACCCTGAGCAACCAGGCGACTCAGCAACCAATTGACCAATTACGGTTCTCCCTGTGCCTGTCTGGCACAAGATAGGCCATTCTCCGCTCTCTGTTCTCTCTTTTTCCTTCTCCGCGCTCTCTGGGTGCTCTGTGGCAAAAATCACTGATGACTGACTCCTCCCCCTCCCTCCCCACTGCCATCGCTCCCGGGCGAGTCAACCTCCTCGGCGAGCACGTCGACTATAATGGCGGCCCCGTCCTCCCCGCCGCCATCGACCGCGCCGTCCGCCTCGCCTATCTCCCCCGCTCCGACCGCCAGGTCTACCTTCGCGCTCGCGACCTGAATACCGGCGTCGTCTTCGATCTGGACCATCTCGTGGACAGGCAGGATATCGCCGGCCAGCCCCTGCCCACATGGGCCCTTTACCCCGCCGGGGTAGCCTGGGCGCTCAGCCGGAAAGGGCTGGAGGTCCGCGGCCTCGAAGGCGAGTTCACCTCCACCGTGCCCATCGGCGCCGGGCTCAGCTCCTCGGCCGCTGTTGAGCTCGCTTTCTCGGTCGCCTGGCGCACCCTCGGCGGCTGGGAGGCCGATCCCCTCGAGCTGGCCCGCCTCTGCCAGCGGGCGGAAAACCAGTACGTCGGGGTCAACTGCGGCCTGATGGACCAGTTCGCCAGCGCCTGCGGCGTCGAGGATCATGCCCTCTACTTCGATACGCGCAGCCTCGTCTGGCGCCCCGTCCCCCTCCCCCCCAGCGTCGTCATCGTCATCGCCGATTCCGGGGTGCGCCGCAGCCTGGCCAATTCCGCCTACAATGAGCGCCGCGCTGCCTGTGAGCAGGCCGTCGCCCTCCTCCAGCCCTATCTCCCCGGCGTCACCACCCTCCGCGACGTGACCCCCGAAGAGTTTAACCGCCTGGCCGATCACCTCCCCGAGCTGGTCCGCAAGCGCGCCCGCCACGTCGTCGAGGAGTGCGCCCGCGTCGACGAGGCCATCCAATGCCTCGACCGCGGCGACGGCGCGGCCTTTGGCCGCCTCATGTTCGCCGGGCATGCCAGCCTGCGCGATCTCTATGAGGTCAGCATCCCTGAGCTGGACCTGCTCGTCGAGCTGGCCGGATCGCTCCCCGGTTGCCTGGGCGCCCGCCTCACCGGGGCCGGGTTTGGCGGCTGCACGGTCAACCTGGTCGAAGAGCAGCACGCCGAAGAGTTCATCCAGCGCCTCGCCGCCGGCTACCGCGCCCCCGGCCGCGAAGCCCAGGTCTACCTCTGCCGCGCCAGCCGCGGCGCCCACATCAGAGGTGAATAGGTCCTAAGTGACCTGGTTTCCTAAAACAAAAAATCCCGAAAGTAAACCTTCGGGATTTTCACACTACTTTCGAGGATCGATCACTTCCCCGGGCCTGTCAGGACCTTGATCTTCCGCGACTTCTCCGTTTCAGTCTTGGGCAGCTTCAGCGTCAGAACGCCATTATCGTAGCTCGCCTCGATCGCATCCGCCTTGATTGTGTAAGGCAGGGTAAACGAGCGGCTGAATACCCCGTAGCGGCGCTCGCGCAGATGAAAGTTCCCGCCCTTTTCTTCCTCGGGCTTCACTTCCCCGCGGATGGTCAGGGTGTTTCCGTTGACGGAAATATCCAGGTCATCCGGGTTGACGCCGGGCAGAGACGCCTTGACGATATATTCATTTTCATTCTCCGAGATGTCCAGGGGCAGATTCCAGCTCGCTGGGCGGTTGGTCTCCCCGCTGGATGGTTCAATCCCAAACATCCGCTCCAGGGCTCGGCGGAAATAATACAGATCCTGGTAATACAAATCCCGGATTGGATCACCGCTAGAAAGGTTGGACATGTTCAATTCCTCCTGAAGAAATAACTGGTTATCTAAAAATTTTCGAGTAGCCGTATTTGCGCGTTTCTTCGCTCATACATCCCATAGGATAGTCCGCTCTCGTCTGAGGAAAATAAGAGCAATGTAAAAATTATGTCTGAATCGGTTAAATCCGATCGAAGCCCGGTTCATCAGTAACCGGGCCTCTAATAACCAAAATCCCGAAGGTAACCCATCGGGATTTTCAAATCACTTACGAACTTTAACCAGCTACGATCGTGAATTTCCTTCGATGACCTGCTTCTTCCCCTGGCCCGATCCGATCTGGATCTTCCGCGGCTTCACCTCTTCGGTCTTGGGCAGCTTCAGCGTCAGAACGCCATTATCGTAGCTCGCCTCGATCGCATCCGCCTTGACCGTGGAGGGCAGGGTGATCGAGCGGCTGAATACCCCGTAGCGGCGCTCGCGCAGATGATAGGTCTCTCCCTTCTTCTCTTCATCTGCCTTCACTTCCGCGCGGATGGTCAGGGTGTTTCCGTCGACGGAAATATCCAGATCATCCGGGTTGACGCCGGGCAGAGACGCCTTCACAATGTATTCTTCTTGGTTCTCCGAGACGTCCAGGGGCAGATTCCAGTTCAGCGAGCGGTTGAACTCCTCGTCGAACGTTTCACCTCCAAGCAGCCGGTCCATGGTTCGCCGCAGAGACAGCATATCCCGTACGGGATCCCACCGAGAAAGATTGGACATATTCAACACCTCCTTCAAAAAATACTGGTTATGAATATTTGTAGAGCGTCCGCTTTTCACGCAATCTTGTTACGCTCTTACACGCCATAGGTTAATCTGCTCGTGTTGGAGGTGTATAAGAGCAATGTAAAAAATGTGTATGAATCGAGCGGTTCTGGAGATCAGCCTGCGCTCATCTAGTCCTAATCCGAAAACACCGGCAGATGCCCCAGCGAAACCACGTTGGACCACTTTGCCCGCTCGCCTTCGGTGAAGATCGCCCCCTCCGCCACAACCTGCCCGCCGGCCTTCTGCACGATCAGGCGCATCCCCTGCAGGGTGGACCCGGTGCTGATCACATCGTCCAGAATGACCACCTTTTTCCCCGCCACCAGGTCGCGGTCCTTCTCGTCCAGGTAGAGGGTTTGCGGTTCCCCCGTGGTGATCGAAAGCGTCTCCGCCTGGAGCGCTTTGCCCATGTAGGGCTTGTAGCTCTTGCGCAGGACCACGTAGGGCTTGTGCGTGACCACGGAAAGCTCGAATGCCAGCGGGATGCTCTTTGCCTCTGCCGTCACAATGATGTCGTAGGGCAGGTCCTTCATCTGCTCAGCCAGCGCCGGGGCGCACGCCTGGACCAGCTCCGTATCGCCGAGGATATTCAAGATGGCGATCTTCAGCCCCGGCTTGATCTCGAACAGGGGCAGCTCGCGGTGCAAACCGGCAATTTCCACAGGATAGGTCTCTCGTTCAGCGGACATCTTCATTTTCTCCGAAAAAAATTTGGGATTGTTTCTGAAGTGAAGTGTATCACAGAAAAACAGCGAAAAGCAGCATAATACGCTTGGCGACGTAATCGTTGGCTGCTCTCTATTCTCATCGATTTCGGTTCTCGGCCCTCGCTTTTTGAATCAAAAACCCGCCTCTCTTGCCAGGCAGGTCTTTTGGAAACACAGGGATTGCCCTGTGGTAGAATCAGTGAGTGCCGGGGACGCCGACCCCGGCACTCGCTTAAGGAGGAGAAGAAGAGAAGTCGCCCTTTGAAATCATCATAACAGGATTACATTTAACATACTTGACGATTAACCTACGCTTCCCCTACGCGCAACCCACAATTCTGTTAAGTGTAGGTTAACATTTGTTCTATAATCCACTCGGTAATTACTCACCCACGTACAGGCAGGGGAAGAGCCGGAATGCCGATCACCGATTGGATAGCGTCAAAAGCATGAACGCTTTTGAGTTCCGCAGTGTCAATCACCGAAGCCAGGGCGGCATAAGCCTGGGCTCCCCAGCCCGAGCGAAATCCATTCAGCACTTTGCGATGGATGACCGAGGGGCGCAACGCACGTTCACTACGATTATTGGTCGGCTCAACGTCGGTGCGATGCAGAAAGACCAACAGGCTATCCCGATGCTCGCGATACCGTCCGCGCAATTTGCCTGCTGCCGGTTCGGTCAGCGGCTGTTCCAGGAGAACCCTCAGATGCTGTTCCAACCAGGCCACTTTGGCTTGAAACGCTTGCGGAGACAGGTGCTCCCGTTGGTGATGCAGGTGGATCGCGTAGCGAAACAAACTCTGCATCGTGGTGGCCCACATCGCCGGGGGTGCCCGGTCAATGACGGCCTGCAAATTGCGGATCTGATGGGCCAAACACAACTGGCGCTGTTGGCTGGGTGCTTTCAGTTGCGCGGGCAAACAATCGCTGACCCACACCTCCGCTCGGGCTGCTTTCATCACATCGCCGATCACGTCCACACTGCGGTTGAAGCGGATCACATGCCGAACAGCCTCCAGAGTACAAAAGACCCACTCCCACCAGTTGTCACCGCTTACCCGGCAAAGGGTCTCATCACAATAGACCACCGGGCTCTGGCGGACCTGCTCTTCAATAGCCTCCATCCGGTCCACCGCGCGCTGACCCGCTCTTTGCATGATCGCATCGATCCCGCCGGGGCTGATCGTCACCCCGTACAGGCTCGCCAGCATCGTTTGGGTGCGCACATAGCTCAAGTGCTGCTCCTGGCGAAAGTAGACCACCGTGGCTTCCAGACGTGCCCCAAAGGCACGCTCCATTTCCAGACCAGCCGGGGGCTCTGCCACCTGAACCTGCCCACACTCTGGACAATCCGTCTTGTACTGGCGCACTTCAATGACTTGCGCTTTCGCGTCGGGCAGTTCGGTGATCTGGTTCACTTTGCTCAGATGCCCATCAACGGCACTCAGGTCCGCCTGACAGCCATCACAGCGCTGCTTGCGCAGATGGACGATGTGATCCGGCTGAGCCACAAACGGGCGAATATGTTTCGCGTGTCCTTTGGGCGGTCCATGCCGATGCAGCCGTTTGTCTTTGGACGCATTGCCCTTCTGATCCCGCGAGGGTGGCTGCGAGGAATTCTTCGAAGTGGTCGGCGGCTTTTGGTTGTGCTCAAACTTCAGTTTCAACGCCTCGAAGTCCGCCTGCAACTGTTTCAGTTGCTCAGCTTGCAACAAGATCAGGTCGATCAATTCCTCTTTGGTCAGCCGTTCCAGCGCTTCACGGTTCATTTGCTGACTATCTTACCAAATTTCGTCGGGTTCCCGCAACCCGGTGAGTAATTACAT
>DATKLX010000231.1:0-3235 GCA_035542155.1 Anaerolineaceae bacterium
TAAAAGGAGTGGGTTGGGGAGTGGGCGGGTTCAAGACACCGTTGCCGATGACCAGCGTCGTCGTGCACAGGGCTGCCAACGCGAGGACGGCCAGCAACCCCAGGACGATCCACTGCGTGGTGGAGAAGTTGAAGCGGGGAGATGGTCTCATTGTCGATCTCCATGAGCGATCTTTACTTCGTCGGTTGGTTGGTTAGGCAACTGCTGCGCGGAAAAGCAGGAAAGCGACTGCGCCGAGCGAGGCGTAGAGGACGTTGGTCAGGGCAAAATAGATGCGGAAGGTCCACAGCGCGCGGGGATAGCTCTGGTCCTCGGCTTTCTGGATTTCTTCGGCGGAGAGGATGCCGGCCATCTCGCGTTTGCTGCTCTCGTAGTGGCGGACCCCGTTAGCGAAGCGCAGGTATACCGAGGGCAGCGCGTAAACCAGGATAAAGACGATGTAGAGCAGATAGAGTAGTGAGGCCCAGTGGATGACCGCCGGGGTGGACTGCGGGCTGATCAGGGTAGCCAGGACCACACCGAGAACCACGCCGACGGTTTTGTACAGGTCGCCGATCAGGTCCGTGGTCATTTTGGAGACCGCGTCGCCGGTGTCTTCGCTGAATTTCTCGACGAACTCGACCAGCTTGAGCCGCTTGGCAAAATACTCCTCGACGCCCTTGCGCAGGTAATGCTGGAAATTGTCCCTGGCGTTCTGCAGAACGGCGCCGGCGCGGCCAGCGAGACGGGTGAAATTTTGAACCGGATCGTCGCCGAGCTGGTACGCCACGATCTGGCGAGCGATGGCCAGCTTGTCGCCAGAGGAGTTATCGTAAGCCCAGGCGAAGAGGTTGTATAGAGGCGCCGGATCGAGCGTGGAACCGTCCAGGGGGACCTGGACGTTCATGCGCTGGTGGCCATGGAACTCAGCCAGCAGCTCCTTGTTGGCCAGCAGGGAGGTCCGGTTGGCCAGGAAGGCGATGCACGCCTGGACGCAACATCGGTTCAGCGCGGCGGCCACGCCTCCCGCGGAGAGGTCGTCCGGTTTGAGATAGAAATGGTGTGGGGTCAGCGCGCTGGGGGCCATCTCCCAATCGGTTTCGTTTCGGCAGAATACCAGCGCCTCGGCGGCGGTGCGCTCGAAGCGCTCGTCGGGCGGCGGGGGCAGCGGCTCAACCGTCCACCGGTCCAGTCCAAGGATCCATGCGCCGCTGGTTGGCGACCCGGCCCCGCCGCTGGAGTCGCCGAGGAAGACGAACGCCGCGGGGGCTGCCTCCTGGCGACCGGGATTCCAGAGGTCCTCCAGGACGGTGAAATTCCGGTTTTCAAATCGAGCACAGAATTTTTCGGCGCGGACGAAGAAAATGAAGCTCCAGGCAGGCGGCAGTGCCAGCCGCCCGGCGAGCGGGCGCTTGTCGAGATAGATCTCCCAGCCCAGCTCCACCGCGGCCCCGCCCTGTTGCATGGCGGTCAGGCCGGCGGCCAGGCGGGACAGATCGACGCTGCTCCCGATCTGTCCCAGCATACCGCTGAGCTGGTCGTAGAGCGGCCCGAGCGCCGGATCGAGTGGCTCGGGGGTCAGGGCCGGATCGAGCGCGCCCTGGGTGACTTTCAGCAGGTCGCCGGGGCAAAGCTCGGCGCTACCTTCCCATTGCTGGAGCGTGTAGCGGATGGTGATCGAAAAAACGTCCAGGAAGGGGGAAAGGGCGGTCAGCCTGTGCAGGCTCGCCGGATCCGCTTCGGGATAGGTCCAGGTAAACTCGCGCTCGTCTTCACTGGCCTGGCTGATTTTTGCGCCGGCTGCTGTGAGAAGGCAGGTCACCGCGCTGGCGAGGTGGGCCACAAAGGGGTCATTCATAGCGAGCCTGGTAACCGGCCGAGGTGGTGCGGATGGTGAAAGTCACTGTATCCCCATCGATGCTGAGGATCTCTGCCAGGGCTTCGGGCGGGGCGGAGAGCACCACGTTCTCCAGCGTTCCATGGGTAAACTCGAAGATCACCTTGCGTCCGGCGTTTCCAGCGCGCTGGAATGTCGTTGGAGGGATATCCAGGCCGGCGAGGTGGTCGCTGTGCTGGAGGTAGGCGAGGAAATCGGCGCGGGAAAAGCCGTGGCCGTATAGCTCGTGGCGCTCAACCATGTCGGCGAGCATTTCCGTGGTGATGCTGGCCTCTGCGCCGCGCAGGCCGGCAATCACCTCCGCCAGGCGCAAGGGGCTCAGGCTGAGGCCGGCCTGGTGGGCGTACTGCGCCAGTTCAGGCAGCAGGCGGCGGACCTGGTGCTCGTCGCTTTTCTTGGTCTGGCAGCCAAGGAATTTTTCTTTGAAATAGGCGGCGGGCTCGTCGCCCTGGCGGTCGGTCACCTTGAGGTCGAACCTCTGTCGACCGGGGTGGGGGATCAGCGCGCCCTTTTGTAGCTCCTTGAGGAGGATATTACGGATCTGCTCCACTTCTAGCCGGGGGACCTGACCGCCGTCGAGCAGGCGAACGATGGTTTCGTCGCGGTAGCGCAGCTTGTAGAGGGCCAGGAAGCTCAGGCCGCTTTGGAGGTGCCGGCAGAGGAGTACGACCAGTATCCCGGGCGAGGAGTTGGTCGGAGAGCAGTCGTAGAGCCGGGTGGCCAGGGCGACCGACTGGTCGAAAAAGGTGGCCGGGTCGGCGAGGATGGCAGCGATGAGCGGACGGGCCGGAGAAGGGCCTGAAGGGGAATCGGCGCCGGCGAAAACACCCGAGACGGTGATACCCGAATCTTCCGCGTTCCAGAAATCAGTGGTCATCTCCGCGAAGAACTGGCAGATCGCCGGGTTGGCGGCGCTCAGGTCCAGCTCGGCGGGCGAGCAGCGCAGCTCGGCCGAGTGTCTGTCAACGAAGTGATAGGCACAGCGGAGGAGATCGATCTGGGAGTCGTCAGTCATCGGGCATTCATCTTTAGAAGAAACCGGGCAGATACAGTACCTATTGTAGCCAGAATGGAAAACAGTGCAACGCAGTGCAAGCCAGTTGAAAGCAGTCAGACGCTACGAGAATCTTTGAAGGGCAGCAGGCCATGGCGAGGGCCAAATTAATCGAACTAATGTTCTAATTTGAGTATAGCATGAAGTGGCTGGGATAGCAAGCCAAATGGTTCATGGATGGATCAGAAAACCGGTGGCTTTTAGATCAGCAAAAATTCGTTTGTCAATCCGTCAAAAGTGACGGATGTTCTTTTGCCGCCCAATGTGCTATCCTGATTGATGTAGGGGCGAAGCCTTCGGAAAAG
>DATKLX010000232.1:0-25335 GCA_035542155.1 Anaerolineaceae bacterium
GCGGATTCAGGTCATGGCAAAGATTAGACTTCAGTGAAACGAGCGTTAGGTGAGACTTCACTTTAACAAAATGGCGATCGGGTTGAGAACAACCTGTTCGATTTCACAGGTTGAGCCAGGTAAACTGCATGAGCATGGAACGACTCAACGCGGCGCCATAGAATTGGATCATCCTAAATAAGGAAGTTCGATAGGGAGAATGCGATTGAGCAAACGAAAAGCTTGCTTGACCCTCTCGAAAAACTCTAATAAGGATCATTTGGTTATCTTCACCTAGCATTGCTGGACAAGAACCGGCGGTTTTTCTGTTTCTCTGAGTAGGTATCTCGAAGACAAACCCTTCAGCCATGGCCTGCACACTGGCAGTCTGTGGCTGTTTGTGTTTAAGATATGGAATGAAATATTGCGGGATATGGTGGAACATAAGATAACAGCTTTAAAAGTCCAGAAGAAAAACCCTAACCGGGTGAATGTATATCTGGATGGAGAGTACGCTTTTGGATTGGCGCGGATCGTTGCCGCCTGGCTTTCGATCGGTCAAAGGATCAATGATGAACAAATCGATCGGTTGGTCAGCCAGGACGTTTCTGAGGTGGCATTCCAGACCGCGCTGACCCAATTGAGCTATCGAGCGCGCTCGGAAGCAGAGTTAAGAAAGAAATTAGCAGGAAAGGGTTTTTCAGAGACGGTGATCAGCGCGATCCTAGACCGCTTGAAAGCAAATGGGATGGTAAACGATACCCAGTTTGCCCAGGCGTGGGTGGAAAACCAGAGCACGTTTCGACCACGGGGCCGTCGCCTCCTCAAACTTGAACTTCGTTTGAAAGGACTGGGGGATGAGACCATCCAGGAAGCCCTGGATGAAGCTGAAGATGAGGAAGCCCTGGCCTATCAGGCAGCATTGCGACCTGCAAAACGCTATGCGGACCTGGAATGGGCCGATTTCCGCCTGAAGGTGAGCCAGTTCCTGACTCGACGTGGCTTTTCCTACGAAACTATCGCCCCAATCGTGTCCAGCCTCTGGGCAGAGAACCATTTAACGGATATAGAGAATGGCCGGAGGGGTTTAGAATGACGAAAAAGAGGAAGGAAGATGGAAAATTATATCTGGATCATTGCGGCTGGGATGGGAATCATTCTGGGGGCTGGGATCGGGTTTTTCTTCAAGAAATACCAGATCGAGAAAGAGCAACAGGAGACACAAACCAAGGCTGAAACGATCATCCAGCAGTCAACGGAAAATGCTCTGGCCATTGAGCTGAAAGCAAAAGATGAGGCGTTAAAAATTATCCAGGCAAGTGAATCGGAAGTCACTCGCCGGCGCAATGAAATCGCCCGGGAGGAAGACCGCCAGCAAAAGCGCAGAACGGAATCAGACCACCGCCTCGAGCGTCTGGAACAGCGCGAGCAAACCATAAACAAGCGGCAGAGCATTCTGGATAAACGCGCTAATGATGTGGAAAAGATGTATTCACAGCAAATGGCTGAGCTGCAAAAAATTGCGCAGATGACAGTCGAAGAGGCCCGAAATGTTCTGCTCGTGGAGGTAGAAAAGGAAGCTCGCTCCGACATGGCCCGCATTATCCGTCAGATTGAGGCAGAGGCGCGGGCCGAGGGTGAGAACCGCGCCCGAGAGCTGATCGCCGACGCCATCCAGCGCGTGGCTTCCGATCACGTCGCCGAGGTGACGACCTCGGTAGTCAACCTGCCAAACGAAGAGATGAAAGGGCGGATCGTTGGGCGCAACGGCCGCAATATTCGCGCTTTCGAGCAGGCGGCGGGCGTCGATGTCATTGTCGATGACACACCGGAGGCAGTTACCGTCTCATGTTTTGATCCGGTGCGCCGCGAAGTAGCGCGCAGAGCTCTCTCACGCCTGATCCTGGATGGACGGATCCACCCGGCCCACATCGAAAAGGTGCTTGGAGACGAGCAGCGTGAGGTAGAACGATCCATCGTGGAAGCTGGAGAGGAGGCTGCCTTTGAAGCCGGGGTCCCCGGGCTGCACCCGGAGGTATTGAAAATGTTGGGCCGGCTGCGCTACCGCACATCTTACGGGCAGAACCAGCTCTCACACGCCGTCGAAGTATCGAAGCTGGCGGCTGTGCTGGCCGCAGAGCTGGCCGCGGACGTCGAAGTATCCAAGGCGGGCGCTTTACTTCACGACCTGGGAAAAGCCATGGACCACAACACGGATGGGACGCACGCAATTCTGGGAGCTGAATTTGCCAAGCGGTACGGGGTCAACCCCAAGGTGGTCAATATCATCGCATCTCACCACCACGAGGTTGACCAGGAAAGCGTAGAGGCGGTGATTGTCGAATCGGCCGATGCGATTTCAGGGGCGCGACCGGGCGCACGGCGGGAAGATCTGGAGCAGTATATCAAGCGCCTGCGAGCTTTGGAGGAAATTGCCAACTCCTACAAGGGCGTCAATCAGAGCTATGCGATCCAGGCCGGGCGCGAAGTACGCATTATCGTCCGCCCTGAGGATATCGATGACCTGGCGGCGACGAGGTTGGCAAGAGATATCGCCAAGAAAATTGAGGAAACGATGCAGTACCCGGGCCAAATCAAAGTCACTGTGATCCGAGAGACCCGCGCCACAGAGTACGCGAAGTAAAATCGTAACCCTGCCCGGGGAGCACGCGGGTGTTTCCAGGCAGGCTCGATCAGCCGACGACGATCAACTCCCGGATGAGGTTGCTCAGGCTTTCCGATCCGCTCCGGGTGACGACAACATCGTCCTCAATACGAACTCCGCCCTGACCCGGGATATAGATCCCGGGTTCAATGGTGTACGCCATCCCCTGAGAGAGCAGAAATGAATTCTCTCCATAAATATACGGCGCTTCGTGGCTTTCCATGCCGAGACCGTGACCGGTCCGGTGGATAAAATATTCCCCGAGGCCGGCATCCTCAATCACTTTGCGCGTAACCTGATCTACCTGGCCCGCTTCAATCCCGGGTTTCCCGGCCGCCCGCCCGGCTGCGTTTGCCTGTGCAACCACCTGGACGACCTCGGCCAGGTCGGTGGAAATCTCGGCGATCGCGAAGGTACGGGTCAGGTCGGAGAAATAATCCTGGTAGCTGGCTCCCCAATCGATCACTACCAGGTCGCCAGGTTGAAATTTCCGGTTTGTAGGCACCGCATGGGGATTCGCGCTGTTGGGACCGCCGGCGACGATGGGCTGGAAAGGCAGCTCGCCATCTGAGCCAGCGCGCATCAACTGCAAGGTCAGCTCGGAGGCAAGCTGGCGTTCGGTCATCCCGATTTTGATCAGAGGTAAGGTGGCATTTAAGGCATTCTGGGCGATGGTCACCGCCTGACGCATGTTTTGAATTTCGCCAGGTTCCTTGCAAATCCGCAGTGAGGATAAAACTTCGTCTGCAGAGACAATTTCTGCACCTGGGGCAGCTTCTTCCAGGAAGCGAAGCTCGAGAACCCGTAAGCGGACCGGTTCCACGCCGATTTTCTTATGCTCTAATCCCTGATTTTTCGCTGCCCTGGCATAGGCCTGGTTCCAGTCAGCCGGGTTATCGCCAAAAGGGAACGTCTCCATTTCAAGGGAATTCGAAGCGACTTTATTTGTTTCCAGTGCAGGAAGGATCAGAGCTGGCTTTTTGCCTGGGGTAAACAGGCCCAAGGTGGGCCTTTCGCTCAGGTGAAAATGCAGACCGGTTAAATATGCCAGGTTGGGACCGGGATTAAGCGTGAGCGTGTCGATTCCAACCTTTTTCATTGATGCATAAAGGGTTTCTAAACGGTGTGTAAACGGCATCATCGCTTTCTCCTTCTTTCGGCGTATTATCAGGAGGTTTTAATGTTATTATAGCCTGAACCGCACCAAGAGAAAGAGATTTCAGATCAATGGGATTTCCCGTGATGAATCACCCTCCCACGGAGATTCCGAAAGAACCGAGATTTCACCCACCTTGACATACAAACCTCTCACAGGTAGAATATGCAAGCTTTTGGTACGGGCCTGTAGCGCAGTTGGGAGCGCGCTTCAATCGCACTGAAGAGGTCGAGGGTTCGAATCCCTCCAGGTCCACTCCGCAAATATCTCTTGTGCGAGCCGGGTTTCCTGTGGTACAATACGCCACACTGAGGTAGATCAGGGCCCATAGCGCAGTTGGGAGCGCGTCTCAATGGCATTGAGAAGGTCGAGAGTTCGAATCTCTCTGGGTCCACTATAGATTCTAAATCTGAGAATCGAGAAACCCTCGGTTCTCGATTTTTCTATAACGCAAACAGCGCCATGCGGGAGTAGTAGGCCATCTCTCAGAGAGCCGGGAAACAGGTGAGAGCCCGGCAGGTGCCCAGGAGAGCACGATGCTTCCAGGCCGAACTCGCCCGCAACCCTCTAGAGGGTAGCTTTTCCAGTGAAAACCAGTAGCTGGAGACGGGTTTCGCCCGTTACCGCGATCCAGAGCGGTCCGGAAGATAGGCCGGACAAGCAGGGTGGTACCGCGGAGAATCCCTTCGTCCCTGACCGGACAAGGGATATTTCTTTTTGATCGGCCGGGGAAGTCTGTGAAGAACGACTCGTCGTGCAGCCGCACGGTCCAGGTATGGAGGTTTCGATGACAAACCAGTTTCCACCGATGTATAATCCCGCTGAAATCGAGCCTAAATGGCAGGCTCGCTGGGAAAACGATGGATTATACCGTTCCATTATCTATCCAGATAAACCCAAGCATTATGCATTGACGATGCTTCCCTATCCATCCGGCGATTTGCACATCGGGCACTGGTACGCGATGACCCCCTCCGACGCCCGGGCGCGGTTTATGCGCATGCGAGGATATAACGTCCTTTTCCCAATGGGTTTCGATGCCTTTGGCCTACCGGCGGAAAATGCAGCGATTAAGCATAATATCCATCCTAAGAAATGGACTTACGCCAACATCGAGAAAATGCGCCGCCAACTGCGCAGCATGGGCGCCATGTTCGATTGGCGACGGGAGGCGGTCTCGGCGGATCCGGAGTATTACCGCTGGACCGAGTGGTTTTTCATTCAACTGTACAAAGGCGGATTGGCGTACCGGAAAAATTCCCCCGTGGATTGGTGCCCCAACTGCAACACCACGCTGGCCCGCGAACAGGTCTGGGGTGATGACCGGCACTGCGAGCGCTGCGGGACCCCTGTGATCAAGAAGGAGCTCGAACAGTGGTTTTTCAAGACGACCCAGTATGCGGACGAGTTATTGAGTTACCAGGGCATCGATTGGCCTGAGCGCGTCCAGGTGCTGCAAACGAATTGGATCGGACGTTCTGAAGGGGCGGCAGTCACCTTTTCCACTGAAGAAGGGGATGCGATCGAAATCTTCACGACTCGCCCGGATACATTGTGGGGAGTCACGTTTATGGTGCTGGCCCCAGAGCATCCTCTGGTGCAAAAGATCACCACATCTGAGCAGAAGGCAGAGGTCGATCAATACCTCCAGCAGACGCTACGCCAGTCTGATCTACAGCGTGAGGCAGCCGATAAGGAAAAGACCGGCATATTCACCGGAGCGTATGCAATCAACCCGGTGAACGGCGAGCGCGTACCGATTTGGATCGCGGATTATGTATTGATGACATATGGGACCGGGGCAATTATGGCTGTGCCGGCTCACGATCAACGCGATTTTGAGTTTGCGCGAAAATTTGGTCTGGAAATTCGTGTCGTCATTCAGCCGGAAGGTGAAGAGGAGATCGACACATCCAGGATGGCCGCAGCGGTACCCGCGGTGGGACGGATGGTCCATTCGGGGAGTCTGACCGGGACTCCGGGAGAGAAGGCGTTCGACTGCACGGTCGTATTCCTCGAAAAGCAAGGGATTGGCCACCGCACAACCAACTACCGCCTGCGAGACTGGTTAATTTCTCGCCAGCGTTACTGGGGTGCCCCGATCCCGATGATTTATTGTCAGAACTGTGGGGTCATTCCCGTCCCAGAGGACCAGCTTCCCGTCCTTCTACCGGATGATGTGGAATGGCGGCCAACAGGGGAGAGCCCGTTGAAGCTGCATCCGACCTGGCGGCATGTCGATTGCCCGATTTGTGGTGGACCAGCGGAGCGAGAGACCGATACCATGGACACCTTCATGTGCTCCTCCTGGTATCACCTGCGTTATCTCAGCCCTCACTACGACCAGGGGCCGTTCGATCCAGTGGAATATGATTATTGGATGCCGGTGGATACCTATACGGGGGGTATCGAGCATGCCAACATGCACTTGATCTACACTCGCTTTTTCCATAAAGCGCTTCGTGATCTTGGGATTACAAAAGGAAACGAACCGATGCTCCAGTTGCGCAACCAGGGTATGGTTTTGGGTGAAGATTCGGAAAAAATGTCTAAGAGCCGGGGAAACGTGATTGCCCCGGATAACCTGGTGCAGTTGTACGGCGCCGACGCAATGCGCGCCTACCTGATGTTCTTCGCCCGATGGGACCAGGGCGCACCCTGGAGCAGCAGCGGCTTGGATGGGACTGTACGCTGGCTGCGGCGGGTATGGGGGAGCATTGTCGACCCGGCCCAGATAGCAGACTCACCAGACCCTGCCCAGATCCGCAACCTACGGCGCAAGGTCCACCAGACGCTGCGCGCTGTCACCCGCGATTTCGAGACATTCCAGTTTAACACGATCGTTTCTGCGCTGATGGAATTAATGAACGAGATGATAAGAACCCGTCCGGCATTGTACGGGACGCCTGCCTGGGAGGAGGCTGTAGACCTCTATCTGCGCATGCTGGCACCCGTTGCTCCGCACATCGCCGAAGAGCTTTGGGCGATCCTGGATAAACCGTATTCGGTGCACCAACAGGCCTGGCCTATGGTCGATGAAGAAGCGGCGCGGATGGACGAGATCACCCTCGTGGTTCAGGTGAATGGCAAGTTACGCGACCGGATCACCGTTCCGGTGGATATTAATGAAACCGCAGCCAGGGAAAAAGCGCTGGCAAGCGAAGCCGTTCAAAAAATCCTCGCTGGCCGCCAGCCAAGGCAAGTCATCTATGTCCCCGGCCGGCTGGTGAACGTGGTGGGATAACACCGCTTGATCAGGCACGTTTTTCTTATGGTTTGTTTAGCCATCCTGCTTGGCGCCTGCGTTCGACCCGCGTCAACCGGATTGCCCAGCCAGGACGAAGATATTTTTGCAACAAGTACCCTTACCAACGCGAATCCTTCTTCCCAGGCAACCGAACCGTCTAATATGGAAACACCTGAAGATCGGGGAACATTTTTCCCCAAAACCACATTTACCCCGGCAGAAACAGTAGATGCGACGGTGATCGTTCATTTTCAAAACGCCAGGATAGAAACCGTGGGATTCATGGATTCCGGGATCATGATCGTGGTGGTGTCTATCCCTGGAGGGGTCAACGGGACGTTTCGCGCTGAGCTGGGGCAGATCCCGTTTCAATGCACGATCCAGGAGGCCATTCAGGATCGCCTGTACTGTTACGGATCCCCTCCCGTGACACCTGGCAAGTACCCATTCGCAGTCTTTGCCGGTTCAGCGGATAGGCCGATCTTCCAGACGATGCTCACCACGCCGCTGATGCCCACTCCGGAAACGACTCCAACTCCAAGATCATAACTTTTTACACTGTTTTTACATCTCGCAAACTGCTGGATAAAACGCCTGGTCTAAACTAATGGTTAGACGAGGAAAATTGACCCTGACCGGAATATGGCTTAAAATGGCTCTGTTCCACGACCATATAACTCGAACGATCCAGAGGTGATCCATGTTCTCATCAGAGCGAACTGTTATTTTAACCGATCAGGCTCCAAAAGCGTTGGGTCCTTATTCCGCGGCGATCATCGCTGGCCCTTTCATTTTTTGCTCCGGCCAAACCGGACTGGATCCAGTGACGAACCGACTGGTGGAGGGCGGTGTGGAAGCGGAAACCCGGCAGGTATTGACCAATTTGAAAGCCGTGCTGGAGGCTGCTGGCGCGTCGCTGGCTTCGGTAGTGAAAACAACTGTATTTCTGCGAGATATGAATGATTTTGCCAGGATGAACACCATCTATGGCGAATTCTTTACGGAGAAGTACCCAGCCCGTTCCACCTTTCAAGTCGCGGGCCTGCCGCGAAGCGCAGCGGTGGAAATCGAAGCGATCGCAGTCCGCGAAGAAAAGTAGTCTCATGGCTGGAGAAGCGATCCTCGTCGTCGATGATGAACCAAATATCGTTCAACTGGCCCAACTGTACCTGGCGCGGGAAGGGTACAGGGTCCTTTCCGCTGGTGATGGCAATACCGCGCTGAAAGTTATCGGCCAGGAGCACCCTGCTTTGATGGTCCTGGATGTGATGCTGCCAGAGCTAGACGGTTTTGAAGTCTGCCGGAGGCTGCGCGCCGAGAATAACCCGACCCCAATTTTAATGGTAACCGCCCGGGACGATGATATCGATAAAATCCTGGGGTTGGAGCTCGGCGCAGATGATTACATGACCAAGCCGTTCAACCCCCGAGAGCTCGTGGCGCGGGTGAAAGCTATTCTGCGGCGGGGGGAGAGAGCCAATCGAGCAGTGGCGGGCGGGGTTCCCATTCACCTGGGCGACCTGGTGATCGATCCTGAGGCAAGGGAAGCGAGGATCAAGAATGGACAGCTCGATCTGCGCACCCAGGAATTCGAGGTGCTTTTCATTCTGGCCCAACACCGGGGGCAGGTGCTCTCCCGCGAGAAACTGCTCAGCCTGGCCTGGGGGTATGACTTCTACGGCCAGACCCGAACGGTGGATGTCCATATCGCCCAGTTGCGAAAAAAGCTCTCAGGTTCGAATGTGCACATCGAGACTGTCACCGGCATCGGTTACAAGCTGGTGGTGTGATGTTCACTACACTCCGGTCGCGGCTGTGGCTCACCTACATCCTGGTTGCCGGGGTGGCAATCGGGGTCGTAACTCTTTTTTTCGTCTTATACCTAGTCAGAAATCCAGGTGCGATGCGCCAGGCGGTTGCTCGATTCAGCCTTGCAGAAGAAACGATCTTAAACCAGGTAGAGACCATCGAAGGGATAGGCATTGACGGCATCCAGCAGGCGGCTATCCGTGAGGATCGCGTGTTGGGGGTGCGCATTCTCGTCCTCGATGCAGATGGAAACGCACTGGTTGATTCTAGAAGAGACTCAGCGGCTCTATTTCCAGGTCTCCGACCTTCCTCCCGCATAACCGCCCAAAATGCAACCCCTCCACCCATCCTCCGCGACACGCGTGGTGAATTCTGGTGGTATTCCTTGCGCCAGATGGGAACAGGTCGTTATTTAATGATCGCAATGCCCCGCCCACGAATCGCGCTACGGGCTCTGCTTTCAGACGACCTTTTCCGGATCATTCTCCAGGCGGGCGGCCTGGCGATTTTCCTGGCTCTTATCGTGGGACTGTTGATGGAACGGTGGATCTCTTCTCCGTTGCGGCGCATCACCCAGGGAGCGACAGAAATAGTCCACGGAAAGCACCAACCGATACCCCTGGAAGGACCTCAGGAAGTCCAGGATCTTGCCAGGGCGTTCAATGAACTGGCGCACCAGGTCCAGGTCAGTCAGCGTTCTCAGCGGGATTTTGTTGCCAACGTCTCACATGAATTAAAGACGCCGCTCACATCGATCCAGGGTTTTGCTCAGGCAATCCTAGATGGAGCCGCCAGCCAACCAGATACACTCCACCAGGCTGCCCATGTCATCTATGATGAAGCCAGCCGAATGTACCGCCTGGTGCTCGACTTGCTGGATCTGGCACGCCTGGAGGCGGGGACAGCAGATTTGTCGCGGGGATCTGTGGATTTACCAGCTTTATTGAAGAGTATTACCGAAAAGTTGTCTCCCCAGGCAGAAAAAAGCCAGGTGTCTTTGCAGTTAGAGTTAGACGCGCTCCCACCTTTGGAAGGGGATGGCGACAGGCTGGCACAGGTTTTTACGAACCTGGTCGATAACGCCTTGAAATATTCCCCAACGGGCGGATCGGTCAGGATCAGCGCAGGGGTAAAAAGCAACTGGATCGAAGTTCGAATCAAGGATGCCGGGCCTGGGATCCCACCTGAAATGAAAGAGCGGGTTTTCGAGCGCTTTTTTCAGGTCGATCCTGCACGGAAGGGTGGATCGAGCCGCGGAACCGGGCTGGGATTGGCAATTGCCAAAGAGATTGTCATAGCTCACCGCGGTTCCATCGGAGTGGACAGCCAACCCGGTAAGGGGAGCATTTTTTGGGTGAAGCTGCCCGCGTTTAAGTCGGATATAACGACCCTGGCGGTTCAACGGGGGAAGGTCGAACTGTAAGAAAAATATCTGGTATACTCTAGGCCAGGTTATAGATCGTTCGCGTCTCGTTCCATCCAACGCCCCGCCACCCATGCGTACCGTATCGATCATCATTCCTTGTTATAATGAGTCATTAACGATCCTGTTATTACTCGAGGCCATTTACGCCCAGACATATCCCAGATCATCCCTCGAAGTGATCATTGCGGATGGGCTCTCTACGGACTGTACCCGGCAGGTCATCCAGAGTTATTTGGATGACCACTCAGAATTCAATGTTCGGATTGTGGACAATCCACTAAGGAACATACCTTCTGCATTGAATACGGCTCTCAGTCATTCATCCGGTGATATTATCATCCGATTGGATGCGCACTGCGTTCCCCAGGCTGATTATGTTCAAAGATGCGTCCAGGATTTGGAACGGGGCCTGGGCACAACGGTGGGCGGCGTTTGGGATATCCGCCCAGGTGGGAAAAGCTGGATCGCGCGTGCGATTGCTGTCGCGGCTTCCCACCCACTTGGCGTAGGAGATGCCCGGTACCGCTATTCGTCCAAAGCCGGAAGCGTGGATACGGTCCCCTTTGGAGCGTACCACCGATCCCTGCTAGACCAGATTGGCCGCTACGACCCGACCCTCCTGACGAATGAGGATTATGAATTCAATACCCGAGTTCGAAAAAACGGCGGAACGGTGTGGCTGGACCCTTCCATTCGGTCCATTTATTATGCCCGGTCTGGATTCGCTGACCTGGCAAAACAATACTGGCGTTATGGTTTTTGGAAATTTCGCATGCTGCAGCGTTATCCTGCGACGCTGCGCTGGCGCCAGGCGCTTCCCCCGCTGTTCCTGACCAGCCTGGTTGGCCTGGGGATCGCCGCGCCTTTTTTTTCAGCGGCCCGGATTCTGCTGTCCGTTGACGTTGGTATTTATCTGGCAGGGTTGGTTATTTCGGGAATTCTGGCGGCTTATACCCAGAGAGATTGGACATTGTTGATCGGGCTGCCACCTGGCATTGCACTGATGCATTTTTCCTGGGGGGCGGGTTTCCTATGGAGCTTCCTTCGCCATGATACCTGACCTTGGACCAATCACTATTGAGAAGAAAGTACCCTCTTTGCAAACGCCCAAGAAGTCTGTGGCCTGGCGTTTGCGAACCGCCGAGCAACGTTTTCTACTGGTGACCGGGGATTTGGTGGCCGGCGGCGTGGCAGTGATGATCGCCCTATTCTTATGGTCACTACGGGATTGGGAACGTTTCTCGCCGATTTTCTTACAGTTCAGGGCACAAGCCTGGTTCTATTTTCTCCCTTTGCTTTGGGTAGTTTTGCTGGTTGAGACTTACGATATACACAGAGCGCATCGTCGAGATGAAACGCTTAAAGGGGTTGGCATCGCTGCGTTAGTTTGCCTGGGCGTATACTTGCTCATTTTCTTCTACTATAAAGACACTGAGCTTCCCCGCCTGGCTGTCATCTACTTTATCATCGGAGCCTCAATCCTCACGCTGGCCTGGCGGTTCATGTTCATTGCAATTTTTACTGCGCCCCAGTTTATGCGGCGCATATTGGTGATCGGCGCTGGGAAATCCGGAACGAGCCTGCTCAAGGTATATAATGAAACCTCGCCATCGCCATTTTATCTGGCGGGCCTGATCGACGACGATCCTCAGAAGCAGGGAACCATGATTGAGAATCACCGCATCCTGGGTGGAAGCGACCAGCTTCTCTCCATCGTCCAATCGGAGTCGATCACAGACCTGGTGGTGGCGATTTCGGGTGAGATGAACGGCAATCTCTTCCAGGCGCTAATCGATGCACAGGAGCACGGGGTCGAGATCACAACGATGCAGGTGATCTACGAAGAGCTCCTCTCGCGTGTTCCGATCTACCAATTGGAATCCGACTGGATTATCCGCTCCTTTATGGACCAGGCTCGAACCAACTCTTTTTACGAGGTGATCAAACGGTTCCTTGATGCTTTGGGCGGCCTTATCGGGACTGTCTGCACTTTTTTTATCTTTCCCTTTATCTCGATCGCAATTATCCTGGATAGCGGCTTCCCGGTATTTTTTACGCAGGGCCGCATTGGACGGCGGGGGCAAATCTATAAAATTATCAAGTTCCGCACGATGTACCAGGACGCGGAAAAAGATGGATTTGTCAGAGTGACCACGCAAAATGATGAACGCATCACCCGGGTCGGGATGTTTTTGCGGAAAAGCCATCTGGATGAGCTGCCGCAGTTTATCAATGTCCTCCTGGGGGAGATGAGCCTGGTTGGGCCACGCGCCGAGCGGTTCGAACTGGTGGAAGAGCTTCAGAAATACATTCCATTTTATCGTGCGCGGCTGCTGGTCAAGCCGGGGATCACGGGTTGGGCGCAGATCAATTTCGGCTACGCAGCGACCATAGAGGATACCGCGGTGAAACTGGAGTACGATCTGTTTTACATCAAGCACCGCAACCTGCTTATGGACGGAGTGATCCTGCTCCGGACAGTCGGCACTGTAATTGGGTTTCGAGGGACCTGAGCGGATGAGAACTCCCACGCAAATCCGCAATCGCATCGTCTTATTAGGGGATATGTTCCTGATTGTTGTTTCCGTAGTAGCCGCCTACGCGCTGCGACTGGAATTGGGAAATGCATTTCAATTTTATTTCTATCCCTACGGCCTGTGGATGATTGCGATCTGCCTGCTCGTGAAACCAGTGATCTATTACTGGTTCGGCCTGTATCGCCGGTTATGGGTTTACGCCAGCATCCAGGAGTTAAAACTGATTGCGGCAGCCGTCACCACGGCTTCTATCCCGGTATCTTTGATCATCATCGGCCTGTCCGCTGTTCACATTATCTTAAGATTTCCACGACCTGTCCTGGCGATCGATTGGCTGCTTTCCCTTTTGTTTGTCGGTGGGCTTCGCTTTACGCTGCGCCTGCTTGCCGAGAGCGGCACGAACGCGAATGGGCTCAAATCTGAAGGGATTGCGCAACGGGTGCTGATCGTTGGCGCCGGAGACGCAGGCGTTCTGGTTGTCCGTGAGCTGCAGAAAAATCTTCAACTTAATTTAGTTCCGGTTGGTTTCCTTGACGATGACCCGGGCAAACAAAACCACGTGATCTCCGGAGTGCCCGTGGTTGGCACATTAACGGATCTACCGAAAGCCCTGGTTCGTCATCATGTCGATGAGGTTCTCATCGCAATTCCCAGCGCACCCGGGCGAGTGGTTCGCCTCGTGGCTGATTTTTGCCGCCAGAAAGGGGTTCCTTTCCGGACAATGCCGGGGATCTACGAATTGATCGGCGGGAAAGTCAGCGTCAGCCGGCTGAGAGAAGTCGATATCACCGACCTGCTTCGGCGCGAGCCAACCCGGATCGATACCGAACTGGTCGGCGCCAGCCTGAACGGACGGGTCGTGCTGGTTACAGGTGCGGGCGGCTCGATTGGGCGCGAGCTCTGCCGCCAGATCGCCCGATGGGGTCCTGCCGAGCTGCTCCTCCTTGGGCATGGGGAAAACAGCATCTTCGAATCCTGGATGGAGCTGAAAGACTCCTTCCCCAGCTTACCGCTGCGTCCAATCATCGCTGATGTTCGTGAGCGCCTTCGATTGGAGGCGATATATGAAGATTTCCGTCCGCAAGTGGTGTTTCATGCAGCGGCGCATAAACACGTTCCCTTGATGGAATTGAATGTCACCGAGGCAGTAACGAACAATATTTTAGGAACTCGTAATGTGGTTGAGCTTGCACTGAACCATGATATCGAGCGTTTGGTAATGATTTCTTCCGATAAAGCTATCCGGCCCCGAAACGTAATGGGAGCTACCAAGCGGATGGCCGAGATGATTGTGTTAGACGGGGCTATGCGCAGCGGTAGAGCATTTTCAGTGGTCCGCTTCGGGAACGTTCTGGGTAGCCGTGGCAGTGTTGTGCCGCTGTTTAAACGCCAGATCGCCCGTGGGGGACCGGTCACAGTCACCCACCCGGATATGAAACGCTATTTTATGACCATCCCCGAGGCCGTTCACCTGGTGTTGCAGGCCTCGGCGATGGGGAACGGCGGTGAGATGTTCGTCCTGAACATGGGACAGCAGGTGCGCATTCTCGATCTGGCCGAAGATCTGATTCGCCTTTCGGGGCTCGAACCTGGGAAGGATATCGAAATCGTATTCACAGGGATCCGTCAGGGTGAAAAAATTAGCGAGGATTTATGGGATGAGGGTGAAGTGTTCCATCCCACCTCCCATCCAGACATATTCCGTCTGGATGGGCAGGACGAGTTAAAGAATGGACCCCTGGAAAAAAGCGTGAACGAGTTGGTTCACCTGGCCGAAGAAAGCGATCCACACACCATCGTCACGCTATTGGATGAGCTCATCCCTGGATCTGCGGTACGCAGTACACCCCCGGCAGAAATGACATCGATCGACTGATGGATGAGCTCAAGTCAGGAGACTGGGAGACATTCTTAAAGGGCCATCCGAAAGCCCACCTGCTCCAGTCTGCCGCCTGGGGGGATTTGAAATCCGCTTTTGGGTGGGAAGCCCACCGGCTGGTCAGCGGGAAGGTTGGCGCTCAAATCTTGCTGCGGCGCCTTCCCTTGGGTTTTCACCTGGCCTATATCCCGAAAGGCCCAATCGGGCCGGTTGAAGAGTGGGGAGAATTCCTTTCCAAGGTGGACGCCCTGTGCCGGGAGAAACGCGCGGCATTCCTAAAAATCGAACCGGATGCCTGGGAGGAAGATTTTCAACTGACTCTGAAAGGATTTACCTCTGGCAAGCAGTCCATCCAACCGCGCCGGACGATCGTGGTGGACCTGATTGGCAGCGAAGAAGGCTTGCTCGCGCGGATGAAACAGAAGACCCGCTATAACATCCACCTGGCTGAAAAAAAAGATATCCAGGTGCTTCTCACGGATGATATCCTCTCTTTTTACCGGCTGATGACTGAGACCGGCCATAGAGACGGTTTTGGGGTTCACAACCTGGATTATTTTCAAAGAGCATACGACCTTTTTCATCCTTCAGGAGATTGTGAATTGCTGGTCGCACAACACTGCGGCCAAAATCTGGCCGGGTTGATGGTCTTCCGCCGCGGCAAGCGGGCCTGGTATCTGTATGGGGCGTCCAATGACCTGGAAAGGAACCGCATGCCCGCTTATCTGCTGCAATGGGAGGCAATGCGCTGGGCGCGAGGCCAGGGGTGCAGCGAATACGACCTCTGGGGCGTGCCAGATGCGCCCGCGAAAGAGCTCGAGGATCAATTCGAACACCGCTCAGATGGGCTGTGGGGCGTGTACCGTTTCAAACGCGGTTTTGGCGGGGAGCTGAAAAGGTCAGCCAGCTCACAGGACCGGGTGTATATTGCGCCGATGTATGCTCTTTACCAAAAAATCAAAGCAGGATAAGATCGACCGGCATGAATATCACCTTTGAAACCTGCGTCCCCGATCCGGCCGAATGGAACCATATAATCCAGGTTCTGCCGGCTGCCCATCTGCTGCAGACCTGGGAATGGGCAAACATGAAAGGAACAGGAGGCTGGCGACCGACCGGATGTATCTGGCGGGTGGGGACCGAGGTATGCGCCGCGGCGATGGTGCTGAAGCGTGATCTGCATTTTGCCGGGATATCCACCCGGATCAATATCCTCTACGCACCGAAAGGCCCGCTGCTCGATTGGACGGATCAGGCTTTATCGCACAGAGTGCTGGATGATTTGCAGGCGCTGGCCTGCCAAAATAGAGCGGTATTTCTCAAGATCGATCCAGATGTGGCGATTGGCACAGGCATCACCGGCGAAGAAGAGGATCAGCCGGACCAGACCGGATTGGCGCTACGCGAAGATCTACAGCGGCGCGGCTGGGTCTTCTCGCAGGATCAGATCCAGTTCCGTAACTCGGCTATCATCGATTTGCGCCCGAGCGAGGAAGAGATCCTCGCGCGGATGAAATCCAAAGCGCGATATAACATCCGCCTGGCTGAAAAAAAGGGCGTGCGGATTCGCCAGGGTGGAAAGGATGATCTAAGCGGGTTGTACCGCATGTACGCTGAAACTGCCGTGCGAGATGGCTTTGTCATCCGTGAAGAGGCCTATTACCTGGCGCTCTGGAAAAAGTTTCTCGAAGCAAACATGGCAATAATCCTGATCGCCGAAGTAGAAGATAGGCCTGTGGCAGGGCTAATTCTGTTTTCCTTTGCCCGTCGGAGCTGGTATTTGTATGGAATGTCGCGTGGGGAGCACCGGGAAAAAATGCCCAATTATTTGCTCCAATGGGAGGCAATCCGCCAGGCAAAACGCTATGGAAGCCTGGATTACGATTTATGGGGAGCGCCAGACGAGTTTGCAGAACAGGATCCGCTGTGGGGAGTATTCCGATTTAAAGAAGGGCTCGGCGCCCGGGTCGTGCGATGGATCGGTGCATGGGATTATCTGGTAAGCCCAGCTTCTTATCGCCTGTATACCCGGGTAATCCCGCGCATTTTGGAAATCATGCGGCGGAGAGGCCGGGTCCGAACACGACAGGAGGTGAAAACGCTATGATCCCAAGGCTATACTTTAGCAATCTTCCCACTCCGCTGGAACCGCTGCCGCGCCTGACCGCCCGGCTGGGAGGTCCCCGCCTGTTTGCCAAGCGAGATGATCTCACCGGGCTGGCGCTGGGGGGCAATAAAACCCGCAAGCTGGAAACGCTGCTCGCGGAGGCGCAGGCAAACGGTGCGAAGACCCTGATCACCGCCGGGGCCGTGCAGTCGAACCACTGCCGGCAAACCGCTGCAGCCGCAGCCCGCTTTGGGTTTGATTGTGTTCTTGTGCTCAGCGGCGAGGTGCCAGCCCGCCTGAGTGGGAATCTCCTTCTCGACCGGGTTTTCGGAGCTGAAATCGTAGCCAGCACCCGCAACGACCGCGATACGGTTTTGAAAGGAACCTTCGATGCCGCCTGGGAAGATGGACGCCGGCCGTACCTAATCCCTTACGGCGGGTCTTCGCCAACCGGTGCAGCCGCTTATACGCTGGCATTTGAGGAGATGCTGGCCCAGGGGGAATCCGCGGGATTGAGGGTGGATTGGATCGTGTTTGCATCCTCTTCGGGTGGGACGCAGGCGGGACTGGTAGTGGGAGCCCGGCAGGCACAAGAAAAGGGCTGGAACGGCAAGATTCTGGGGATCAGTGTGGATGAATCAGAAGGAGTATTAAAAGATCGGGTGTCCAGGTTGGCCGATGAGACGGCTGATCGCCTGGGCTTTAAGGCGCATTTTCAGTCTGGGGATATCCTGGTCGATGCCAGCTATGTGGGTGAAGGCTATGGCGTGATGGGCAACCTGGAGCGGGAGGCCATCCGCCTCTTTGCCGAGACTGAAGGGCTGCTTCTAGATCCGGTGTACACCGGCCGGGCTGCCGGAGGGATGATCGATCTCATCCGCAAGGGATTTTTCCCAGCAGGGGATACCGTTCTCTTCTGGCATACCGGCGGGACGCCGGCTCTGTTTGCCGAGCAGTACAGCCAGAAACTGGTCTAAGCCCTATTTTTTGAACCAGGACGGGTCGATGTCGCTGGCAGCGTCATTTGTCAGGCGAGTCAGGCCGATTCCATTGGGGGTCATCCGGTAGATCTCAGGGTTGCCGTCCAGGATGCTGGTGAAAACGATCCAGCCGCCATCCGGCGAATAGGACGGATTGCGAGCCGGGCGAACGATCTCCGAGACGGGGAATTCGTTGATCTTATCGTCCAGCCGCCTGGCGACCAACCAGGGAACAGACTCGCTGTGGCTGAAGACGATGACCTGGCCGTCTGGCGACCAGGTAGGGAATTGGGATGGACCAGCCTTGAAGCTTGAAAAAGGCCGGGCATTCTGGCCATTGGAGTCCATCAGAAAGACCTGGTAGTGATCGGAACGCAGGGTAGTAAAGGCGATGGTCTTCCCATCCGGAGACCAGGCAGCCTGACGGTCCAGGGAAGAAGGACGGGAAAGATTGACGACCGACTGGTCGGCCAGGTGATAGAGAAAAATATGGGGCCGGCCTTCGCGAATGGACGTAAAAGCGATCACCTGGCTGTCGGGGGACCAGGCTGGCTCAAAATCGCCTCCGGGCGTTGTACGTAACGGGACAACGCCGGTGCCATCCAGGTTGATCAGAAATAGCGCTGAGCCTTTGTATTGATCCTGGTCTTTTCGGCAGGGGGAAACGAATACCAGGCGCTTTCCATCTGGCGACCAGTCTGGCTGGCAGGCGCCATCGGGCAGATTGGTCACCTGGCGCAGGATTTTCCCATCCTGATCCATGATAAAGAGCTGGTAAGTCCCGGTTCGGTTGGAGGAAAAAACAATCTGTCCAGAGCCGCCGCCGATGGGCGTCGGGATGATTTCTTGTGTCGGGGTAGCCGCGGGTTCGGTTGTGGGGATAGGGGAGGGGGTCAATGTTGCGGGTACAGCCGATCCTGGGCTGGTCGGCGAGGGCAGATGCAGAACCGCTGGCACGGTCGCCGCCGGAGTTCTGGGGACCGGGCTTGTCAGAGCGGGTGAGGGCACCTGGGGATGGTAAGCCGGCGGGAATATGCCGGGGAACAATACAATACCGAGCGCGGCCAGGATCAGGATGCCAAATACACCCCCGGCAGGAACCAGCCAGCGCGGCATTTTCCCGGTTGAACCACCAGCCGGTGGGTGAGTGGAGGGTTTTTGGTCCGGCTGGTAGGGCGGCTGCTCAGCGGGATACTGCGTGGGCTGCGAGGTGAGCTGGACAGGGGGCGCGCTGGAAGGTTCCAGAATAATCTCATCGACTCCTTCGATTTTCTGGCGGATCTGGGTGTTCGCGCCCATCAGGGCGATCTTAAACTCATTCGCGGTCTGGAAGCGCGCCTCCGGGCTGACCGCCATCCCCCGCTCGATCACCATGGCCAGGCGATCCGAAACTTGCTGTCTGCGCTGGCGAAGAGGGGTCAGGTTGGCGCTGCCGATGGCGCGAGCCAGGCCGTCTTCAGGCAGGGAATTGGTCATGGCCGCATATAGCGTTGCAGCCAGAGAATAGATATCAGAACGGCTGTCAGTTCCCTGCCCATACTGCTCAGGAGGCGCATAACCAGGCGTGAGTGACTGGGCGCCGATGGTGGTGGCCTGGCCAGAGTGAACGATCTTAGCCAACCCAAAATCGACGAGGTAGATTTGTCCGCGCAGGGTAATCTTGATATTCCCAGGCTTTATATCGCGGTGAAGGATCGGAGGCTGCCGGGAATGCAGGTAATCGAGCGCGTTACAGATCGCGATCCCGATGAGCAGCGCTTCAGTTTCACTGATTCCCCCAGTCCTGGTCATGCGCTGGCGGAGATCTTCGCCCTCAATGAAATCCATTACCAGGTACTGGCCCTGGCCTTCGATGACGAAATGATCTGTCACCCGCGGCAGATTAGGATGGCGCAGGGCCGCCAGAATGGTCGCCTCGCGATGAAACTGCCGGGAAAACTCAGGATTAGAAAACAGGTTTTCTTTAACCGCAACCTCGACGCCGAGGCTTTCATCCAGGCCAAAGTAGATTGATCCCATCCCACCGTGGGCAAGAATCCGATGAATGCGGTAGCGGTTGATGAGAAGGGCGCCGATGTCGAGTGTCATGATTCTCTTATGATACCGGTATTGAAGACCGGGACGAAAAACGCGTGGTGACTAAGGCTTGAGCATATTCAGAAGCCATTTCGGGTCAAAATCCAGGCCAGGATCGGTGGTCAGCCTGACCGGGCCTGCCCCGGAAATGGTCATGCGGTAGATATCGTGATTGATCCCATCCGGCCAGCTCTCATAAACGATCCACATGTTGTCCGGGGAGATGGACGGCTTGTTGACGGGGCCAACCTGGGGTAAGTCCTCACCAGGGACGCGGAATTCTTTCATTTTCCCCCGGTCCTCGTAGCGCTGCGCGGTGAGCCAGGGGACTCCCTTTTCCAGCGCTCCCTGGCAATAGAAGATGAACCGGTTATCCGGAGACCAGACCGGCCAGTTATCTGCAATGCTTCCGCTCAATGTGAATTTAAACTCATTCTGGCCAGTATCGGAAACGACCCAGATCTCGGGTGAATTGCGGATACGCACGAAAGCTAACTGCGTGCCACTTGGCGACCAGGAAGGCTGGCGATCGCCAAATACAGTTTTGGATATCTCCATCACAGAGTTGTCCACCAGGTTGAGCACAAAAATCCGGGGCTGGTTATTTTTGAGCGAGGTATACGCGATCCGGTTTCCATCGGGCGACCAGGCTGGTTCGAAATCTCCTTCAGGTGATTTAGGAAGCGCCAGGAGCCGACTACCATCCCTGTTGATGATGAAGAGATTTGAGCGTTCATAGATGTCGCGTTTTCCTGGACAGGGGGAAATGAAAACAATCCGGATACCATCCGGAGACCAATCCGGCTGGCAGGCTCCATCCGGAAGGCTGGTTACCTGGAACAGCTTGCCGCCGTTCGCATCCATGGTCCAGAGCTGCGGGATGCCAGTGCGGTTGGAGGCGAAAACGATCTCACCCATGCCACCGCCAATGGGGGTGACTGTCAGCGTGGGCGACAGGGTTTTCGTGGGGGTGATGGTCGGCGTCGAGGTGGCAGCGGCTGTCTTCGTGGGTGTGGCCAATCTGTTGGGATCCAGGCCAGAAATGATAGCGCAATTTGCCCCAACGCAGGGAGTTTCTTGCGAGCCGATTTCGTCAGTTGGTGTGGCCGACGACATAACGGTGGCAGTTGGGGTCCGCATCAGAGCGATCAACGGAGACTGTGCCACCAGGGAAGGATTCGTCATCAACAGCGCGCCGGTCCCGAGGATCAGCACCAGAAGAAACAGGGCAAGCCAGTTAGTCCCACTTCGCCAGGGCCGGGCCGGAATGTACACCGGATCGGAAGACGCTCCTAGGGGGGCCAGGGCCAGTGGGCGGGCTGCAGGAGGCGGATTGGATCCTTTCCCATTGGAATTTCCATCCTCGGCGACCACGATCTCGGGGGCGGGCGGTGGGGCGACGGTGATCTCCCGGCGCATGCTGTTACGAGCCTCGATATGGGCATCGAGGAGAGCGGATTTGAATTCCTCAGCGGTTTGGTAACGATCATCGGGATGGATTGCCAGGCCGCGCTCGATGACGTTGGCCAGCTTACGGCTCACCTTTGAGTTGATTTTGCGCAGCGGGGTAAGGTTAGCATTCCCGGTGGCGCGGGCAAGACCATCCTCGGGGATCACGCCGGTCAGCGCGGCATAGAGTGTGGCGGACAAGGAATAGATATCGGTGCGTGGATCGGTGCGAGCTGTTCCATATTGCTCGGGTGGGGAATACCCGGGGGTCATGGCCCGGGCGCCGGTGCTGGTGGCTTGAGCGTCGTCCATGACCTTGGCAAGACCGAAGTCAACGAGGACAATCTGCCCTTCCGGATTGATCTTAACGTTCCCGGGTTTTAAATCTCGGTGGACGATCGGCGGCCGGCGGGTATGGAGGTAAGCGAGGGCATCGCACATCGCCGCGCCGATGAGAACTACATCCTCTTCGGATAAAGCGCCAGTCCTTTCCATGCGCTGGCGAAGGTCTTCGCCTTCGATGAAGTCCATGACCAGGTACTGGCCCTGGCGTTCGATCTCGAAGTGGTCACCCACGCGGGGTAGATTGGGGTGGCGCAAGCCAGCAAGGATCAGGGCCTCACGCTTGAATTGCCGCGCGTATTCATCGGTAAGAAACAGGTTTTCTTTTACTGCGACTTCGACGCCCAGATTTTCATCGACGGCGCGATACACTGCGCCCATTCCGCCTTGCCCCAGTACTTCTACGATCCGATATCGATTGTTGAGTCGCTCGCCGCGTTCGAGGGTCATTGTCTATAATACCTGGAATTGATTCCGACAATTGATTTTAACCTAACTTGTTGAATTTGTGTAATATACCTCAAGAGTGATCATGCTATAATTCGCCAGGAAACTCCAACCCGGAATGGGCCATGTTCGAGCATCTCGATATCCACACAGCCGTCCAAACCGCTTTCGTGCTGGCCCTGGTGGGCGCGGTTCTAAGCCTGTGGCTGGGTATTCGATCGATTCGGGCGGGCCTGAAGCTGCCATACTTTCGCAAACGGAACGACCGTATCTGGCAAGGATATCGCCTGGTGCTGGTCAGTATTCTCCTAATCGTGGCAGCATTTTTCATCAACCGGTACGCGGAACCGACCGCCTATACATATTTTCCACCTTCACCAACAGTCACCCATACGCCCACGATCACCCTGACCCCGACCATCACCCTGACGCCCACGATCACCCTGACGCCCACGATCACGGATACACCTTCGATCACCGATACGCCCTCACTTCCGCCTGAGGTCAGCGGGCAGATCCAGACAACGATCACTCCCAATGCGAAGGCGGTGATCAGCCCCTTGATGTTCGCGAATAAGATCGATGAAAAGGCGCTCCTTCCGGTGGATCCGGCCAAGGAGTTCACCAACCCGGTAGGGCACATGTATGCCACATTTACCTACGATGGCATGCTGACCGGCAGCCAGTGGTCGGCGCTGTGGCTACGAGATGGGGCGCTGGTTTATTACGAAAGTAAGCCGTGGGATGGCGGTACCGGTGGATACGGATACAGCGATTGGGAACCAGCCCCATCCGAATGGCTTCCGGGGACCTACGAAGTGCAAATCTTCGTCGGCCTGGAGTGGAAGGTGTCGGGGCGCTTTACGGTCACGGGGAACCCATCTGGCGGGGCGCCTGCATCCAGGGCGACCATTAAACCGGGCGGCACGCCGGTCCCCAGCCGCCCTCCCACAGTCACCCGGACCGCAACAATCACGCGGACTCCCACGGTGACGCTGACACCCTACCCGAGCGTCACGCCGCGGCCGACCGATACCCATCAGCCTACACCGACGAAAACGTACACGAAGCCTCCCAGGTGAATAAAATCAGTTTGGAGATCGCCCCGGAAAGTACCTGGGGGTTTAACGGAATGAAACGACAATATTGGGCTAAAGATGCAATGTATCTTTGGCCCGGGGAGAAATTGCCACAGCGATCTGCGCGGCGAGGCGGGCGTTGTTGCGCAGCAGGGCGAGGTTTACGCGCATACTGGCGCCTCCGCTGAGCTCGTTGACCCGGTTAAGCAGGTAGGGGGTGATGGCATAGCCGCGGATTTTGCTCTTTTCGGCCTCGATCAGGGCGGTCTGGATGGCGCGCTCTACATCGGCGCGGGGCAGGGCGAACTCGGCCGGGGGCGGCTGGACCACGAGCAGGGCGCTGGTCAGGCTCATCTCCCAATGAATGTGCGCGATGCGGGCGATCTCCAGGACAGAATCGACGCAGGCCGAGATGGGAAGGCCGGAGGAACGCGAGTAAAAGGCGGGGAAATCGTCGGTCTGGTAGCCAATGACCGGAATGCCGGAAGTTTCGAGATATTCGAGAGTGGCAGGCAGGTCGAGGATGGCCTTGGCGCCCGCGCAAACCACGACCATGGGGGTGCGCGAAAGCTCGGGAAGATCCGCGGAGACGTCGAAGGGGGCGTTGCGGTGAACGCCTCCGATGCCGCCGGTGGCGAAGACGCGAATGCCAGCAGTGTGGGCAGCGATGAGGGTCCCGGCGACGGTGGTGCCGCCAAATTCATTTTTCTCCAGGGCAGTGGCGAAATCCCGCCGGCTAACCTTACGCGGCGAGGGAGCCGCGGCGAGATTTTCCAGTTCGATCTGGGAGAGGCCAACGTGAACCGAGCCACCAAAGAGGGCAATCGTGGCGGGGATAGCTTCCTGAGAACGAACTTCGCTTTCCATCTGGCGCGCCAGGTTGAGGTTCTCGGGACGGGGGAGGCCGTGGGTGATGACGGCCGATTCGAGGGCGACGATGGGAAGATCGAGGCGGCGAGCCTGGGCAATTTCCTGAGAGAGGACGTAGGGATGAGGGAGTTTTTCGAGAGGCATAGAATAAATTATATGACGAGAAAAGGGTTTCGAGAGTGAATTTTCAAAAAAAAGAAAACGAAGAATTTTCTCGATTACAATTGGAGCCATGGCTGATTCCAATAAGCCCTCTATCCTCCGCCGGATGATCCCGGGGATCATTTTGGGTTTTCTGGTCCTGGTCGGGCTGGTGCTGGCCGGCGATGTCGGCCAGGTGACCCACGACCTGGCCAGCTTTCGCTGGGAGGTCTTTCCCATCGCGCTTGGGTTCACGCTGTTCAACTACATCCTGCGTTTTTTCAAGTGGCATTATTATCTCAGGCTGAGTGGGGTATCGCTGCCGATGAGAGAGAGCTCGCGGCTGTTCGTGGCCGGGTTCCCGCTGGCGGTCACGCCGGGGAAGGCCGGCGAGGCGCTCAAGGCAGTATGGCTCAACCAGGCCAGCGGGCTGCCTTTCGCGCGCGGTGTCTCGGTGGTGCTGGCGGAACGGATCAGTGATGGGTTGGCGGTGTTGGCGCTCTCGGCGCTGGGAGTGATCACAACCCCGCGGTACTGGCCGGCTTTCGCGTTGATCCTGGCCGGGCTGGTGGCGCTGGTGGTCTTCATCCAGATTCGCCCGGCGGCGTTGTGGCTGCTGGGCCTGTGCGAACGGGTCCCACTGCTGAGGCGAGCTACCCACGGGTTGCGCGAATTTTACGAGGGCAGCTTTACACTTTTCCGCCCGCGGGCCACGCTGACGGCGATCACGCTGGGAGCGGTCTCCTGGCTGGGCGAGGGGGTGGGGTTCTACGTAATCCTGACCGGTCTGGGACTTCCACCCAGCCAAAAGCTACTGGCGGGGGCGATCTTCGTGCTGGCTTTTTCTACCGCGTTAGGAGCGGCCTCGGCGCTGCCGGGCGGATTGGGGGCGGCTGAAGCTTCAATCGCGGGGATGCTGGCTTTGGTCATTGGCCTGCCGGCGGGGATTGCCGCCTCGGCGACGGTTCTAATCCGCCTGGCGACGCTGTGGTTCGGGGTGAGCCTGGGGTTGGCGACGTGGCTCTTTTCCAAGGATTTGTTGGGACTGAAGGAGGTTCATGAGCCAGTTGCTGAGGGTTGAATTCCACTGCCACACGATCTACTCCCAGGACAGCCTGACCCAGCCGGAAACGCTACTGGAAACCT
>DATKLX010000233.1:0-41989 GCA_035542155.1 Anaerolineaceae bacterium
TCGATCACGAAACTGGTCCGCTCGACGCGATCATCGATGCGGGTCAGGCGCTCGTACCAGGCGCGGATATCTTCGGGCCGGAACCCATTCGCCAGGGAGAGGATCGGGCTGGGGTGGCGGACCCTGGCAAACTTCTCTACCGGGGCGCCTCCAGTGCGCTGGCTGGGCGAATCGGGGGTGATCCAGTCTGGGTGGTCCGTCTCGATCTGGCGCAGCTCATTCATCATCCGGTCGTATTCATAATCGCTGATAAGGGGGGCGTCGAGGACGTAGTAGCGGTAGTTGTGAAGATTGATTTCTTTGCGGAGATGATCGAGCTGTTCGTGAAGGGTTGCGTCGTCCATAGCCCAAATTATAGCAGGAACCCCAGGAAATATCCGTCGCCCGGCCCTGCGTGAAGATGCTATAATACTCCCTATAACACCGTAGAGCACAATTTTGGTCATACGCCCTTTGGGGGGCGCGGAGGTAATTTGATGAGCGCCGGTAAAGTAATCGCTTATATTGTGGCAGCTATCCTGATTCTGTTTGGCGTTTTGATGATGCTCGGGGCAACTAACCCTGATAGCGGGCAAATAGGCTGGCTTCCGGTTGGAGTCATATTAATCGGGATAGGCCTTGTAATGATTTATCTTGTTGGACGGAAGAGCCCGGCTACCCAGTCGGACAACGTTACCCTGAAAATCGATCTGCCGGGCGACGTCAACCTGGATTCGCTAAAGTGCAAACAGTGCGGGGGCACGCTGACCGCGGAAAACATCCAGATGGTAAACGGCGCGCCGATGGTTACATGCCCGTACTGCCATAGCGTTTATCAATTGACCGAACAACCGAAGTGGTAAATTAATCGTACTTCTGACAATCGATCGAACCACCGCTGCACGCCTCCAGGGAGGGATCATGCTGAAAAAAGGGTTCTTTACCACCCTGTTCGTCCTCGCTTTTTTGGGCCTGTTCGCGCCTGTTGCGGCCCTGGCTCAGACGTACCTGTTCAATCTGGACCGCGAAACCGTCAACGTTTTTCTCAATCAAGACGGCACCGCCGCGATCGATTACGTCTTAGACTTCAGCAACGACCCGACCGCCAGCCCGATTGACTTCGTCGACATCGGCCTGCCCAACAGCAGTTACGACCTCGGAACTGTCACTGCCGATGTCAACGGAAAGGCGGTCCAATCGATCGATAAAGCCGACCCGCAGAACCTGGCAGGGGGCGGCAGCGGGATCACCCTCAGCCTGGGAGCAGCCGCCATCAAACCCGGCTCCAGCGGCCGGGTCCACGTAACGATCCCCATTGTCCGGCGGGTCCTCTACCCGGGCACCGATTCCAGCCACCCTGATTACGCCAGCTTCCAGTTCTCCCCCAACTATTTTGGCTCGCAGTATGTCAAGAACGGCACCGATCTGACCGTTATCATTCACCTGCCGCCGGGCGTCCAATCCAACGAATCGGTCTACTACCCGGCTTCGAGCGGCTGGCCCGGCTCCAAAGATCCCGAAGCAAGCCTGGACAGCCAGAACCGCATCCAGTACACATGGAGCTCCGCCGACGCCAACGGCTCCAGCCAGTATACCTTCGGGGCCGGCTTCCCGGCCAAATATATTCCCGCGGCGGCGATCGTCCGCGGGCCTTCGTTCGAGCTCAGCCAGGATACTCTTTTCTGTCTGTTATTTGGGGGATGTTTTGCGCTCATCATCGGGCTGATCATCTATGCCATCGTGGTGGGCAACCGCAAGCGCAAGCTCCAATACCTGCCGCCCAAGATCTCGATTGAAGGGCACGGGATCAAACGCGGGCTGACCGCCGTGGAAGCCGCCATCCTGATGGAACAGCCCATGGATAAGATCCTCACCATGGTTCTCTTCAGCGCGGTGAAAAAGGGCGCAGCGACCGTGGTCGCCCGCGACCCGCTGGACATCAAGGTCACCGATCCCCTCCCCGAGGGCCTGAACGACTATGAACGGGATTTCCTGGCCGCGTTCCGCGCGCCGGACAAGGGGGAGAGGCGCCGCCTGCTGCAGGATATGATGATCAACCTGGTCAAGAGCGTGTCGGAGAAGATGAAGGGTTTCAGCCGCAAAGAAACCATCGCCTACTACCAGAGCGTGATTGAACAGGCCTGGGCGCAGGTCACCGCGGCCAACACGCCCGAGGTCAAAGCCCAGAAATACGACGAAGTCATGGATTGGACCATGCTTGACCGCAACTACGGCGACCGCACGCAGGAAGTCTTCCGCGGCGGGCCAGTTTACGTGCCGATGTGGTGGTCTCGCTACGACCCGGTCTACCGCAGCCACATGGGTTCCGCGCCCGCGCAGACATCCACGCAGAGCTCCGGCTCGAGCAGCGGCCAGTCGATCTCGCTGCCCAACCTGCCCGGCTCCGATTTCGCCGCCTCGGTGGTCAACGGGGTGCAGTCCTTCTCGGCGGGGGTCCTGGGCGACGTGGCGGCTTTTACCAGCGGGGTGACCAACAAGACCAACCCGATTCCAGTCTCACAGCGCACCTATTCGAGCGGCGGAGGGGGCGGTCACTGCGCCTGCGCATGTGCCTGCGCCTGTGCCGGATGCGCCTGCGCCTGCGCGGGAGGCGGCCGCTGAAGAGTGTAGAATGACCCTCCTTGAGCGCTTGAAAGTTGGATTCTCCGCAGAGCCGGGGAAGTCTTCCCCACCCGTGCCCGGTCTGTACCACTATAAAAAAGAGGCGCCGGGTGAGCAGGTGCGCCTGCACCTCAGAATCGATGCGGACGGGCGCGGCCTGCTCCTGGTGAACGCCAGCCGGGTCTACCACCTCAACCCGAGCGCGGCGGCGATAGCCTATTACTCGCTGGAGGAAGTCCCCGAGGCGCAGGCGTTGAAGGAGCTGCAGAAGAAGTATCGCGCCAGCCGGGACCAGCTAAGCCATGACTACGCGCAGACGGTGCGCCAGCTCGAAACACTCATCCACCCCGATGGAAGCTGCCCCATCCACGACCTGGAGCTGGAAACCACCCTTCCCTTTTCCGCCCGGCCCAGCGCCCCCTACCGCATGGACCTGGCCCTGACCTACCGCTGCAACAACGACTGCGCCCATTGTTACAACGCCCGCCCCCGCACCGGCTCCGAGCTCTCCACCCGCGACTGGCTGCGGGTCATCGACCGCTGCTGGGAGCTGCGCATCCCACACATCGTCTTTACCGGCGGGGAGCCCACCCTGCGCGACGATCTGCCCGAGCTGATCGCCCACGCCGAGGGGAACGGCCAGATCACTGGGATCAACACCAATGGGCGCCGCCTGCGCGATCCGAATTATGTACAGCGTCTGGTGGAGGCCGGCCTCGACCACGTCCAGATCACCCTCGAATCGCAAGCCGCCGCCGTCCACGATAGCATGGTCCGCTGTCGGGGGGCCTGGGAGCAGACCGTCGCCGGCATCCGCAATGTCCTGGCGACGCGCCTGTACGTGATGACCAACACCACTCTGCTCCAACCCAACCACGGCGGTCTGGAAGGGACCCTGGATTTCCTCGCCGGGCTGGGCGTCCCGACGGTCGGGCTGAACGCGCTGATCTACTCCGGGCGCGGCGCCAGCCGGAAGGATGGCCTTCCAGAGAAGGATCTCCCGCCGCTTCTCGACCTGGCACGGAGGAAGTTGGACCAGACCGGCCAGCGCCTGATCTGGTACACGCCCACCGAGTACTGCCATTTCGACCCGGTCCAGATGGACCTGGGCGTCAAGGGCTGCACCGCGGCCCTGTATAATATGTGCGTCGAACCGGACGGCAGCGTCATTCCCTGCCAGTCGTATTACCGGGCGCTGGGCAACCTGCTCACAGACCCCTGGGAATCGATCTGGAACCACGACCTGTCGATAGCGTTGCGCGAGCGGCGCGATCTCCCTGGAAAATGCCTGTCCTGCGCCTTCCTGATCGAATGCGGTGGGGGCTGCCCTCTGGCGAGATTGGCGCACGTCTGAACTGTCGTAATAACCTGTCGATCCATAAAAGCAGAGGTGTCCCATGAACCGAATTCGTGATACGATCCGCCGCTTTCAGGCTTCTCCCCAATTTCTCCCTGTTGGCACGTATCATTTCCAGACTTCGCCCGATGCCCCGCAGCAGTACCGCCTCCATCTGCGCCTCGAGCCGGATGGAAGGGGAATCCTGATCATCAATGCCAGTACAATCCTCCACCTCAACCAGACTGCGGCGGAATATGCCTATCACATGGTACACGGCGCGCCGGAGCGCGAGGCAGGGATCCAGATCGCATCCCGCTACCACGTCAGGCCGGACCAGGCCGAACAGGATTACCGCGATTTCAAAGAGAAGGTGCTGACCCTGATCCAGACGCCTGACCTGGACCCGGCCACCTTTCTGGATTTCGAACGCCAGGATCCCTACTCCGCGCCGCTCTCCGCCCCGCTGCGCCTGGACTGCGCCCTCACCTACCAAACCATCACCCCCGCCGACCCCCGGGTCGCCCCGACGGATCGTGTGGTGCGCGAGCTTTCGACCCAAGAGTGGCAGGCGATCTTACAGAAGTCCTGGGACGCGGGCATCCCACACATCGTCTTTACCGGAGGTGAGCCCACCCTGCGCACGGACCTCTCCGGGCTGGTCGGGTACGCCGAGCAGCTCGGCCAGGTGACCGGCCTGCTCAGCGACGGCCTGCGGCTCAACGAGCCGGCTTATCTGCAGGCCCTGCTCCAGAGCGGCCTGGATCACCTGATGCTGATCCTGCAGCCCGACGATCCCGCCTCCTGGCAGGCGCTGGAAGCCGTGCTCGCGGGGGACCTGTTCACCACGGTCCACCTGACCCTGACGGCGAAGGACCAGGAGAGGCTGCCGGCCCTCCTCCAGAAGCTGGCCGAGATGAAGGTCACCTCGCTTTCGCTCAGCGCGGATGACCCGGCGCTGGCCGGGCTGCTCCAGGATGCCCGCCAGCAGGCCGCGTATCTCAATCTCTCCCTGGCATGGGACCTGCCGGTGCCATATTCGGCGCTGCACCCGGTCGCGCTGGAAGTCGGAGAGCAGGCTTCCTCCGGCGCGGGCAAAGCCTGGTTGTACGTCGAACCCGACGGGGACGTGCTCCCGGAACAGGGGATCAACCGCGTGCTGGGCAACTTCTTGAACGATCCCTGGGATCAGATTCGCCAGAACATGGGGTAGCCAGACTGGATCTCCAATCGTGGCACGCTCGTTTCAGCGCGCAGGCCGCCTGGACGCGAGATCTGCGGGCGCATCTTTTCCCCCGCGCCGATCTTTTCCGGGCGCAGCGGATTCTCGAGGTAGGCGCCGGAACGGGCGCTATCACCAGCGATCTCCACCAGCTTTCCTCGGCGCGGATCTACGGCCTGGACCTGGAGCCGGAGCGAATGGCCTTCGCCCACCAGTTCGACCCGCGGACCCGCTTCAGCGCCGGGGACGGACTGAACCTGCCCTTCCCCCCGGCTGCCTTCGACATCGCCTACTGCCATTTCCTGCTCCTGTGGGTCGCGCGGCCGCTCGAAGCCCTGCTCGAGATGGTCCGCGTCGTCCGGCCGGGCGGCTACGTGCTCGTCCTGGCCGAGCCGGATTACGGTGGGCGGATCGATTACCCGATTGAGTTATCCAGATTGGGCCGCTTCCAGACCGAGGCGCTACGCAGCCAGGGCGCCGGGCCAGAGCGTGGGCGCGAGCTGGGCGCGCTGTTTCTATCCACTGGCATCCAGGAGATCGAGGTGGGGGTGCTGGGCGGGCGCTGGCAGGTCCCGGCGCAGGTGGAGGATTGGGAAGCCGAGTGGGCGATCCTCGAATACGACCTGGAGGGGAGTGTCACAGCGGAGGAGCTTGCGCGGTGGAAAGAAACGGACCGCCGCGCCTGGGAGCGAGGTGAGCGGATCCTGTTCGTGCCCACCTTTTACGCCTGGGGGAGAACGCCTGGCGGGCGATGATGTGGATTTTGACCCTGGACAGACTAAAAAAGGCGGTGTACAATATCGCTCGCAGTTCATCGGGGCGTGGCGCAGACCGGCTAGCGCGCTTGCATGGGGTGCAAGAGGTCGGAGGTTCAAATCCTCTCGCCCCGACTGAAGAGCAAAAGGCCTCCCGAAGCTAATCCTCGGGGGGCTCATTGTATTTCCTCTGGTTTATGCCCAGGTGATCAATCCTGGCAAGAAATGGCTGACCAGGTCCGGGTGGCTGGGAAGCACTCGCACCGTACAGCCAAACAGACCGCTTTGTCCGCTGGCAACAGTCGCTGCGCGGTAAACGTATTCGCTTTCCGAAATCCGATCGGCCAGCTCCATCGGAACCAGCGTCGGTTGCAGAATGTTACCCTCACCGTCCACCGGGCCCATATACAGCTCGACCGCGATATCTTCCGGCGCCAGCTCTCTAGACTGGACTTGCGCTTCAACTACGATTTCATCCCCGACCCGGATACCGCCTGATCCTTTTACGATCACGTGCAGCACGCAGACCTGGGGCCAGCCGTCCTGGACCCTGGATTTCCAGTTAGCCAGGGCGATCGCCCGCTGCATTCCTTCGGAGGTAAACTTCCGGGAGTGCTCGGAGACGGGTAAATAAAACCGTTCGGCATATTCTGCCACCATGCGGTGGGTATTGAAAAACGGGCAGAGGACCTGGATCGAGGCCTTCATGCGGTTGATCCACTCGCGCGGCAGGCCGCCGGTCCCCCGGCTGTAAAACATCGGCACGATCTCGCTTTCCAATAATCCATACAGCGCTTCGGCTTCAACCTGGTCCTGGTACTCAGGATCCTGGTAGCTCTCTCTCCGGCCGATCGCCCAACCGATTTCCGGCGTATAGCCCTCGTCCCACCAACCGTCCAGAATGCTCAGGTTTAAGACGGCGTTCGCTGCGGCTTTCATCCCGCTGGTACCGCTGGCTTCGCGCAGGCGCAAGGGTGTATTGAGCCAGATATCACACCCCTGCACCAGGTAACGGGCTATACTCATATCGTAATCTTCCAGGAAAACAATGCGATTGCGAAAACGCGGTTGGCGGGCCATCTCGATCACACGGCGGATGAGTTCTTTCCCGGGGTCGTCCTTGGGATGGGCCTTCCCGGCAAATATGATCTGCACGGGGCGCTCGGAGTCATTGAGGATCCGCTCCAGCCGGTCAGGATCTTTCAAGATCAACGTGGCGCGTTTGTAGGTAGCAAAGCGCCGGGCAAATCCAATGGTCAGGATCTCCGGGTCGAGCACTTCGTCGGCGTCCTGAACGGCAGCCTGCGAGGCGCCACGCCGTTTGAGCTGCTCGCGCAGACGGTTGCGCGCGAAAGCGACCAACCGTTCGCGGCGGATTTCGTGGGTGCGCCACAGTTCCTCGCCGGCGATCCGTTCCGCGCGTTTCCAGATCTCCTGATCCGCCAGCTCCTCGCGCCAGCGCGGTCCGAGGAAACGGTCGTACAGGATTTTCATTTCATGCGACAACCAGGATTGGTAGTGGATGCCATTGGTGATGTGGGTGATCGGGATCTCCTCCTTGGGGACACCCGGGTACAGCCCCTGCCACATCTCCCGGCTGACCTCGCCGTGCAGGCGAGACACGGCGTTGCTGTAAACAGCCATCTTCAAAGCCAGGACGGTCATGCAGAACGGTTCGCTAGGATCATTCGGGTCTTTGCGTCCCAAGGCCATAAACTCCTGGCGAGAGAGGCCTAAAGCGTTAAAATAATCGCCCAGGTAACGCTCGATGAGAGAAAGCGGGAAATAATCTTGCCCGGCAGCCACCGGAGTGTGGGTGGTAAACACCAATCCAGCGAGGGCCGCCTCGCGCGCTTCCGAGAAGCTGAAATGATGTGCTTCCATATAGCGGCGGGTGCGCTCCAGTGCCAAAAACGCGGAGTGGCCCTCGTTCATGTGAAATACGGTGGGAGAGAGGCCAAGGGCCTTGAGCGCCCGGTAGCCGCCGATCCCCAGGACCATCTCCTGTCGGATGCGCAGCTCCTCGTTTCCACCATAGAGTTGATCGGTAATATCCCGATCCTCGGGCGAATTCGCCGGGTGGTTCGTATCCAGCAGGTAGAGCGGCACCCGCCCGACCTGGGCTCGCCAGATCTGGGCGCAGACTTCGCGTCCCGGGTGCGGAACCTTGACCACAATCGAATCACCTTTTTCGTCCCGAACCAGCTCGATCGGCAGGTTATAAAAATCGTTATCCTCGTACGCTTCTTGCTGCCAGCCGGCCTCATTGAGATACTGGCGGAAGTAGCCCTGCTGGTAGAGCAGTCCTACCCCCACCAGAGGTAAGCCCAAATCGCTGGCGGATTTCAAATGGTCCCCCGCCAGCATCCCCAGGCCCCCGGCAAAGATCGAGAGGCACTCGGTTACGCCAAATTCAGCGGAGAAGTAAGCGATGACCGGCGCTTCTGTCCCATTGTAATTGTGCGCAAACCAGGTCGATTTGGCTGTCATGTAATCGTCCAGCTCGGTGGCAACGCGGTTCAGTTGGGCGAGGAACCCATCGTCGCCGGCCGCAGCTTCCAGTTTTGACTGCTCGATGGTCCCCAGTAAAACCACAGGATTGTGCCCAGATCTCTCCCATAAGTCGCTATCCAACCAGCGGAAGAGGTCAACCGTTTCATGACTCCAGGACCAGCGAAGGTTATAGGCGAGATCTTTCAACCGCGTCAGCTTCTCAGGAAGGGAGGGTGTAACGATAAAAGTCTTGATGGGTTTCATGATTCTTATCTCCTGTACGGCCTTGCTGGACCGCCGTTTTATCCTGGTTATTTTGAGATTTCTCTTAATCATACCCGAAACTAGATTAAGACCCTCTTTTTTAGAACAGAATTTACACAACCTTAACAAGTCGTGATAACAGCCTGCTGGTCAGGCCCAGGGATCCATCATCTTCTGGATCAGGTGCAGGGTTACGTTCTCCTCCTGGTCCTAATATTACAGCGCAAAGTTCATATAGTGTCTTGCATAATAATCGTAGAAAAAAACCAATTTTCCACGATAGGTCGCTCTGGTCAAACCGTGCTGCGCAAAGAGATCATCGAAGATACCCTGGGAGTGATCCTCAAATACCAGGACGACGTCCAGAAGGTAAGCGGCAAGACGACCGGTGAGCTCCTCGAACGGATCGGGAGCGGCGAATGAGCGAAGAGAGACTGACCGGATCGCTGCTCCAGAGCCTGCTTCTATTTGGGCGCATCCTACTCGGCCTGGGCCTGAACGTGGATACCCGGCAGATGATTGACACGGTTGAAGCAATGCAATTCATCGGGATCCGCAAACGAGAGGGTTTTTACTATTCACTGCGCGGTCTGTTTGTTCACCGCCGCGAGGATCTGGCCATTTTCGACAAAGCCTTTCAGGCTTTTTGGGCCATGACCTCAAACGGGCGGTGCGGCCTGCGAGTGCGCAGCGGCGGCTCGCTTCGCCGCAGCCGTCCGGCATTCATCCCCGCCGACCTGCTCACTTTGAACAATGGGAATCAGCGACAGCCGGATAGCCAGAGTGAGAACGAACCTCCGCTGGTGCAGGCAACCTTCACGTACAGCGACCGCGAGGCGCTGCGCCGCAAGGATTTTACCCGGATGGGCAAGGAAGAGCTGGAGGCGATCAAGCGCCTGCTCTCCGAATTTACCTGGCAGTTCCAGCGCCCTTCACGCCGGTTCAGGCCGGGCAATCTTGGCCAGTACGATCTGCGGCGAACCTATCGGAAAAACCTGCGCTTTGGCGGAGAAATGCTCGAATGGGCGTATCGGGAGCCGAAAATCAGGCCCCGCCCGATGGTCATCCTGGCGGATATCAGCGGCTCAATGGAACGGTATACCCGCGTTTTGTTGTATTTTGCCCACAGTATCGGGCGCAAGATCAAACGCAATGGAGAAACCTTCGTCTTCAGCACGCGCCTGACCCGGATCACCCGCCTGATCAGCGGGGATCACCCTCGAGGAACTGGCTCGCCTGCACGGTCCGATTGGCCTGGAACTGGGCGGTACGACCCCCGAAGAGATCGCCCTGGCGATCATGGCTGAGATCGTCGCTGTCCAGCATGACCCATCTGCCGCTGCAGCATGGATCAACGCCCAGGCCAAAGTTAATTTGCAGGGCGATTGAATAGCCAGGTAGGGTAGCTCCTGTTAGAATGAAAGACGAACAAATAAGGGGCAAAATGACAGGTTTGTCATTTTTAATGTATTCGAGCCAACAATTTGTTACAATAATCACAAGTAGACATTCTGACTTGCCCCCCAAGAGGTGGCAAATGTATTACATCATCATTGCGATATGGGTGATAATCTGTCTTGCGAGGTGGATGCTGAAGCCTGGGGAGAGGGCAAAACTGAAGGAAATCTTAAGCTGATCCAGTGTAACTCCTCTACCCTGCACGCGCTTTCAGTCATTCAATGCCGAGATAATGAGGTTTCCCTTAATTATTGATTGTGGGAAATACAATATAGATTGTTCCCTACTACCCTTCTTCGCAAGGAATCCTTCTTAAACCCACAAAAGCATTGAGCTTCAGCGTTGATCAAGAAAGGTTAGCCCAGAAAAAACTTGCAGGGCTAACCTTCATTTTTACGCGGAGCTATAATACAAATAGTTCTTTTTTCACCAGTTTGAACCAGGAAGAAGGGTGATCATGGCAAAAATCGTAGGCGTTCTGACAGCGGGGGGTGATACACCCGGGTTAAACGCGGCCCTGCGCGGGCTGGGAAAATCAGCGCACCATCTATTTAACATCCAACTGATCGGTTTTTATGACGGGTTTCGAGGGCTGATGCAGGATCGCACGATCAACCTGGATGAAGCTGCGCTCTCCGGCATCCTGACCAGCGGCGGAACCATCCTGGGAACCAGCCGCGATAAACCGGATCGCATGCCGATTGGCGGGAAACTGGTGGATATGACCGAAGCCATGGTCGACACCTACAATCGCCACCATCTCGATGTGCTGGTCTGTATCGGCGGAGGAGGAACCCACAAGAACGCCTATCTTCTGCAGCAAAAAGGGCTGAACGTGATCACCATGCCCAAATCGATCGATAATGATGTCGCCTGTACGGACGTCACCATCGGGTTCGATACCGCGCTGGGAATCGCCACCGAAGCCATCGACCGGCTTCACAGCACCGCCCACAGCCACCACCGAATCATCGTCGTCGAGCTAATGGGACACAATACCGGCTGGCTGGCGCTTGGCTCGGGCGTCGCTGGCGGCGCCGATGTCATCCTGATCCCGGAAATTCCCTACGAGACCGAAAAAGTGGCCGATGCAATCATTTCCCGGAGTCACGGTGGAAAAAGATTCAGCATTGTCGCGGTTTCGGAAGGAGCGATGTCGGTACCAGATGCCGCTCATTATCGAAAGCTGATCGCAGCCAAGGAAGAGGCCAGCAGCAGGGAAATGAAGGAAGAGGCCAGGTCGCGCCTGCTCGAGTTCCAGGCGAGCCGCGCCAATCATACGATGCGCCTGGCCCAGGAGCTGGAACAGTTGACCGGCCTGGAATCGCGGGTGACCATTTTAGGTTACGTGCAGCGAGGTGGAACCCCTTCCTCCAGGGATCGCCTGCTGGCGACTGAGTTGGGCACCGCCACCGCCGCTTTGATCGCCGAAGGAACCTGTGGGGTGATGGTCGCGGTGAAAAACGAGGGTACCTTGCCTGTGCCCCTGGAAGATGTCGTTGGAATACGGAAAACCGTGCCCCGCGACCATAGCTGGATCGAGACGGCTCGCCGAGTTAGCACCTGCCTGGGCGATTGATCCAAATTGAAAGCACTTTCAATCAGAATCATTATTGTAATTTCCCCATCAACTTCCTATAATGATTGTAGTTGGGACCTTTACAACTGAATACGCAGCCTGCATATCTTGGAGTTGGCATCGGGTCTGATTTGGGTCAGTCCACTGCTAGTTTGACAGGATGGGGTTCATTGCGGGAAACCCACCCCTGTGTAAGAAGTTCCAAGCCGATGCAAACTTTTTGGATAGGTTAGGGGAGTTGCATCCGAGAAATCGAAATCAGGCTGTGTGAAAAACCCAGGGATGGCAGATCCCGGGTAGTTGATAAGATTTGGATCGAATTGAGCATTCGCCAGAAAAATTGTTCGAGCGATTTTCCAAATCCAGAGGAACGCTCGACTTTTCTAAAACCTAAAAAGGCGAATCTCCGTATCCCAGGCTCCCAACTCAGAAGGACGGTCGAATTTCGACCGTCCTGATCGTTTAACCGGGGTAAGCTGTATGGATTACCTTTCCTCGATTTTTCTTCCCTGGCAATCGCTCACAATTTATATCAGGTGGAATAAGACTTGCACCAATAGGCATGATTGCACACCATTTCGAATGACAAAGAAGAGGGAAACAATTAGATGGATTCTCCTCAACATGCCGAACCGAACGCCAGCCATCCGAAAGCTACCTCGCGACCGGCTAACCGAAGGTTAATCTTTGAACGACTGGCGGAAATCACGCACGAGGTGTTTTATCACTACCTGCTGACTCCCAGCCGCGGATTTGACTTTATCAATCCTGCCGTAAAGGCGGTTATTGGATATGCACCCGAAGAGTTTTACCAGGATGAAGGTCTCTTTATCCGCATTATTTACCTCGATGACCGCGAGCTCATCCGCCATGCGATCGAAGGTAATCAGCCGGACCAGCCGGTACTGACCCGCTGGGTTCACAAAGATGGCAACCTGGTATGGGTTGAGCAGTATATCATCCCAATCCTGGATTCAAACGGGCGAATCACCAGCCTGGAAGGGATGGCCCGCCCGGTCCAGCCGCCCAGCCAGGTGGGAGAGTTACGCGAAATCCCCCAACAGAGAAAACGCCTTCTCGAGATCTCCCAATCCATGATCGCCAGCTTCTCGTTGGATGAAGTCATCCGCCACATTATCCAGGCTTTGTCAGATATGCTCGCCTATGATTCCTGTGTTTTTTCCATCCTGGCTCAGGACTCAAATTTATTTCAGATCCTTGAGCGGGTCAAAAATGAGCTGCGCACCCATAAGATCAAGGTTGGAATTTTGCGCCCTGAAAATAAAGCGGAAATGAAAATCCTGACCAGCGGCAAGCCCGACCTGGTCTATGCCGAACACAAAATGATGATCCCCATCCGCCTGCAGGATACAGCCCTGGGGGTATTCAGCCTGTATCGGAATACCGGGGCTCCGTTAAATTACGAGGAGTTCGAATTGGCCCAACTCTGCCTGGCCTATGCCTCCCTGGCCATTGAAAACGCCCACCTGTGCCGTGAAAGCCAGACCCGCGCCGATTTGATCACCCGCCTCGTCCCAAAAAACGAAAACCTGAACCACCCCTTCAGCATCGCCGAGGTTGCCGATTCTATCGCCCAGGAAGGATTGTCGATCAGCTTAGCCGACCGCCTGGCTATTTACAGCCACAATGCCGGGAATCGGCTCAACCGGCTGTGGTCCAAAGGTCTTTCGTTCGCCTATCTGAACCACGTGCTGACCAGCCACACTCCCTTGCTCGAACACCGCTCCTGGAACAGCACGGAAATCGACCTGACCACCGATACCTGGGAGCTGGAGACCGACTCGTCCATCCGCCTGCTCTCCGAGGCAGAGGGCTTCCGTGGGATTGCCGTTTGCCCCCTCGTCTACGCGAAAAAATCGATTGCCAACGTCACCCTGTACTACAACGAGCCTCACCAATGGACGGCCAGAGAAATCGAAGCCCTCGAGCTTTACTCCCGGCAGGCAGCCGCTGCCCTGGAAAATACCCGCCTGTACGAAGAGCTGGAGGAGACCTATTTCCAAACGGTCCTCACCCTGGCAAAGGCGATCGACGCCCGCGATTCTTACACCGCCGACCACAGCCGGCGCCTGGCAGATTGGGCCGAAGCCACTGCGGTGAAATTGAATTGCAGCGACGATGAAGTCCAGGTTATCCGCTGGGCTGCCTTACTCCACGACATTGGCAAGATCGGGGTCCCCGACTCGATCCTGCGCAAAGCTGGCCCGCTGACGGAGGATGAATGGGAAGTCATGCGCCGGCATCCGATCGTCGGCGCGGATATCATCGCCCCGGTCAAGAAGCTCGAACCGGTCACCGAGATCATTCGCCACCACCAGGAAAAATTTGACGGCACCGGCTACCCCGACGGACTGATTGGCGAGGAGATCCCCCTTGCCTCTCGCATCCTGACCGTGGTCGATGCTTACGGCGCCATGACCGATGACCGGGTTTTTCGCAAGGCGCTGTCCAAAGAAGAAGCCGCCGCAGAGCTGCTGCGCTGTTCGGGAACTCACTTCGACCAGGCAGTGGTGAATGTCTTTTTTCAGTTGATCGATACCAGTCCTCAGATCGCGGCTGACTGATCCGGCTGCGATAGACCGAAACTAGCCAGGCCGGTAGGATGAATACGTCCTCCCGGTTTTTTCCATGCGAAGCGTCGCAGGCTGTTCAAGGCTTGAGCAGCCTGCCTTGCCGGACAATCCTGCATTGGATATAATCGAGCTACGATGAGCGAAAAGATCAAGCGGCGAGAATTTCTTTTACTTTGCGCGACAGGGCTGGGCTCCCTGGCCTTTCGTCCCCTGTTCATGAGGGGAGGCGACTCGTTCGAAGCAGGCAACCTGGCCCGCGTGGCCGCCTATTCGATCAGCGTCTATTCCCAGCCCAACGATAAGAGCAGAATCGTTCGCCAGCTCTACCGCGACGAGTTGGTGAATGTATATTATGAGGTCAACTCGGAATATGGGCCTGCCTGGAACCCACTCTGGTACCGTGTCTGGGGAGGGTATATCCATAGCGCGCACACGGAAAAGGTGCAGGTCCGTCTGAATTCAGTGTTGAACGCCATCCCCAAAGAAGGCCAGTTAGCCGAGGTGACTGTTCCGTATACCCAGTCGTTGCGCCGGGGATATACAAAAAAGTGGGATTCCAGGGATTGCTACCGTCTGTACTACGGTTCGATGCACTGGATCACCGGCATCGAGGAAGGCCCGGATCAGCAGCCCTGGTACCGCTTGAAGGATGAGCTTCTCGAAGTGGAATATATCGTCCCCGCGATCCACCTGAGACCGGTCAAGCCCGAGGAGTTCGCTCCCATCTCGCCGGATGTGCCCCCCGAGGAAAAACACATCGAAGTCTCCTTGAGCAGGCAGACCCTGACCGCGTATGAGGGAACCGACGTGGTTCTGCACACCAAGATTTCCTCGGGAATCCCCAGCCACCTACCCTCGCCGACCGGCATCCCAACCGCCACACCCAAAGGCGATTTCCGCGTCTATTCGAAGATGCCTTCCAAGCACATGGGCGACGGAAACCTGACCGGGGATATCGAAGCCTATGAACTGCCTGGAGTCCCCTGGGTCTCCTTTTTCGCAGACAATGGAGTGGCCTTGCACGGGACTTACTGGCACAACAACTTTGGCGTGCAGATGAGCCATGGGTGTGTGAACATGCGCACCAATGAGGCCAATTGGATCTTCCGGTGGACTACGCCAGTCACCGATGCAGGGATCTGGGAAAAACGCGGGCGCGGAACCCAAGTCAAGGTCGGCTAGGCGCCAGGCGTTTCTTTTCCCACAAAACGCATAAACACCTGGTTCCCCAACAAATGCCCCCGCTCGGTCAGGCGCAGGCGGTGACTTCTCTCGCCCGCCCATTCCACCAGGCCAGAGCCCAGGCAATCAGAGATCTCCTCAGCAAACACCGCCTCCATCGACCGTCCAAAGCGGCGTTCGAAAACATCCCGATCCACCCCTTCCTGGGTCAGCCGTAGGCCGACCATCATGGTTTCCTCCATCTCGGTCCACCGGTCGATCGGGGTCAGATTCACGGTCGCGGGCGTTTGGGGAAATTGGAAACGTCTTCCACTCTCGACCCTCTGGATATACGCACTGATCCCGAGAACGTTGGCTGTCCGGCTGCCGCGGATATAGCCGTGCGCCCCCGCTCCGATCCCAATATAGGGCAGGTTGCGCCAGTACTGCAGGTTATGCTGGCAGGCCATCAGGCCGCGCGCCGCGTCGATCCGCGCCCAATTCGAGATTTCGTACTGGCGCAGTCCCGCGCGGGCCAGGCGCTCGCTGGCATATTCGTACATGTCCGCCGCCAGGTCGTTATCCGCTTCGGGGACCAGCCCTTTTTCGGTCCAATGCTGGAATGGCGTCCTGTGCTCCAGGGTTAAGGCATATAGAGATAGATGCTCAGTGCCCAGGTCGAGCGCCCGTTCGAGGGTGTCCTGCCAGCGGGCAAGAGGCTGCTCCGGAAGGCCAAAGATCAGGTCCACACTCAGGTTGGTAAACCCGGCCTGGCGCGCCCACTTGACCGATTCGACCACGTCCAGGAAGTCGTGCTGGCGCTCGAGCAGGCGCAGATCGTCCGGGTGGGCAGATTGCATCCCCATGCTGATCCGGTTGATCCCCAAATCGTGCATGGCTTTCAATGAGTCGGGTGTCAGGGTGCCCGGGTTGGCTTCCAGGCTGATCTCGGCGTCAGTTTTCACCACGAAGACCTCGCGGGCCTGGTCCAGGATCCGGCGCAGCTCTTCGGAAGAGAGCAGCGAGGGCGTCCCACCGCCGAAGAAGATCGTGCGGATGGGCAGTCGCAACCCGGCTCCCTCAGCGACCAGGTTCATCTCCCAGCAGAGTGCATCCACATAGGCGCCGCGCAGGTGGTCCATCCCGGCATAGGTATTAAAATCGCAGTATGAACAGCGATGCTGGCAAAAAGGGATATGCAGGTACAGGCTGACGTTCTCTCGCATAGATTAATATGATAACATAACTCAAATTCGCTCTCTTGACTTTAAGGAAAGTTTGCGGTCTGGAAAAACTGGTATAATACGCCGAGCCCGGTATCATTCCTGACACGACGGATAAGCCGGCGACAATACTCTATGCCTGATACTGCTCCAACATCCACAAAGATTTGTCCAACCTGCGGAACGCGATTGAGTGAAACGGCCACTCGCTGCCTGGTCTGCGGCAGCGAGATCAGCCCCTCCGCACCCGACCGATCCACGCGATCCGTGCAGGGTGCCCGCATGCCAGAAATCACGCTCAGCGTTCCGGCTGCTTTGGGGTTTCTGGCGTTGTTCGTCACCATTGCGGCTGTCCTGCTGTTTTTTATGCTCCACGGCCAGGGGAATGCGATCGCGGCGCAGCAGTTGACCCCCTCGAAATCGCCCACCATCACTGCCACGGTCACCTTGACGCCAACTGCCACGAATACTCCTCCACCGCTGCCTACCTTCACGCCGCTCCCCCCGCTCAGCTATACGGTCATATCCGGGGACTCCTGCACCAGCATCGCGGCGAACTTTCATGTCTCGGTGGATAGCATCGTCCAGATGAACGGCCTTCCCATCGCTTGCAACACGTTGAAGGCCGGCCAGACGCTTTCGATTCCGCAGCCTACACCCACCGCCTCGCCGCAGCCCACTGCCACTCTGAGCGGCGTGGAGGCGACCACCAGCGCCTGCGAAAAGGTGGAATATAACGTCAAGGATGGGGATACCCTGGGTTCGATTTCCAGGAGCTTCGGTGTTCCCAAGGATGCGATCAAATCGTACAACGGCCTGGTCGGCGATGTAGTTTTCGGCGGCACGAAGCTGGTGATTCCATTGTGCCTGCGTAACTCCAACCCAATTAGCGCGACCGCTTCCCCAACCACTCCTCCGCCATATCCCGCACCGATCCTGCTGCTGCCAGTCAATGGAGCCAGGTTCGCCGCCGCAGATTCGGTCACCCTGCAGTGGGCTTCGGTGGGAATGCTGGGCCAGAATGAGGCCTACGCTGTCACCGTCGAAGATCTGACCGCGCAGGCTGAGAGCGGGAAGCCGCGCCAGATCGTTCAATACGTGACCGATACCAGGCTCATCATCCCGGCTACCTTCCGCCCGCCCGACAACAAGCCGCACATCCTGAACTGGTCTGTGCTGCCCGTCCGCCAGGTAGGCACCACCCAGGATGGGAGCCCGATCTGGCAGCCATCGGGGACTGTCTCCGAAAAACGCGGCCTGATCTGGACCGGCGGTGGGAATGCCCCGCCAGGCGGGACGCCTACTCCATAAGGTGAGCAACTTCAATTTGCCAGTCCGAGATAACCCAAACGATCGTTTGGGTTACTTATTTTTACACCCTTGACATTAACGTAACGTCATAGTTTATACTGGGTCCATGTTCACTGTAAAACAGCTTTCCAAAATGGCGGGCATCACGCCTCGCACCCTGCATTTTTACGACGAGATCGGCCTCCTCAAGCCGTCCGAAGTGGGCGAGAACGGTTATCGCTACTACGGTGAGGAGTCCCTGCTCCAACTGCAGCAAATTCTGCTTTACCGCCAGTTGGACATGCCGCTCAAGGAGATCCAAAAGATCATGGGACGCCATGATTTCGACGTGCTGGAAGCCCTGGAAAGCCATAAAAATGAGCTGTACCGGCGGATCGCAAAAATGGAGCGCCTGGTTGGCACGGTGGACGACACCATCCTGTATATCAAAGGGAAAAAAGAAATGAGCCAAAAAAAACTCTTCGAAGCCTTCAGCGATGAACAACAGGCTGAATATGAAAAAGAAGCCATGCAGATGTACGATCCTGCAACGGTGAAAGCCGCGAACAAGAAGTGGAAAGAGTACACAGCCGGGGAAAAGCAAAGGATCGCTGACGAAGGCAAGGCCGTTTATGCCGATCTCGTCGCCGCGATGCCTAGGGGCCCTGCCTCCCCTGAGGTCCAGGCCTGCATCGAGCGCTGGCGCTGGCACATCGAGTACTTCTGGGTTCCCAACGAAGATCAACTGGTTGGCCTTGCGGAGCTATACAACCAGGACCCCAGGTTCAAGGCCAACTTCGATCAGGTCGACCCCCGGCTGGCAGAGTTCATGCTCGCAGCGGTAAAGGTATACGTGAATCGGAAGCAGAAATAACCCAAAACCGGGCGGCTCAGGCCGCCCGGTCATTTGATTGCGTGACTGGATTCTGCTGGGGGACGCTGGAGTGCTTCTCCAGGTAATGGGTCGCCTGGATCGCTGCGGCGGCCCCCATCCCGGCTGAAGTGACCACCTGCCGGAAGAACGGATCGCAGGCTTCACCCGCGGCAAAAACACCCTCCACGCTGGTTTGCATACGCCCATCGGTGACGATATAGTCGAGATCGTCCATCTCCAGTTGGCCCTGGAAGATCTGGGTGTTGGGAGTATGGCCGATAAAGATAAAAACGCCATCCACCGGGTGGACCATTTCCTGGTCGGAGACTACGTTCTTCAACTTCACAGCTTCCAGTTTGTCTTTCCCAACCATTTCAGTAATAACGGTATTCCAGACAAAATTGATTTTCGGGTTCTCCATCGCCCGCTTCTGCAGGATGGCGCCCGCACGGAGCGTGTCCCGGCGGTGGACCACGGTGACAGAGGAGGCGTAGCGCGTCAGGAAAATCCCTTCTTCCAGGGCGCTATCCCCCCCGCCCACCACGATGACGTTTTTATCCTTGAAAAACCAGCCATCGCAGGTGGCGCAGTACGATACGCCGCGTCCGGTCAACTCCACTTCTCCCGAGACGCCCAGGTGGTTAGGCGAAGCGCCGGTGGCTACGATCAGTGAATCGGCCAGGTAATCGCAGTTATAAGCCTTCACTCGGAACGGGCGCTGAGACAGATCCACCTCGGCGGCCGTGTCGAACTCGACCCGCGCGCCGAAACGCTCGGCCTGTTTTTGGAAGAGCTCACCGAGCTGCGCCCCCCCCACACCCTCCGGGAAGCCAGGATAATTTTCGATCGTGTAGGTTAAAGAAGCCTGCCCACCCAGCTCCAACCCGGTCAGCACCACAGGCTCCAGCTCGGCTCGCGCGGCATATAGAGCCGCGGAAAAACCGGCCGGGCCCGACCCAAGCACCAGCACTTTGACGTGTTGTTCGATCTGTGGCGAATCCTGGCCGGATAAGCCAGATATATTTAATTCCACGTAAGGTACTCCTTCAACTTTGATCCATGAACCTATTCTATCAGATGCGATTTTCGGCGAAAAGTTGCACTGTGTCCCCGGCCCTATCCAGCCGCCTGGTCGGTAATCCGGAGGGCCTTGTCCAGGATCGAAAACCCTTCACTGAGCTGCTCGCGGGTGATCACCAGGGGTGGAATGACCAGAACGGTATGCCAGTGAGTATAGGCGAATAAGCCTTGCTCCAGCAGGCTTTTCTTCAGCGCGTTCATCTCCGGGCTGCTGCCGCCGAACGGAGCCATGGGCTCGCGGGTTTTCCGGTTTCTCACCAGCTCGATCACGCCAAACAGGCCGATCGAGCGGACCTCACCCACCGAGGGGTGGCGCTCCAACAACTCGGCGAGCATCTCGTTGAGCGTTTCGCCCATTTCCGTGCAGCGCTCGACCAGACGGTCCCGGCGCATCACCTCGATCACCGCGATCGCCGCAGCCAGCGAAATCGGATGGCCGTTGTACGTCAGCCCGCCCTCGTAGACCCGCTCGTCGTAGGAATGGGCAATCTCAGAGCGCATCGCGACCGCACCCAGGGGGGCATACCCTGAGGTCAGGCCTTTGGCCATGGTCATCAAATCCGGCCGGACTCCCCAGTGATCCACCGCAAACCAGGTCCCTGTCCGCCCAAAACCACTCATCACTTCGTCAGCAATGAGCAGGATCCCGTAGCGATCGCACAGCTCCCGCACACCCTGCAGGTAACCCTGGGGGGGAATGATGATCCCATTCGTCCCGGTCACCGTCTCGAGCATGACCGCCGCGATGGTTTCAGGCCGCTCGTACTGGATGATTTCCTCGAGGTGGTTGAGGTAATCACGGGTGAACTCTTCCTCCGTGATCTCCGGGTTGGTGCGGTGGAAGGTGGAGCGGTAGCGGTACGGGTCCAGAAAATGGACGACACCGGGCATGGTCAGCGGCTCCCAGGCCGCCCGGCGTGGGTCGCCGGTTGCAGAAACAGCCCCATAGGTCGCGCCGTGATAGGAACGGTAGCGGGCCAGGATTTTCGGCCGGCCGGTAAAGCCGCGCGCCAGCTTGATTGCATTCTCGTTAGCGTCCGCCCCGCCCAGAGTGTAAAGGAAATAGTCCAGGCCGGTCGGTGTCACCTCAGAAAGAAGCTTTCCGAGAAGAGCCCGTGGGCGGGTCGCCATTCCTGGCCCGGCGAATGGAAGCTCGCGGGCCTGGTCGGCGATGGCCGCGATCACCCGTTCGTCTCCATGGCCGATATTGACGTTCATCACCATGGAGTTGAAATCCAGGTAGCGCTTGCCGGCGGCATCCCAGAAATACACCCCTTTAGCCCGCGTGACCGGGATGGGGTTGACTCTGGCCTGGGCAGACCAGGTCCAGAAATTGTGCTCCATGGCGAGGGGCAAGATTTCAGAATCGGGCAGATCCAGCATGGGTTCTCCTCGCGAGGGTATGAGTTGGGTAGACGGTCCTATGGTAACACAAAAAGGAGCGAGAACTGAAAACGGAGAACCGAAAATCTTCTATACTTAATCATGATGGAATCTCTACCTGCCGAAAACCAGGTCGACCCGCATAAGAGCGAGGACTGCGCGGGAACGTTGCCCGAGCTGGCTTTAAAAGGGATCCAGCTCTTCAACCAGGCGCGCTATTTCGAGGCCCACGAAGAGCTGGAGCTTGCCTGGCGGCAGGAAACCGGGCCGATCCGCGAGCTGTACCGGGGAATCTTACAGGTCGCGGTGGCGTATCTCCACGTTCGCAACGGCAACCTGGTGGGAGCAAAAAAGATGATGCTGCGCAGCAAGCGCTGGCTCGCCCCCTTTCCCGAGATCTGCCAGGGCGTTCGGATCGGACAGTTGCGCCGCGATGCAGCGGCCGTCGAGCAGCTTCTGTATTCCGGGATCTCGAAAGAAAATCTGCGCAGCCTGGTTTTAAAACCGGTCCAGATGAGTGATCGAGCTGAACGAACAGGATGATCGTAAATCTTAGGGAATTTCCCCATTGCCCCGGCCTGGCTTACCGGCCTATACTAATGTTAAGGACCCGAGAGGATCCACGAGATGAAATGGAGCAAGGTTGAATAATTTTCCTGGGCCGAATTGGGTCGAAGAGGAATATCACCGCCGGCTTCGGTTGGCCAATCTTCTCCGCGGCTTTGTGCTTGCGCTGTTGATTCTGATCGCTTTCTATTTCCTGTACTCGAATCATCTCCCAGGCCTAGTCCACACAGTGGATTTGTCAACCCCATCCGGTTCGGCGGAAGAGTTTATCCGCCGGCTGGCAGCTCACCAGTACGAAAAAGCCGGCGAGCAGTTGACCAGCCAGCTTAGCCAGAAGGTCGGCGCGGACGAGTTACACATTTTATTCGACCACCTCGAGATGCAGCAACACCGGATTCTCACCGTGAGCGCGGACACGGTTTCGATCGAGGGGGATAACGCCGTTGCCGCGGTTCAAATGATATCCAGCAAAGGGGACCCCCAGGAAGTCAGGCTTCCCTTGCACAAGGAGGGCGACATCTGGAGGATCGCCTCGATCGCACCCCTCTGGAGCCTGGTCCAGCAATTTTCCAATCCTGATCTTGTTATCTATTAGGCATTCACGAAATCAGGACCGTCCTGGCTGGAGCTCCATCTGAGCCGCCCAGCTTGAGCGGCAGGCAGTACAGTATATAACGACCGGGCTCGACTGCGGAGAGGTTCACCCCTTCGAGCGCAATCACGCCGCGCTCGAGGAGGATCTGGTGAGTAGGAACGGGATCGTCAAATGGCGCGATGGAGAGATAGTCGATCCCCACCAGGCGGATCCCATGTTCGACCAGGAACCTGGCTCCATCTGGCGCGAGCGCGACGAAATCTTTTTGAAAGCCCTCCACTCCGCTGGTCCAGATCCGCGAATTGCGCGTCTTGAACAGGACTCGCTCGATCCGGGCCGGCAGCCCGACAGTATCCAGGAATGTCGCGTCGATCAAATCGATCTCATCTGGCGCCTGGACAACCTCGACCGGGCCGATCAGTACGTCAAGAGGAAGCTGCTCGACCGCCGCGCCGCCCTCCACGAAATGGATCGGCGCATCCAGGTGCGTGCCGGTGTGGACTCCGCACTCCAGGCGCGAGACGTTAGCCATATCGCCCGCAGCGATCTGGCTGATCCGTTCCAGGCGAACCCTTGGATCCCCGGGCCAGACCGGCATCTCAGGGGTAATCGTGATCGATATGTCGTACAGGACCATGGTATCCCTCCTGGTTGCTTACTTCCAGCCGCTGGCTGAAAAAATGTACTTCAACAAGGCTTCCCGCTCCTCCGCCGTCATCGGCCGCGGCCGGGACCAATCTTCGAGCATATAGGTCAGGATCTCGGCGCTGAGCAGCCTGCCCTGGTAGATCGTATAACGGTCGACGAACTCCCAGCGCGTGCCCTCCACCAGGTTACCGGTAGAGGGATCGATGTAGTTCTGCTGGTCGAAAAAGAGGTTGCCCAGCCCGTAATGGATAAAGCCGCCCTGGTAAAACTCGAATGCCTGGGGGTAATGCGCCTGGCTGCCGGAGACGATCGCTGCGCCTGCCTCGACCATCCCGCGAAAATCGATCTGCTGCGGCGGTAGGGGGACCGGCGAGTACGATTCGGGATACTGGAAGGTGACGACAGGCAGGATCCCTTCCGAGCGCATTTTCCGGATCTCGCTGTGCTCCCAATCGTAATCGCAGGAAGCTGATCCGGGAGAGCTATCCGTCGCCCAGGCAAACCTCGGGCCAGCGGGGTTGCAGCCGATAAACCCAATGCGGTTGCCGTGGTCTTCCAAAACCACCGCCCGCCGGGCTTCCTCTGTGTTCGCTCCTCCAGCAAAATATGGAATGTGATGCTCCTGGTAGAGCTTGAGCGAATAGGAAAGCGCATCGGTGCCCCAATCGTTAACGTGGTTCCCGCTCAGCTCGACGATCTTCGTGCCGATATCCTCCAGCAGGTCGATGTACTTTGGATCGCTGCAGAAGCGCAGGCTGCTCGAAGCGGGGTTGGGCCGCGGGCAGTTTGGAGCAAAAGCCACTTCGTTGCTGATGTGGGTGATGTCCGCCCCGCGGAGCACCTCGCGGATATCTTGTCCGGGATAGGTCACGCCGTTGACCTCCATCTTCCAGGCGGTCACCCGCACCAGGGCAGTGACCCCAGTCATCACCAGTGTGGTCATCCGTTCCGGATCGCGGTTGCCAGCGAGCTGTTGGATTTGCCCGGCTTCCATCCCCAACAGGCCGCGTAGCAGTGCTGCGCCTTCCGGTTTCCCTTCGAGGTGGAAATCAACAGACAGCGGATAGACGTCGGAGTGGAAATTCTTCGCCAGCGGAGACAGCCCATTTACGGTGAGGACCTTCCAGCTCGGGGCCAGATCCTGGAAGGGTACGAGAGCCCAAGCCGGGCGTTGATCCCAGGCGGCCTGGGCCAGGTCGGCCGCTGCCTGGACGCGCACCGCGCTCTCCGCTGGCGCCCCCCAGATCCTGGAAAAAATCTCACGGGTTTGCTGGGTCATCAAAAAGGGATGCCCGCTCAACGGCCCAGCCGGCTCCCCCCTCCAGAGCGCCTGGACCTGGGTGAGGCTGGCCCCATCCAGGAGCGTCGGGAACGGGGCGACCAGCGCGTATACCCAGTTGATCGATTGGACCGGATCCAGTTTTTCCCCTGCCGGAGCGGCGACCTCCCAATACACTTCCGCTGCCTCGCGAGATGGAGCGAGCGGCACCTCCGCAGGCAGCGGGTGGTCTCCGCGGATTTCTAGGGGCACCACCGGATCGATCCACAGCGAAAGCCTGGGCTTTGGAGTGAGCGTCGCTGTTGGCGTGAGGGTGGCAGTCGGCAGGGGTTGGAAAGGGGTGCGGGTCGCGCTGGCCTGCTGCCCAGGAGATGGAGCGTCTTCCGGAGGTTGAACCGACGGTCCTGTCAGCTCACCGCAGCCGGTCAATAACAGGACCAGAATTGGAAGTATGCCATTGCGAAAATTGGGGATGATGGAGCCGCGATGCATTCTGCTATTGTAGCACACTGACCGCCATCTACTGATTTTCACTGCCCTTTATTGCTTTTTACTGCCATCCACTGCTTTCTCTGCATTTCTGATAGGATCTGACAGAAACCCATCCTATAATACAAATGGTACATGAGAAAGATCAAGGATCAAAAGGATTGTAACGATGCGCGAAGTCGCTGTGATCGGAATCGGACAGACAAAAGTTGACGAGCACTGGGATAAATCGATCCGCATCCTGGCGGGGGAAGCCGCCCTCGAGGCGCTGAAAGACGCCGGCCGGGAATTCGCGGATGCCATCTACGTGGGCAATATGCTCTCCGGCGTGTCCAGCCACCAGCAGCACCTCGGCTCCCTCCTTGCCGATTGGATCGGCCTGCGCTACAGTGAAGCCGTGAAGGTAGAGTCGGCCTGCGGGTCAGGGGGCGCTGCCTTTCGGTCTGCCGTGACTGCTGTGGCCTCCGGGGTGGTCGAATCGGCCCTGGCGGTTGGGGTGGAAAAGATGACCGACAGCCCGGGTCCGGAAGTGACCGCGGCGCTGGCAACCGCGGCAGACGCCGATTATGAGGCCGGCCAGGGGCTCTCCTTTGTCGCCATCAACGCCCTGATCATGCGGCGCTACATCTATGAGTACGGATGGAAGCATTCCGATTTTGCCGACTTCTCGATCAATGCCCATGCCAACGGCGTCCACAATCCCTTCGCCCGCTTCCAGGATCCGGTCAGCGAGAGCGACTACCAGCGTGCCCCGATGATTGCCGACCCGATCAACCTCCTCGACGCTTCGCCGATGGGTGACGGCGCCGCTGCGGCCCTGGTCGTCCCTCTGGAGACGATTCATCCCAATGGAGCGACGGTGATCCAGGTCGCCGGGTCTGGATCCGCCACAGACACGATCGCGGTGCACAGCCGTAAAGATCCGTTGTGGCTCTCCGCGGCGGAGAAATCTGTCAGGCAGGCTTACCAGCAAGCGGGGGTCGGCCCGGATGACATCGACGTCTTCGAGCTTCACGATGCCTTCTCGATCATGGCTGCCCTCTCGCTGGAGGCCTGTGGGTTCGCTGAGCGCGGCCAGGGGCCGCGCCTGGCCCTGGATGGCCAGATCCTGCCTGCCGGCCGCGTGCCGATCGCCACCCGTGGGGGATTAAAAGCCCGCGGCCACCCGGTGGGCGCTACCGGTATGTACCAGATCGTCGAGGTAGTCCAGCAGTTGCGCGGCGAGGCCGGCGGCACCCAGGTGCCCGACGCCCGGATCGGGATGGCGCAAAATATTGGCGGCAGCGGATCGAATATCGTCACTCACATCCTCGTACGGGTTCGCTGACAGGGGTTCGCGCCGCTATGTCCCGAACATCACTCGACCCTGAGCAGCTCCAGGCTTTCCGCGACCGCGCCTTCCTGATCGGACAGGACCGGCAGCTCAATTCCGCGGAGGAAGCGGTGGAGTATGTCAATCAACGCGGATTTGTGTTCTTCTGGCCGATCAAAGGAGTCCTTTTTCCCAGCCTGTGGACCGCTGCCGCCGGCGACCGGCCGGTGCCCGACGAACACGACGACCCCGGTCACAAGACCTGGGGCTGGAAGGATTCGCTGCTGGGTCAGCGGCGCTGGTATTATGGCCGGGTGCTGCACCGCCGGAACGCCATGGTCTCCCTGGCAGCGGCGCCCTATTTTTACGCCCTCACCGAAAATTATGGCTCCCCAGAAGAGGATTATCTCCTCCAGTACGAGCAGGGCCGCCTGACCCTGGAGGCCAGGCTGGTCTACGAGGCCCTTTTGACTTCGGGACCGCTGGATACGATTTCCCTGCGCCGCGGGGCTCATCTGACCAGCCGGGACAGCGACGGCCGTTTCAACAAGGCCCTGGATGTGCTCCAGGGAGATTTCAAAATCCTGCCAGTGGGGATCGCTGAGGCCGGCGCGTGGAAATATGCCTTCATTTACGAAATCACCGCGCGCCACTTCCCTGACCTCCCTGAACAGGCGCGCTATATCTCCGAGAAGGAAGCACGCATTTACCTGCTGCGCTGCTATTTCCAGTCGATGGGAGTTGCCCAGACCGGAGACCTGACCCGCCTGTTTGGCTGGAAACCCGGCGACCTCGAGCCGCCGCTGCGCGCACTGTTCCAGGCCGGCGAGCTGGTCCCTGGAGTTGAGCTTACCGGCAAGCCGGGCAATTGGATCGCACTCCCCGATCTCCTTCGTTCGACCTGATTTTCCTGGTCCGAGAGCCCCCCAATGCTATATAATCAAACCATGGAGGACAGCCATGGAAAATAAACCCGCGCCGATCATGGAGTTTCACGTCTCGCGCAATGCCAGGGACAAATACCAGTTCGACCAGTCCCTCTTTACTCTCAGCGGCAACGTCGTCTTCGCCAACTTTCACGCCGCCCGGTTGTTTACCCAGAAGATGAACCAGAAGCGTGACCTGCTCAATTTTCCCGAGCAGGCGGTCAAGGCCGGGCAGATCAACGCCATGGGCATGATCGACGAGATCCTCCATTACGTCATTGGCCTCTATCGCCACCAGGTCGACCCCCAGGTCCTTGAGAAACTCCTCGCCAGCCTGGAAGAGGAGCTCGGTCGCGATCAGGTCGACCGCACGTTGATGACCTTCGCGGACGAGTTTCCACCCCTGAGTGTATACCGCCACGAAATCAGCCTGGATGACTACCTGGTCGGAACCACCGGCGGGGTCTCGAACCGGCAGATCCTTTTCGAAGAAATGCTGGTGCTCTGGCTGGAAAACAGCAACCCGGCCATGGCGCCCTACACGGAGCTATTCGATCAGTCCCGCCTGGTGAAAGAGACGCAGTATTCCAAAATCATCGACCTGACCCGCGAGTTTTTTGAAGAGCAGCCCCATTTTGGCCCGGATCATCAGAATCTGGTGGATATGCTGCGCAGCCCTGCGGTTGCCGTGCCCTACTCATTATCCGGGCAGCTCGAATATATTCGCGAGCGTTGGGGCAGTCTCCTGGGCCAGTTCCTCTACCGGCTGCTGGGCAGTCTGGATTTGATCAAGGAAGAGGAACGGGCGGTTTTCGGCGGCGGGCCGGGCCCGATCGGCGTGCCCGTGTACCGCGGAACGGGACTGGAGTTCGAGGCGGAGCGCTTCAGCCCTGATCGGGAATGGATGCCTACCCTGGTCCTGATCGCAAAGAACAGCTTTGTCTGGCTGGACCAATTGAGCAAGAAATACCAGCGGCCGATCCACCGCCTGGACCAGATCCCCGATGAAGAGTTGGACACTCTAACCCACCGTGGGATCTCCGGCCTGTGGCTGATCGGGTTGTGGGAGCGCAGCGAAGCTTCTGCACGGATCAAACAGCTCACTGGCAACCCTGAGGCAGTTGCTTCCGCTTACTCGCTGGCCGGTTACGCGATCTCCCACGATCTTGGCGGGCAGGAAGCCTTCCAGAACCTGCGCGACCGGGCCTGGCAGCGCGGCATCCGTCTGGCGAGCGATATGGTGCCCAACCACATGGGGATCGACTCGCAGTGGGTGATGGAGCATCCCAACTGGTTTATATCGCTGGATTACAGCCCGTTTCCATCCTATTCATTCAATGGGCCCGACCTGTCGAAGGACAATCGGGTCCGCATTGACCTGGAAGACCATTATTACTCCCGCAGCGACGCCGCGGTGGTGTTCAAGCGAGTGGACCGCTGGACCGGCAGCGAAAAATATATCTATCATGGCAACGACGGCACGTCGATGCCCTGGAACGATACCGCTCAGCTCAATTACCTGGTGGCTGAAGTTCGCGAGGCGGTGATCCAGACCATCCTCCACGTGGCCAGGCAGTTCCCCATCATCCGCTTCGACGCTGCAATGACCCTGACCAAAAAACACTTCCAGCGCCTGTGGTACCCGGAGCCTGGAACCGGCGGCGATATCCCATCCCGCTCCGATTATGGGATGACCAAAGAACAGTTCGATGACCTGATGCCCGAGGAGTTCTGGCGCGAGGTGGTCGACCGTGTGGCCCGCGAGGTTCCCGATACGCTCCTCCTGGCCGAGGCGTTCTGGTTGATGGAGGGTTATTTCGTACGCACGCTGGGAATGCACCGCGTATATAACAGCGCCTTTATGAACCTGCTGCGTAATGAGGATAACGCCAAATACCGATCAATTTTGAAAAATACGCTCGAATTCGACCCGGAGATTATGAAACGCTTCGTCAACTTCATGAACAACCCCGACGAGCGCACCGCCGTGGATCAGTTTGGCAAAGGGGATAAGTATTTCGGCGTTTGCACTTTGCTCGCCACACTGCCCGGCCTGCCCATGATCGGCCACGGCCAGATCGAGGGCTTTTCAGAAAAGTACGGGATGGAGTTCCGCCGCGCCTACTGGGATGAAACCCCCGATGAAGCGCTGATCCAGCGCCATGAGCGGGAGATCTTCCCCCTCCTCCACCGCCGCCGCCAGTTCGCCGGGGTGGATAATTTCCTGCTCTACGATTTCTTCACCCCGGAAGGAACCGTCAACGAAGACGTATACGCCTATTCCAACGGGGTCGATGGGCAGCACTCGCTGGTGATCTACCATAATAAATTCGCCCGGACTGCGGGCTGGATTCGGGTTTCCGCGGCCTATTCTGCGCGCACCGGCCATGGCGGCACCCGTCAGCTCGTCCAACGCACCCTGGGCGAAGCGCTCGGCCTGCACGCCCGGGATACATTCTTCTCGATCTTCCGAGACGCCAGCTCCAATCTGGAATATATCCGTTCCAGCCAGGAGCTGGTCGAAAAGGGGCTCTATGTGGAGCTGGAGGCATACAAATACCATACTTTCCTGGATTTCCGCGAAATCCAGGACAACGAGCGCCGCCAGTACCGCCGGGTGTGCGAATATCTGGGCGGACGCGGCGTTCCCAACATTGATGAGGCAATCCAGCAGCTCTTCCTTCAACCAATCCACGATCCGTTCAACGAACTGGTCAACGCCGGGATGTTCCGGCGGCTGATGGATGACCGCGTCAACCCCAACCAGAAGCCGGTTCAACCCCCGGACCAGGCACTGCTCGACGAGGTTGAGATCAAGGAACTAAATCTGCTCCAGGCAATCCGCGCGCGGGTGGGCGGCCGGGGCGATCCGACGCTGCTGGCCCGCGAAAACCGCAGCCAGCTCGAAGTATTGCTGTGGATACCGGCCTTGCAGTACCGCTACCCACTTCCCTCCAGCGGTGGGAAATACCAGGAAGCCATTGAATACCTGCAGGAGAACCTGGAAGACGATCCTGCTCAATGGGTGACTCTCCTGGGATGGATGTTCGTTCACAACCTGGGCAAAATCGTGACCGATGAAGGATTTGAAGAATACAGCCGAGCCTGGCTGGACGAGTGGTTGTTCGGCAGGCTGATCGCGGCAACGGCCCGCGATTTTGGGCTCGACGATCAGGCCGCTCAGGAAGTGGTCAACACAATCCGCATTCTCACCAGCCAGCAATGCTGGTACACCAGGCAAAAACAGGAGCAACCCTTCCAGATCCTCGAAAACTGGCTGGAACAGGGTGAAATTCAAAAATTCCTGGGGATAAACCGCTACAAGGACATCCTTTGGTATAACAAGGAATCTTTTGACCGCCTGCTGTGGTGGATGATGCTCCTCAGCGTGATCCAGATCGCCGGCGATCCAAACCAGAGCTCGGTCCAGATAGTCGAGCAATTCATCACCTGCTTTGAGCTGATCGAGCGCTTCAAGGAGGCCGAGGAAAATTCCGGCTACCAGGTGCGCAGGCTGCTCGGCAGCCTGATCGAGACTGCCGCTATTTAAGCCATTTCAGAATCATCACAACAAAGAACGCCAGGTACACAAAGGAAGGAAAGGATCCAGACCTTTTTTCTCTTTGTGTACTTCGTGTTCTTGTTGGTTCAATTTCTTATGATACAGACAGATTCGACTGTGACCGGCTGAGGTAATGGGCGAAGATCTGATCCGCCCGCAGACCACTGCGCGAGCTTTTCACCAGGTGGAGGTAGCTCATCGCCTCATCGCTCAGATCCACTCCCGAGGCCATAAAGGTCAGCCAGACCGCCTGGGCAGCGTAAGCCACGTTATTGCGTGGCTCGATGCGATCAAAATCGTCGAAGAACCAGCCGCAGGAGGTAAACATGCGCTGGCGCTGGTACTGCGCTGAGAGCAGAATGTTCAGCCTCCACAGATCCGCTTCATTCATCTCGCGGATTTCATGGCTATGCGCAAGATCTTCCAGCGTCCTTTTCCCCAGCATCACCTCTATATATTGGTTGCGTAACTCCAGCGGGTCGCTAACCATCGTGCTGGCCAGAAAAACGTAAATCTGGTCGATCTTGTTCGCCAGATTCGTAAAAGCCCGCCGCAGCGGAGCTTTCCATTTCCCCTTGGGAGTGCAGCCGCACTCTCCTTTCCAGCGCATTACCCCATGCAGGCAGCTCCAGGAGGTGTTCTCCCGGATCGAGATTGAGCGTTTCACCTGGTTGCGGCTCAGCCACAATCCTGGAAAGGTCAGGCTCACATCGCTTTCTTTTAATGCCCCATCTATCAGGTAGGCGAGAAATTTGTCCCGGAAGGGTTGGTGATGGCCGTACAGCTCACCATCCGAGGCAACCATGATGAGCTGTCTCTCCGTTCGCCGGAGCGATTCAACCCGGTAATTCGGTATGACCGCGTTTTCCAGAAACTGGTCCGCGTTGACCGTCGCGCCAGGGTCGAAGCTGATCCGTGTGCTCAGCTCGCGGTGATAAAAAAACACCGCCAGGCTTTTTCCGTTCGGCAGGTCTACCCGGTAAGGCTGCGAAGTGTCCACCTCTTCTGAGTTCGCCTGCCAGGGAGCCAGGATCGTATACTCGATCCCATGGTCCGCCAGGACCTCCAGGGTTTCCAGATCAACTGCCGTTTCCGGCAGCCACATCCCTTTGGGCATGCGCTGGAAGCGGTATTTGAAATCGGCGATCCCCCATCGCACCTGGGTGATTTTATCGTCTATTGTAGCCAGGGGTAGGATGGTGTGATTGTATGCCTGGGCCATCGCGTTGCCCACCCCGTAGCGCTCCACGTTGGCCCGATCCTGGTCGAGGATGCGCTGGTACGTCTGGGGATCATAACCCGCCATCCACGTGAACAGCGTCGGACCGATATTGAAGCTGATCCGCTCAAAGTTGCCCAACTCAGCGTTAGGCCGGTAGCACTCAGCGTGAATGCGCTCGTTCCAGTTCCGGAAGGGTGCCGCGCCCGCCTCGATGGGGATTTCTCCAGTCAACGGGTCTTCGCGCGGGGGTTGGTAGAAGTGGCCGTGAATACAAAAAGCGCGCATTCATTATCCTCTAGATCCTGGCTTCTCTCTGCGCCAGGAGTCGGAACATCCGTTTGCGCCAGGGCTGGCCTTTCAAATGCTCCAGCCGCTGGTTAAATCGGGCTGGCAGCAAGCCAAACACCCGGTGGATGTCATCAACCCCGCAGGCGCGGTCTGCGGCGAGGTAATCCATCCAGAATACCGAGATCGGGAAGGCCGGGAAAAGGTGCTCGAACATGACTGTTATGGCGCGTAGATATGCCGGGGATACCGGCGCGTAGAGGCGCTGCTGGTCTGTCGCGATCAAAACCTCTTCAACTGCCTGGCGGAAGGTGAGAATATCTGCTCCACCCAGCGATAAGGTCTGGTTGATGGTCGCCGGGTTATCCATCGACCAGGTCAGGCAGGTGACCAGATCTTCTACCCAGATGGGCTGGATCAGGGTGCTTCCATCGCCAGGAAGAAAAAAAATTCCCGGGAGCATGTTGGCCAGGATGGCCAGGCCTGACGTAAACGTGTCTCCCGGGCCAAAGGCCACGGCCGAGCGAAGGATCGTGTATGGCACCCCGCTCTGGCGAATATAGCTCTCGGCAATCGCCTTGGCCTTCAAGACCGGGTAGGCCGAGGCCCGGTCCGCGCCCAGGTGGCTTAGGTAAAAAATCCGCTGGACTCCAGCATCGGCCGCGGCGCGCGCAATCGCCTGGGTGCCCTGGATATCGACAGAGAGCAAGTCGCCGCGCCCGCCCCAGCGTTCAGCCCCGGCCAGGTGGAAAATCGTATCCACGCCCTTCATCGCGGCGCGCAGGCCGCGCTCATCTTTGATGCCGCAGACTGCCGCTTCGACCGGCACGCCCCTGGGTAAATTGGGAGAAGAACGGGATGGCCGGATCAGGCTGCGCACCGGTTTGCTCGAAGAAACGAGATGCCGGATGAGGACCTGACCGATGAAACCCGTACCACCGGTGACCAGAATCATACTGGTGAAAAACGGTTCCTTTCATGAAGGCCTTGAGAGAACAGATAGGTCATTGGGTATAGTATAACTCAACTTTTACCACCGGATATCTTTGAGACACCCGTGGTAATTCTGGGCCGTCTTCGACCCCAAATGCCCCATGAATGGCATATATCTTGCTCCTATTCAGACAGATCAAAAAACAACCCACCAACCGGTTCAACCTGATAACGGCAGAGCTAGAATATGATGGACAAGACCACATCCTCCTCACCAAATCATCGCGTCGGATTTCACTACTTTCCGGATACGCTCCACTACCGCGAGAGCGATCTGCAGCTCTGGCTGCCAGAGCTGCGTGCCCTGAGCGCCTCCTGGGTGATTCTGGTAGCGCCTACCGATCGCGCGATCCCCGAACACTTTATCCGCGGCCTGATCGACGCCAGTATTGAACCGGTGATCCATTTCCCCATTTCGTTGAGCGAGCCACCGGCGGTGGCGGACCTGTCTCTTTTTTTTGAGCAGTACGCACGCTGGGGAGTCCGCTACGTGATCCTGTTCGACCGCCCAAACTCGCGCTCATCCTGGACCCTTTCGACCTGGGCGCAGGAGGACCTCGTCGAGCGGTTCCTCGACCGCTTCATCCCCGTGGCCGAATGGGCCGTCCATGCCGGCCTGACCCCAGTGTTCCCGCCACTGGAGCCGGGCGGCAATTATTGGGATACGGCGTTCTTGCGAGCAGCCCTGGGCGCCCTGCTGCGCCGCAAACAGAAAGAGCTCACGGAAAAGCTGGCCCTCGCCGCGTATGCCTGGACCGGTACGCACTCTTTGAACTGGGGTGGCGGGGGTCCCGAGCGCTGGCCCGGGGCCCGGCCCTACTTCACCCCCGGGGGCGAGCAGGACCAGCGCGGTTTTCGCATCGTGGATTGGTACCTGGCCGTGGCACATTCCGTTCTAGGGAAAACGCCCTCCATTCTTCTCCTCGGTCTGGGCGCTCTGGTGGACCCGCAGGCGCCCTCGATCCCAGAGGTCGACGCGATCATCCACGCTCAGCAAAGCCTGGCGATTGCCCGCCTGCTGGCCGGGGAGACCGTGCCAGATCCCGAGAACGAAGAGCTCACCCTCGAAGCTCTTCCTGAGCAGGTGATCGGGGGCTGTTTCTGGCTTCTGGCCTGCAGCCCCGAAGAGCCATTCGCCGCACAGGCCTGGTACCTGGCGGACGGCCAGTGCCGGCCGGCGGTTTCTGTGGTGCGCCAGTGGGCAGCGAGCCACAGTGAAAAACCGGAGTGTGCCGCACCGCGGAGCGAATCGAAGGCAAAATCCCGGCCGATTGACCATTACCTTCTCCTGCCCATGTATGAATGGGGCGTTGCCGATTGGCACCTGGATATCATCCGCCCGTTCGTCAAAAAACACCAACCGACGATCGGTTTTTCGGCCAGAGAAGCCCAACTGGCCGCGAAAGTCACTGTCATCGGCGGGCCCGAGCAGATTTCCGATGACACCCTGGATCAGATTCGCTCCGCCGGTTGCGTGGTCGAGCGGATTAGCGGCGATGGCATAAGTATTGCAACAATCCTGGCAGAGAGGTGAAAAAATGAACTTGAGCATGGCTTCCAATCCAATCCGGCATACCCCCATCACTGTCCACCAACCTGTCCTGAAGGTATTAGGCCTGGGTGGAGGCGGATGCAATGCGGTGAACCGCATGATCGAGTTGGGGTTGAACAACGTACAGTTCATCGCTGCGAACACCGATCGCCAGGCCCTCGAAAGCTCCCTGGCCCCGGTCAAAATCCAGCTTGGGCCGAAGGTCACCCGCGGCCTGGGTGCCGGTGGAACGCCGGAGATCGGTGAAGCCGCCGCCGAGGAAAGCTACCGCGAGCTTGGCGCAGCTCTGGCCGGCGCCGATATGGTATTTCTTACTGCCGGGATGGGCGGCGGCACCGGGACAGGCTCCATCCCGATCGCGGCGCGGGTTGCCCGTTCGATTGGCGCGGTGACCATCTCCATCGTCACCACCCCATTTTCGTTTGAGATGGGTCGCCGCCAGCGCAACGCGCGTGAAGGACTGGCAAAGCTGCGCATGCACAGCGACACCCTGATCACCGTCCCCAACGACCGGCTGTTGTACGTTGCCCCCAAGGACCTGCCCATGGACCTGGCCTTCCGCCTCGCTGATGACGTACTCCGTCAGGGAATCCAGGGGATCTCCGAATTGATCACCGAGGCCGGCCTGATCAACGTCGATTTCGCCCACGTCCGGCGCCTGATGCAACTGGGCGGAGGCTCGATGATGGCTATCGGCCAGGGCCAGGGTGATGGAAAAGCTCGCCAGGCGCTCGAGCAGGCCATGCACCACCCGCTACTCGAATCGGTCTCCCTCGAAAGCGCGGCCGGAATGATCGTCAACTTCACCGGGGGGTCGGACCTGACCTTCTTCGAGGTCGCTGAAGCCCTGACCCACCTTCAGGAGCAGTCCGGCAATCGCGCCGAGATCATCCCCGGCGTGATCAACGATGAACGGATGCAGGATCGCGCACAGGTGATTCTCATCGTCACCGGGATTGGGGCGACCCCCATTGAAGAGGCACTTCCCGGAGTGGAGAGAGTCCTCCCGGTTCAGGAACCGGTCAAGGCCGTCGCCCAGCCGAATCTTCACCAACCTCAGCCGATCCCCACCACCCGGCCAACCCTCAGCCAGATCCAGAACGGGGAACGGACCGCAAACGGACAGTCCCAGGTTCCGCAGCGGCCGGCTCCCCAGGGTTTCTCGGCGACGGCCACGCCCCAGGCCAATTCCTTCGCATGGAATGACGCGGCTGCCCGGCCAATCGCTGGCGAGCAGTGGTCCCAGACACAGGCCGTCCCCCAGGCTCAGCCGGCCAGCAGCGCTCCCAAAACACAGGTCGAGCTCTCCGGCTCAACGGTCAACCTGGATCTGCCCGCCTTCATGCGCCGTCGCGCCCGCTATGCCGGCTGATTCAAAGGAACCGCAATGGATGCCAGGACGATCGAAACAATTAACAAGCAGATCTACCGCCGCTTCCCTGAAGTGGACGGCGCTGCCCCCAAAGTCCAGGCCCAGCCCGGGGCTTCAGAAGCCTGCCCCAACTTTCTCCTCACCTATAAGGGCAGCGTCACCCTCGAAGGCGGCAAAAAAATGCCCCGCATCGTCAGAGTCGTCGCCAGCGACCGCGGAAAAATCATCAAAGTGACAACTTCTCGCTAACCCAACGGAGAATAACGATGCACGCACCTAACATCCTCAACAAAATCGAGATCTCATTCTGGGACCGCGCGATCCCCTTGATGACCGAATCGAAAACAGTGCAGTCCTTTATCCGCCAGACCTACCAGTACCTTGAAGACCCCAGGAAAGCACGCTGGATCCCCGCAGCGATCCTCTTATCGGCGGGATTTGGTCTGGGGCTGGGTTATGTGATGGGCAGCCTGGGATTAGCCATTCGTTAGGAAATCATGAAACCTTATCTCAGCCGCCTGGTGTTACCGTTGATCCTCATCCTGGGATTTCTCGCCCCCGGGAAAGTCCAGGCGTCCAGAGGCGCTCCCTCTTCGGCTGATTTTGGCTATGGAGTCCGGGTGGACCTGGATGGCAAGCAGGTCCTGGAAAGCCTGCCGGCTCTCTCCACCTTACGTGTTGATTGGATCGGGATAGATTTCAATTGGAGCGCCCGTTGGCCCGACAGCCAATCTCAGCCCGACCTGCAAATCCTTGACCAGGTTATGCAGTTTGCCCAGCAGGCGAACATATCCGTATTGCTGAGCATCACCAACGCACCCGCCTGGGCTTCCACGCCTCAGGGTCCTGATCCGGCGATGACCGCCTGGTTCGCGACCAACCTGGCCAGGAGATATCCCGCTCTCCGGGCGATTGAGCTTTTTCCCCAGGCCAATATCCGCCAGGCCTGGGGCGCCATTCCAGATCCCGGCGCCTATCTTAACCTGCTCAGAGGTACACGCGCCGCGTTGCGAGATGCCAATCTCGATATCCTTCTGGCCGCTGGAGGCCTGGCCCCTCTTTCCACCCATCCAGATAACGGCGACCTGGACGATTTGACCTTTTTGAGAGGCCTGTATCAGACTGGCGGATTGGACCAGACCACGGTGATCAGCCTGCGCCTGCCTGAATTAACCGGGGACCCTCTCCAGTCTCCGGAGAATTCCTCGCCTGGCGAGGGGCAGCAGCATATTCTGAGGCATTATGAAGAGATCAGGCAAGTTATGCTGGAAAATCATCACGCTTCTGGTATACTTTGGATCACCCATTTTTCCGGGCCTTCTGGTAAAATTCATGGAGGCGAATCCGCGACCCTTGAACCTCAAAAACAGACCCTCTGGTTGATCCAGGCATACCGTCTCATGCGCGCCCAGTTATACATCGGCGCGGCCTTCTACGGCCAGTTGAATCCATCTGCCCATCCCGAGGGGGAAACCTTTAGCCTGATCCGCTCAGACTCGAGCCGGAATCCTTTCTTTGAGGTACTGGGCAGGCTCATTGCTCAAAACAACCAGGAGTTTATCGGTTCACCGGATTTCAGTGAGCCACAATTAAAGTATATTCATAAAGATCGTGACTGAGTTTCAAACAAGAGTGCTTCCCCGGCCTTCCTGGGGATCCGGCGATTCATGAAAGCCGTTGTCATCGTCCTGTCGATCATCGCCTTTATTGCCTGCCTGCTGATTGGATTGCAGGCTGGTAGTGGTTCCCTTAAGATAACCGATCCGACCCACTTTTCCAGCACTCCTTCCCCGCTTCCCTCCTCAACCCAGCGTACGATCCTGATCATCCTTACCGACGACCTGCAGGACTCCAAACCCAGGCTGGCAGGCCTTTGGACCGTGATTTATCGACTCGATACGCCGCGTTTGATGCTGGTGCCGCTCTACCCTGCCAACAACGCAGACGAGCTGGTCAGCTCATTTTCGCTGGTGGATAACCGCTCTCTCCATCCTGCATTCCTCAAAGCAGTTCAGAATTATCATTTCGCCTGGAATGGGTATATCCTGATCGACCAGAGCGGCGCTGAGCAGTTCCTGGGCTTCCTGGGAGGAGATGCCCCAAAACCGGCCCTGATCATGCCCTGGGAACAGTGGGACGATGCGCTGCCTTCTCAAACCACCCTTGGCAAGGCAATTTGCGCCCGGCTCAAGAAACAAAGCTCGCAGCTCGACCTGAAACCGGTGCTGGAAGGTCTCGCCTCAGCCCATTTCCGCAGTCAGATCAGCTTCAACGACCTTATCCAGGACTGGAAAACGCTGACCCAAGATCAGGGCGAGTTCGACTGTGAATTCCCCTCCATCTTACCCGATAAGTAAAATATTATTTCAAAATTGGTTTGGCGGATCGATTCCCCGCGCACGACTCGGGATATAATCTATAGAAATTGTTTGGTTTGGAAAGCAAACGTGTCGACAACCACCACCTCCCCTCTCACGCGCAAAAAGGTGACCGTGCGTACCTTTCGCCAGAAGAAGCTTCGCGGCGAGCCGATCACCATGCTCACTGCCTACGATTACCAGACCGCAGTAGTCCTCGACCAGGCTGGCCTGGATTCTATCCTGGTGGGCGACTCGCTGGGAATGGTCGTGCTGGGATATGAGACCACCCTACCGGTGACCATCGAGGATATGCTGCATCACTGCAAAGCGGTCGCCCGGGGAACGAAGAAAGCGCTCCTGATAGGGGATATGCCCTTTCTTTCCTACCAGATCTCAATCCCTGAAGCGGTGCGCAACGCCGGACGATTTCTTCAGGAGGCCGGAATGGATGCGGTCAAGCTCGAAGGTGGAAAAGAGCGAGCCGATACCGTTCGGGCGATTGTTTCAGCCGGGATACCCGTGATGGGCCATTTGGGATTGACCCCACAAAGCATTCACCGCCTCGGCGGTTTCATCCCCCAGGGAATGAACGCGCTCTCAGCAGATCAACTGGTAGAAGATGCGTTGATCTTACAGGGTGCCGGTTGTTTTGGCCTCGTTTTGGAATCGGTTCCCAACCGGCTGGCTGCCTGGCTTTCTAAAAAACTGGAGATCCCTACCATCGGGATCGGCGCCGGCAACGGTTGTGACGGGCAGGTTCTGGTGACCCAGGATCTTCTCGGCCTGTTCGACCGCTTCACCCCCCGCTTCGTGCGTAAATATGCGGATCTTTTCACGGTCATGCTGAATGCTTTCGAAATGTATCAAAAAGACGTCCGGGAGCGGGAGTTCCCTGCTCCGGAGCACATCGTAGAAATGCCCGATGAGGATTGGGACGCATTCCTTAAGAAACACCCGGAATGATCGATGGGTGAGTTCATTCTGATCGTCGGTACGGGTGCAATGGCCTGTTTGCTGGCAGCTCGCCTGGCTCTTTCGGGCCAGGCGGTTCGCATGCTTGGCACCTGGGAAGCCGGGATTGGCGCCATCCAAGCCAGAGGCATCCGCCTGACAACCGGGGATGGCCAGGTGCAAACGATCAGGGTGCTGGCGACCTCCTCCTTAGACCAGGTAGCAGGCGCGCCTTTCGCCCTGGTCCTGGTCAAATCCTGGCAGACCGCGCGGGCGGCAGAGCAACTGAAAAATTGTTTACACCCCCAGGGGGTTGCCCTGACGCTCCAGAACGGGCTGGGAAACCGTGAAATCCTGGCTGATTCTCTGGGGGCGGAAAGATCCGCTGCAGGCATGGTAACGATTGGAGCCACACTCCTCGGCCCCGGGGATGTCCGCGCTGGCGGAGAGGGAGAGATCGTCGTGGAAGCCAGCGCCAGGTTAGAGCCCTGGTTACCGGCCCTCTACCGCGCCGGCCTGGCCGTCCGAACCGATGCGGATTTTACCGTGGCTCTCTGGCAGAAACTGGCCATCAACGCAGCGATCAACCCCCTGACCGCCTTGCTCGAGGTACCCAACGGCGCTCTCCTCGCTTCTCCGCACGCACGGCAGCTCATCCAGGCCACGGTTGACGAAACTGTCCGGGTGGCCAGAGCCATTGGAATCAACCTGGACCCTCTCCGGCTGGAAGAAGCGGTCTGGCAGGTCGCCCGCAAGACGGCCGCGAACCGCTCATCGATGCTGCAGGATGTCCTCCGGGGCGCGCCGACAGAAATAGAGGCGATCAACGGCTTTATCTGCAGGACCGGCTCCCGACTGGGAATCCTTACCCCGATCAACCAGACCATGGTTCACCTGATCAAGGCCAAAATTTCGCTATGAAAGGAAACATCCCGCTGATGCAGACAGTGGTCGAACTGAACGATCTACAAGCCTCCCGGGCAGCTCTTGCCGAACCGGTCGGCCTGGTTCCCACGATGGGCTTTTTGCACGAGGGACACCTGTCCCTGGTCCGGGCCGCCAGGGAACAATGCGCCAGCGTCGTGGTCAGCATCTTTGTCAACCCTACCCAGTTTGGGCCCAACGAAGATCTGGCCGCATACCCCAGGGATTTGCCCCGCGATTTTGCCTTACTGGAAAAAGAAGGGGTAGACCTGGTTTGGGCGCCTACGCCGGAGGTCATGTATCCCGCAGGATACCAGACCTGGGTAACGGTGAAAGAATTGACCGGCCATCTTGAAGGAGCCCTTCGCCCCGGCCATTTTCAGGGCGTGACCACCGTCGTGGCGAAGCTGTTCAACGCGACCCGCCCGCACAAAGCGTTTTTTGGCCAGAAAGATGCCCAGCAGGTCGCGGTGATCCGCCAGATGACGCGGGACCTGAGCTATCCAATCGCGATCCAGGTCTGCCCGATCGTCCGCGAAGCGGATGGGCTGGCTATGTCGAGCCGCAACATCTACCTCAACCCCCAGGAAAGAAAAGCCGCGGTTGTTCTGTTCCGATCTTTAACGACCGCCAGCCAGCTATACGAGCAGGGACAGCGCGAGGTTGCTCCAATCAAAGCGGCCATGGAAGAAATCTTTCACCAGGAGCCGCTCGCGCGCGTCCAATACATTTCTTTTGCAGACGCGCAGACCCTGGCAGAAGTCACTGAGCTGGACCGGCCCTCGCTGGTATCGATGGCCGTGTATGTCGGAAAAACTCGCCTGATTGATAATCAGATCCTCGGATAACGAACCAGAGTATAATTTAATGGTTCATTGGGACTTCCCGTGATGGATCACCAGGTCTTCCCACTGAGATTCCTAAAGAACCAAATTAATTCCATTAACATTTCAGTAATCCGCTCATTTCATGGGAGGTTGGCGATGGACGTGGAGGTGACTAACTATAAGCGCTGCTCGCTGGTCAAAGCTGTCGGAAGGATCGATAGCGCATCTGCGCCTCAACTCGGTGAGGAATTGGACCAGGTGATGGCCAGGGGCCAATATAAAATCGTCCTGGATTTGAAGAGTGTAGATTTCATCTCCAGCTCTGGTCTGCGCGTTTTAGTCACCACTCTGAAAAACTGCCGGAAATATAACCGCGGCGACCTGATCCTGGCCCGCGTTCCCGAACGTGTTCATGCCGCGCTGGATATGGCCGGCTTTCTTCCGTTCTTAAAAATCTTTGATGACGTCACCTCTGCGGTTGGCCATTTCTAAATGGCTTGACAGGTATGGCAACAATCGTATATCCAGGCCGTTACGACCAGCTATCTGAGATCAGCAAGTTCGTCGAGGAGGCCGCGGAAAATGCCGGCTTTTCGAAAAGCGAAGTCTACTCCATTCAGTTGGCTGTGGATGAAGCCTGTGCGAACATCATAAACCATGCCTACGGTGGAGAGGGTAAAGGAGATATTGCCTGCACCTGTGAAACGGATACCAGATCGATCACCATTACCCTGCGGGACTTTGGTAGACCGTTTAACCCGGATGAGGTGCCTCTGCCCAAGAGGCACACGGATATAAATAATGCAAACGTG